>JANQGV010000143.1 GCA_028282925.1 Thermodesulfobacteriota bacterium
CGGTTACCCTCCGCTTTCCCAAACAAAAAAAGGATGCATAGCACTTTGCATGCATCCTTTTGTGACACCGCATAATATATCGTATTATTTTATGGCTACAGCCCCGTACGGCCCTGTAGCGCCGAACCCGATCAGGCTGTCGCACACAGAGCATCTTATAAAATAACCGGCCTTTGCACCCATTTTTTTAAGCGATTTTGATTTCAGTTTGTAGGCATCAACCGTATACCGGCCCAGCACAATACCGCACTCAGGGCAATCGTACGCTTCGACCTTATCAGAGCAGTCACTGCACGAATAGGTATTAAACACCTGCTTGTCTGTATCATACATTGACCATGCAATAATGATTTCCGATCCGTCAACAACACCGCTGACTTCAAGCTTTTTGTCGTGCTCATCACAAACAGGGTCGGTCGCAGGCTCCATCACCACATGTTCCGCCTTTGCAATCCGGATTTTTCGCTTTTTTATCCGATCCTGAATTTTAGCTTCCTGCTGGTGCAGTATTCGCAGTGTTTCATCATCTTTATACAGTTGCTGTATCGATTGTGCATTCTTCATGGTACCCCCAAACGTTCAAAGCATCTTTTAATCACATTCCTAAAACGAATTTTCAAACATATTCTATGTATCATGTTTTTAGTCAAAATCCAAAACTATTTTTAAACCTGGTTTATACATAATGAAAAATATTTGATTCTTTTATCATAAAAGTAGTAGTATAAGTTGCTGGTAACCATTGAATTTAAAAGGGATTTTTCATGAAAAAAGTAAGTTTTTACAAATGGTTAAAAAAACGACTGAAACGCGGATACCGCGAATTGAAGCGACAGTATGAATTTGAAATGTCACATCCCACCGTTACTTTGGAAGAGGACGTGCATATTAAGCACCCGGAACGGCTTACCCTGGGAGAAAATGTCTATATCTGCAAGGGTACCCTGCTTGAATGCGGGGGTGAGGAGTGGTGCAACTACGGTGGCGGCATCAGCATCGGCGATTCGGCCTACATCGACCCCTATGCCGTATTACTTGGCGGCGGTGGTATTGAGATAAAGAAACGGGTCAGCATCGGTCACGCCGTGCTCATTACCTCCTATGCACCGGATGTCTCTGAAATTATGCGGGAGGAATCCGTGCGGGATAACCCTATCATGCCCCATGAGTTCGGCAAGGTGACGATTGAAGAGGATGTTATGATCGGGCCCCACTGCATCATCATGCGTGGTGTTACCATCGGACGCAATGCAAAAATTACCGGCGGCTCAATCATCAGGAAGGACGTAGCTCCCGACAGCTTCATTTTTCCGGACACCAAGTTCAGGAACAGATCGTATCGCAAAACAAAATAACGATCCTATCCCTTCACTTTCTCCATGATGGCTTCAATTTCCTTCTTCTTAAGGAACCGGTATTGCCCCTGGGGGAGGCTGCCCAGTTCCAGCGGACCGAATGCCACCCGCACTATGCGCAGCACCGGATGTTTGATACGTTCGAACATCTGCTTTATCTGACGGTTGCGGCCTTCCTTCAGCACAACTTCAAGCCAGGCATTCTTGCGGGTTTTTTCGATGATTTTAATCCAGCACCGGTTGGTCTTTACGCCGTCGATTACAATGCCTCTTCTCAGTTGCTTGAGCAATTCCTCTTTCGGAACCGACTTGACCTTAACTTTGTACATCCTTGGTATATTATGCCGGGGATGTTGCATGGTTTGGGAAAAAGTGCCGTCGTTGGTAAGAATCAGCAGGCCTTCGGTATCATAGTCGAGCCTTCCCACCGGATACAGACGCTCTGGAATGTCTGCAATCAATTTCGTGACGGTGGGCCGTCCTTCCGGGTCGGTAAGGGAACAGATATGGCCCGGGGGCTTGTTCAGCATAACGTATATTTTGTTGGGCCTCACGTCTATCTGGTCGCCGTCTACTTCTATAGCATCCTTTGCGGGGTCTGCCTTCGTCCCCAGCTCGGTAACAACGGTTCCGTTTACCGATACCCTGCCCTGTTCTATGAGCTTTTCGGCTTTGCGACGAGACGTGAGACCTGAATCGGCAATTATTTTTTGGAGTCGTTCTTTCATGGGTGTACAATCTGTTTGAGCAATTCAAAAATATTATAGCAATACATTAAATAGAATGTGCATGGTAGGAGCACCTTTAGGTGCGATTGATGCACTATATGGATATCATGTCCTTTATCGCGGCCGAAGGCCGCTCCTACAAGACTATAAATAGTATGTCAATTGCTCATAAAAAGGTAAATCCATGTAATAATGGCGGGTTATTCCCGGGGCTCATCGGGTTCAGGCTGTTCAGGCACCTGGTCCGGCATGGTTTCCGGTGAGGGGTCATCGCTCATCAAAGGTTCAACGTCAACGGAACCGGTCTCTGCTGCATCATCATATAAAGCTGCTTCAACAGATGGTTCAGCTTCTACTGGCCCGGTTTCGGGCTGTGCTTCAGTAGCAATAGATTCCGGCTCGTCGTATGCCGTGGTTTCGCTCACTTCCGATGCATCCGGTGTTGGGGCGGCTTCGGCAGGCAGTTGCTCTTCAGTAGCTTCCGCAGGGGTATCGTCACCGCCGTTTTCAAGGCTTTCCATATGGGCGCCGATATCATCTTCGGTAACGTGACGATCTTCCGCTGCAGCCCCTTCTTCACTGTCATCGATTTCGATAATATTTTCAGGTGCGGTTTCTTGCAGGATGCTGGGCAACTGGGCACCGTCAAGCTCTTCCAGGTCTTTCAACGAGGGCATATCCGCCAGTTTCTCAAGCCCGAACACTTCCAGAAACCGCTTGGTTGTTCCCAAAAGATACGGTCTGCCGGCAATGTTCTTGCGGCCCATGATTTTTATCAGGTTGCGTTCGAGCAGGTTCTTGATGATACCGCCACTATCGACCCCGCGAATTTTATCTATTTCAGCCCGTATGATGGGCTGACGATAGGCGATAATGGCAAGTGTTTCAAGGGTTGACTGGGTCAGGCGGAACGGCTTTGATTTGCGCAGTTTCTTAACCCAGTTGGCATAGTTGGGCCGGGTGCGGTACTGAAAACCGCCGGCAACTTCCTGCAGAAAAAAACCCCGTTGCTGGTCACGGTTGTCGCGGTTTATTTCATCGATAATGTCCTTGACCAGTTTGGTTGTTATTTCTTCATGGGCACCTTCGTCGAGAATCTGTTTGATCTTCTGTACGCTCAATGGTTCATCGGATGCGAAAATAAGAGCGTCTACTACTGATTTATATGTTTCCAGGCTCATTACTTTAATCCATGCTTTCTATTAAAGTTGTTCGCTGTCCCCTACAGCTTCCCCCTGTTGTTCCTCGTCGCCGATGGGATATACGTAAATACTGCTGAAGTTGGCGTTCTGGTAAATTCTAATCGCCTGCATTTTCATCAGTTCAAGCATTGCCAGAAACGTGGTGATAAGCTCAACCTTGCCGGGGTTTTCAGAGAACAAGCGTTCAAACGGAAGCCCGCCCATGTGGCCTTCAAGCAGTTGTAACACGTCGCTCATCTTGTCCTTGACCGAAATCTGCTCAAATTCAACCTCATAGCCGGCTTCGTCTCCACCGACCCGTTCGAGCATTTTCTTGAATGCCTGCAATAGATCAAACACGCTGGCTTCAGTAAGTGCCTGCTCATCGTCGACAGGTACGGGCTCGTTGAAACAGGCCCGGGTAAAAACATTTTTTTCAAGAATATTCTGCTCTTTCAGACGCTGGGCAACGTCTTTATACTGTTCGTACTCAAGAAGCTGGCGCTTCAGATCCTCCAGGGTGGTCTGCTCTTCCTCGGCCTCATCGCCGTCGGTGCGGGGCAATAATGCCCGCGATTTCAAATACATAAGAGTTGCCGCCATAACCAGGAACTCACCGGCAACATCAAGATTCAGGGCCTTCATCATATCGATATATTCCATGTACTGCTCGGTTATGGTGATGATGGGAATGTCTTCAATCTCAATCTCATTCTTGCGCACCAGAAACAGGAGCAGATCGAGCGGACCCTGGAAATTTTCTAAGGATACGTTATACGTCATATTTATCCCAATGAATTCGTGTAGTCAGGAAGAAGACATAATACAGGAAAACGGTAAAAAATCAAACCCCAAATATAGACCTATATCCCTGCTATTCTTCCGGTGATGCCGGAGAGAAAGACATACTGATATAGGAACTGGACAATGTAAAATATAAAGCTAAAACCGTTAGTTATAAAAAGCAACAGAATAATGAAAAACCCGTAGGGGAATATCTTCTTATACATTGCAGCCAGGTCCGCAGGCAAAAGGTGATAGAGCACCCAGGAACCGTCCAGGGGCGGAATAGGCGTCATATTAAACACCGCCAGTACAATGTTGATCAGTATGCCGTATTGCAGCATAATGCCGATAGCGTCCGCACCGGCAGGCTTAAAAATTAAAATATAGATACCGAGCAGCACGGCCGAAATAACGGCAATTGCTATATTTGCGCTGATACCGGCAAGAGATACAAAAAAATGATGTTTCCTGGGATTTCGCAAATTATACGGATTTACCGGCACCGGCTTGGCCCACCCGAACAGCACACTGGACTTGGTTACAATAAGAATCAGGGGCAGTATTATGGAGCCCATCAAATCAATATGGGGCACCGGGTTAAACGTCAAACGGCCCTCATTCTTTGCCGTGGGATCGCCGAATATCCAGGCAACATACCCGTGGGCAACCTCATGGGAGATAATTGAAAAGAGCAGTACCGGAATTGTTAAAATGATTTCCATAACGAGCTACGACCTTTTTTGAAGTGTTTTAATAAATGTTATTTCCTCTTCTTTGCCCTCGATTTTACCGTTCAGGATTTCATCGAGAAGGCTGTCAAGCATGTGTTTGTAGATCTTGCCCGGCGGAATGCCGAGTTTCTGCAGATCCTTACCGTTTACATGTATTTTCGTATTACGCAGCTTGGTAAAATACAACGAAAACGCTTTTTTGGTTGTCCGGCGCCCGGTTTTGGCCATGAGATACAGGCATACTTCCACAGGAAGCACATGCAGATAGCGGTAAATATCAGAATCTTTCAGAGGCCGCTTATGGGCAATGTTATATAGTACATCATAACCCTGGTTCTTGGCAATTGCTAAAGGCACGGCGTATTTCTTCTTGATATCGAAGGTTGCAACCAGCCGGGCAATATCGTCCTGCTTCAAGCGGTCGACCAGTCCCAGGAAATAGACGAACCACTTCTCGCACGCACTCTCAAGGTACAGCAGATCATACCACGACAGGACCTCGGCAATATTTTTCAACATCGAACGCATGGCACTGTCATACTTCAGAGTCGGATAAACATACTTCAGCAAATCAAAATCGTTCATCCTCTTTACAATGGGAAGTATCTGCTCTTCATGAAGCAGCAGCATCACCTCTGAAAAAATCCGTTTCCCGCTCAGATTCTGCAGGAAATCGTGCTTTACGGCATTGTCGATCAGGTTTTTGGTCAGTTTACCGATGTGAAAATCAAGACGCTGTTCAAACCGGATCGCCCTGAAAATACGCGAGGGGTCCTCGACAAAGCTCAGGTTATGCAGAACCCGCACGGCTTTCTCTTTGATGTCCCGGCGAGCTCCGAAGAAATCGATCATTTCCCCGAAGAAATTTTTATTCAACCGAATGGCAAGGGTATTGATGGTGAAATCACGGCGATACAGGTCCAGTTTGATGGAGCTCCACTCAACCTTGGGCAAAGCGGCCGGTTTTTCATAGTACTCAAGCCGGGCCGAGGCCACATCAACCTTCAGCTCGTCGTGTATTTCAATAACCGCCGTGCCGAATTTGCGGTATACTTTCACATTGTTGCCGAACTGCTCGGCAAATTTTTTGGCAAACTGAATACCGTCGCCCTCTATCACCACGTCGATATCATAGTTCTTGATCCGCAGGATCACGTCCCGGGCAAAGCCGCCCACGGCATAGGCATTAAAACCCATGGCATCGGCCACAAAACCGATATTTTTCAAAAGTTTCAAGACCTCTTTATCAAGCCTCTCGGTGATAAGGCTTTTCATTTTTTTGTGACGTCCTTCAGACGATCGCGATTCAATGCCGAGAGATTCTTCGGTCATGTCGACATGCAGCACCCGCAGTAAATCGGTGCGGGTGATAGCGCCCTTGATTTTCTTGCGTTCCAGCACCGGTAAAAAGCGCTGGTTGTCTTTTATGATATGACGTTTGATTTCGGACACCGAAGTTGATTCCCTGACGGTTGCATATTCGGTGGTCATATACTCCCGCACCGGTATTCCTTCCAGCCCGTGGTGCCTGGCCTTCTCAATGATCTGCCGTGAAATCATGCCGACCAGCTTATCTTTTTCAGTAACCGGTAGCACATTGATGTTGTACCGGGTCAGCATAGCGCTGGCCTGATCCAGCGTTTTATGCACATCGATGGTTTTTACCGGCGTTGCCATAAAGTCGCGGGCCACCTTTACCGGCTTAATAGTCGCATTCAAAACCCGCACCAGTTTTTGCTCGGCCTGCACAATGGTCATATTGTGTATGGTGGCGGAGGCAGCGGTTGCATGCCCGCCTCCGTCAAAAGCCGCCGCTATCTCCCCGGCATTGACCTCCTGTATACGGCTTCGGGCCACCAGATAAATACGGTCTTCCATTGAAGCCATGGCCACAAGGGCATTGACATTGCCCATGTTTTTCAATTTGTGCACGAGAACGGCGAAATCCCCCACGTAGGAATCCGAGGCCGCCTTGGCAATCATAACATCGACACCTTGCACCGTATGAACGTAGGTGTTCTCGATGAGCTGGTTCAAAATCGCAACCTGCTCAGCCGTCAGCTCTTTAATGACCATATCGGCTACAATATTGAGATTTGCTCCCTGGCTGAACAGAAAACCGGCAGCCGTATAGTCTTCCTCAGTGGTGGACGAGAAGGTCAGGTTGCCGGTATCTTCGTAAATGCCCAGCATCATCACCGTTGCTTCATCAGGTGATATTTCAAGGTTACGCTCTTTGAGGATTTTACATAAAATGGTCGTCGTTGATCCAAGAGGCTGAATTATTTCCAAAGAACCTTTAATATCATCGGGCGACGCAGGATGATGATCGTAGATATGCACGTCGACATCCTTTTTTAAAGCAACTTCAGCAAACTTGCCGATGCGGCTGGCCTGCCGTATATCAACCAGTATCAGCCGTGTGATCTCTTCCAGGGGAACCTTGCTGGCCTTCTGGATATCAAGAAAATAGGCCGTGGACTGCAACATAAAGTCACGGATGCTTTTTTCCTGGGCGCCCGGGAATGCCAAAACTGCGTTCGGATACAGTTTTTTGGCGGCAATCATGGATGCCAGTGCGTCGAAATCGGCGGTTATGTGGGTGGTAATAACTTCCATAAAGGGTTTATTATACTATCAAGTGTGTTTAAAAGCCTTTAGTTGAATCGACTTCGTAAAAAGGTCATCTACTGTGTTACGCTTCATCCTCCGGAACTGCGGCGTACAAAACAGTACGCCTCATGCCTTCGAATTCGCGTGCCTTGTATCTGAACCTTTTTACTGTGTCTTAAGCCGTTATGTTTTATTAGTTCATTTATAACGTTTCTTAAAACCCAGATTTAAATTCCCTCTTGCATCATCCCCGTGGGTGATACTTTTTGTGCAGTTTCTTCAGGGTATCCTTTGCTATATGGGTATAAATTTGGGTTGTCGTTATATCCGAATGTCCCAGCATCATCTGTACCGACCGCAAATCGGCCCCGCCTTCAAGGATATGGGTTGCAAAGGAGTGCCGCAGGGTATGGGGTGAAATATTTTTTGTAATTCCTACCTGCACGCAATACTTTTTAATCAGTTTCCAGAACCCCTGGCGGCTGAGACTTCCCCCTGATCTATTGAGAAACAGGCAGGAATGAACCGAGCCGCGCATCAATTGCGGCCTGCCGTTTTGCAGGTATTCTTTAAGCCAGTGAACGGCAACCTCACCAAGGGGCACCACGCGTTCCTTTGAACCCTTACCCATAACAATAACAAAACCGGCATCGATGTTTACGTTTTCAAGGGCAAGAGAAACAAGTTCGGTTACTCGTATGCCGGTTGCGTATAAAAATTCAAGCATGGTCCGATCGCGAAGACCTATGGGGGTCTCACTGTCGGGGGATTCAAGAAGCGCGTCAACCTCCTCGCGGTTCAGCACAGCGGGCAGTTTTTTGTCGATCCGGGGCGATTCAATATTGCATACCGGGCTGTGCGGCATAATGTTTTCAGCAACCAGAAACGCATAAAAAGTGCGGATACTCGACAGCATGCGTGCAATCGAACGGGAGCTGAGTCCTGCTTTTTGTTGTTCAGCAAGGAACAGCAGTATTTCCAGGCGAGTGCAGTTGCACAGGTTTTTTCCTTTCTCCTCCTCGACAAACACGGTAAACTTCATGAGGTCGCGGCCGTATGATTCAACCGTATTGGGAGACAACCGTCGCTCGGCCACCATGTAGCTGTAAAAAATATCAAGAAGCTGTTGTGTGTCTACCGTTTCACTCATATTGGTGCAGACGTTTTATCAGGTTCCCGGACCCGACTCTTTGGTTTTAATAAGTTGAGTGATAATCCTGTTAACCGGTACGTCGATACCGTGTTTTTCAGCCATAGCCACAATCGCACCATTAAGGGCGTCTATTTCAGTAGGCTTGTTACGCCGGATATCCTGCAGCATGGACGGGTGATGCTCAAACGTTACCGGAATCAGGGTATCAAACAGAAGTTTCTCATACTCACCCGGGGCCTGCCAGTCAAGCGTCACACCTTCAGCCCGTGCTACAGCAAAAATTTCCTGGATAATGCTTTTCATGATCTTCCGGGTTTCTTCACACCCCAGTAATCTACCGTACTCTACATCAAGCAGGGTGGCAAGTCCGTTCAGACTGCAATTGTACAGCACTTTGCCGTAGATGAAGCGGTATATATCGTCCACGGCATCAGTGGGTATCCCCGCATCGGTGAGCATTGCGGCTGCATCCGCCACAAAAGCCGTATCTATACCGCTTTCAAGCGCGCCCAGCTTTGTATTGTCGGCCGAAACGGTCACGGTTACATGCCCGGGCTTTATATATTCAACGCCGAAGATTACCCGCCCGCCGATAGTCCGCTCACAACCGGCAATGTCCCGTATTTTTTCTACATTACCCAGCCCGTTTTGCAGGGATACTATGGGTGGCAGGCTTTTAAGACACCGAACACATTCCCGCAGCATCTTTTTCGTATCATATGATTTAACCGAGAGCAAAGCCAGATCAAACTGCGTACAGTCTTCGTTACCTGTAAGCTCGTCTAGGTTTTCATAACAGCCGAGACCGTGCACCAGGTGTTCACCCCAAATACCGTCAATAAAAAGTCCGCCTGCACGTATGGCCTCAACATGCGCTTTTCTCCCAATGAGTCTCACGGTGTGGCCTGCCTGTGCCAGAAACCCACCAAAAACAGATCCGATGGCACCTGCACCAAGAACAAGTATTTTCATTTAAGAGGTCCTTATCAATTCCGCACCATTACAGTTTTAAACTACTAAACAACGTATACTTTTTCTAGGAACTATAGTAAAGTACTTAAAGAGCCTATAATAACTAAATTCCTGATTTTCTTTATGATTATAGTCCATTTCCTCAAAAACCACAAAATGATTTTTACGGATACAAGCGGCATATGAAAACTCCCGACATTGTATTGGTTAATCCCTGGATACATGATTTCGCCGCCTACGACCTCTGGTTAAAGCCGGTGGGGCTGCTGTCGATTGCCACCCTGTTGCAGGAACACGGTTGTAACGTGCATATGATCGACTGCCTCGACATTGAACACCCTGCAATGCGCCACAGTACGGACGTAAAACAGCCGGCACGGAAAAAAACCGGGAAGGGCCATTTTTATAAAACCGAAATTCAAAAGCCTGAAGCCCTGCAACAGTTCAGTCGACCCTACTTCCGCTACGGTATTTTGCCGTCGGTGCTTGAAGCAGACCTTTCTGTGTTGCCGAAACCGGATGCATTTATCGTTTCGTCCATGATGACCTACTGGTACCCGGGGGTACAGGAAACCATTGCATCCCTGAAAAGAGTCCATCCTGAGGTGCCCGTCTTGCTGGGCGGTGTGTATGCAACGCTATGCACCAGCCATGCCGAGCGTATTTCCGGTGCTGATGCTGTTTTCAGCGGCCACTGCAACAAGGATTTTTTTACCCTCCTCTCCCAAAAAACAGGCTTTGATATCGGTTTTCCGGAAAACTACTGTTTTCCACAGCCGGACTGTTCTTTACTGTCTTCAAAATCCGTCATTCCCCTTATCACGTCTCACGGATGCCCCTATACCTGTACCTATTGTGCATCAAAGCTGTTATTCAACGGATTCGAACAACGTGACTACCGTGAAATACTTGCTGAAATCGAACACTGGCATAAAAAAGCAGGGGCTCTTGATTTTGCTTTTTACGATGATGCACTGCTCATGCGCCCTGAGCAGCACAGCATCCCCTTGATGAAGGAAATCATAAGGCGTGGGTTCACGGTACGGTTTCATGTTCCCAATGGTTTGCATATACGAAACATCAATCAGGAAATTGCCGACCTGATGTGCAGAAGCGGCTTTAAAACCCTGCGCCTGGGCCTTGAAACAGCCGACCCGGCGCTTCAGAAAGCCACCGGGGGGAAAGTATCACGTGAACAGTTTATTCAGGCTGCCGGGTGTCTGCATAGGGCAGGCTACACCGCAGATCAGGTCGGGGTGTATATCCTGGGAGGATTGCCGTTTCAACGCTATACAAACACCCTGGAAGCGGTCCGGTTTGTACATGATGCAGGTCTTCGGCCCTATGTTGCCGAATATTCTCCTATTCCAGGTACTTCATTGTGGAACGATGCTGTTTCCTGCTCTCCGTTTCCC
Source organism: Thermodesulfobacteriota bacterium (assembly GCA_028282925.1). GTDB lineage: Bacteria > Desulfobacterota > WTBG01 > CAIYCZ01 > CAIRTM01 > JANQGV01. The sequence continues at coordinate 10,935 of JANQGV010000143.1, forward strand.
ATTGCAGATGAACCCCTTTTTCACAACAATACCCTGCTGCCCTGCCGGTGGGAGTACTTCACAACCGACCATTTGCAGTATTTAAAAGAAAAATCCAGGGCTGCATCCCGGGATTGACTTTAACAGCCAGTATTTTATAATCGTTACGCTGAAAACAAACTGTCACGTTGTTAAGTGGAAGGAAAATCATGTCAAATCAAAAAGCAGAGCATGATCTCTTAAACAGTCTCATCAAGCTTTCCCGTGAAGTATCCCATGGCCGTTATGGCAACCCTGAACAAATCTTTGAGCTGACCAAAACCGGCACCTACCCGAAACCCATTACCGATCTTGCCGAATCGTTCGGCATGATGATCGTTAAAGTCGAAGCCCGGGAGTTTCATCTTCAGGAGACCATTGAAAAGCTTAAAAAATCCAACAAGGAACTTCAGTCGGCCCAGAAGAAGCTTTCACGTGAAAACAGTATGCTCAAAGACGATCTTCGTAAAAAATTTTCCCGCAACAGTATTAAAGGCCAGAGCAAGGTGATTAAGGAGATCTTATCGCTGGTCGACCGCCTGGCCGATACATCGGTCAATATTTTGATAACCGGCGAAACCGGAACCGGCAAAGAACTGATTGCAAAAGCGTTTCACTATCAGAGCAGCCGCAACCGGGGTCCCTTTGTGGCCCTTAACTGTTCGGCCCTGCCGGAAAAGCTGATTGAAAGCGAACTCTTCGGCATTGAAAAAGGCGTTGCAACCGGTGTTGAGCGGCGGATCGGCAAAATCGAACAGGCCCACGGCGGCACCCTGTTCCTGGATGAAATAGGCGACATGCCCCTTTCGACCCAGACCAAAATGCTGCGGGTTCTGCAGGACTTTGAAATAGAACGTATCGGCGGCCGAAAAACAATACCGGTCGACCTGCGCATCATCGCCGCCACCAATAAAGACCTGAAAGGAGCAATAGCAGACAAGTCCTTTCGCGAAGATCTCTACTACCGCTTGAATGTCGCCAACATCAACCTGCCCCCGCTTCGTGACCGCAAGGAAGATATACCCCTGCTGCTGAAAACGTTTCTTACCACCTATGCAACCAAATACAACCGTACCACCCTTTCATTTTCAACGTCTGTTATAAAAGACTTAAAGGAGTATCCCTGGCCCGGCAACGTCCGGGAGCTTGAAAATGAAGTAGAACGCGCCGTGGCCCTTGCCCTTTCAGACACCATAAGCCATGACGATTTTTCAGAAGATCTGCAGGAATGGTTCGGCAACCGTGCCGACCGCACCGATGCCCCGGATTCGCTCAAGGACATCGAAATCCGGAAAATTCAGGATGTACTGAAGGACACCAAAGGGAACAAATCGGAAGCGGCCCGCCGCCTGGGTTTGAGCCGCGAGGGATTCAGGAAGAAACTCCAGCGCTACGGTTTATCCTGATCCACATCTCAGAGTACTCAAGGTCGTTACAATGGTTATTTCATGGCACTATGATCAGACCGATATTGACTGGGCACAGCTCTCCCACCTCTACCGAATCGCTCCTTTGGGAGAAAAATCACCTGGTGATTTAGAGGTTGTTTTTCAAAACAGCCGCTTTAAATGCTTTGTGTTTGACGGCGAACTGATTATTGGTGCAGGCCGTGCGCTTGCCGACGGACTGGATTGCTCTTACATTTGCGATGTTGTTGTGCATCCCGATTATCAGGGAACCGGTCTTGGAAAACAAATAGTTAATAAACTGGTCGAGTTCTCCAGCGGACATGCTAAAATCATACTCTATACCGTCCCGGGCAAAGAAGGGTTTTACCACAAACTCGGTTTCAGGAAGATGAACACTGCCATGGCCGTCTTTTCAAACCAGGAGCGCGCATTAAACGCCGGCCTTATCAGTTCATAAAAGCTCCGATATACGTTTTAGAAAATACAAGTGGAGCGGTCATATGCGAAACGTAACAAACTCCGCAAAGCCAAAAATCATTTCTATTATCGCGTTATCCCTGCTGTTGATTCTGCCGTCACTATTCTGTATCGGCTGTGGTCCACAGCCCCAGGTCACTATTATAGCCCCCCGTAACGGAGCTGTTTATGAAAGCGGAACAGAGATTGAATGCATAGGCGGTGCTGTTGATACCGACGGCAATGCAATCAGCGGCAGTAGTCTGGTGTGGTCGTCGAATCTGGACGGCACCCTGGGTGCCGGCACAAACATAACGGTTACCCTTTCAGACGGCATTCACAAAGTTACCCTTACCGCGACCGATTCTGAAGGCACCCAAGGATCACAATCTGTTTTCATTAGAATCGGCACCGGCAGTACGACAACAACTATTAAGGATTATACACGTGTTACAAACTACCACTATAACCGCATGTGGCCTGCATTGAAAAACGACTGGTATTTTAGATCTCCGTCCGGCATCGTCACGGCACCTGACGGATCGGTTTACGTTGTAGATACCTGGAACCATCGCATTCAGAAATTTACCGCCGACGGAGAGTTCATAACCACCTGGGGTGGCTTCGGCAATGAACACGGACAATTCAATGAACCGTATGGCATCGCCATTGCCCCTGACGGCTCCTTATATGTTGCAGACACTTTTAACCTGCGCATACAGAAGTTTACCGCCGACGGTACTTTTGTAACGTCATGGAACAATGAAGGGTACAAAGACGGTGAATTTAAATTCACCTATGATCTGGATGTTTCACAAGACGGCACAGTGTATGTAGCCGATACCAAAAACGACCGCATACAGACTTTTACCGCCGACGGAGAGCCGATCACTACATGGGGCAGCAGAGGTACGGAGCCCGGACAGTTTAGCAACCCGTACGGCATTGCTATGGCCCCAGACGGCTCGGTGTATGTGACCGATTCGGAAAATCATCGTATTCAGCAATTTACTGCTGACGGTACATTTATTACAACCTGGGGCGGCCTTGGAACCGGAAACGGGCAGTTTGATTCCCCTCGGGAGATAACCGTAGCCCCTGACGGCTCGGTGTTTGTTTCCGATACACATAATCACCGCATACAGAAATTCACCGGTGCCGGTGATTTTCTCCTTGCATGGGGCGGTTTTGGTTCAGACAACGGACAATTCCTGAGCCATACCGGAATTGCCGTTTCAATGGATGGCTTGATCTATGTTTCCGATGCCTCGAATCATCGTATCCAGATATTTTCCGAGGAAGCACACTTTATAAAAAAATGGGGAAGCATGGGCTCCGACAATGGCAGGTTTGACGAACCACGCAGCATTGCCGTTGCACCCGGCGGTTCACTTTACGTGGCTGATACAAAAAATAACCGCATACAGAAATTCACATCCCAGGGGGCATTTATTTCCGCATGGGGAACGAAGGGCTATGACGAAGGGGATCTGGATTGGCCGCACGACATTGCCATAGCATCGGACGGCTCAGTGTATATTTTGGAAAAATATGCCGATCGGGTCCAGAAATTTACCGCCGATGGAGTTTTTGTCACTTCATGGGGGAGTTCCGGCGACGGAAACGGTGAGTTTGACGACCCTCTCGGTGTTGCCGTAGCCCCTGACGGCTCGGTGTATGTTGCCGATACCTTGAACCAGCGCATTCAGAAATTCAGCTCAGACGGTACCTTTATTACCGCCTGGGACAGCGCGGGTTCAGGAAACGGACAGTTTAAGTATCCGGCCGATGTAGCAGTTGGTCCTGACGGGTATGTATATATTGGAGACGACGGTAATCAACGCATCCAAAAACTCACTGCTGATGGTGGGTTTATTACCACCTGGGGCACATCCGGTACAGGTGAGGGACAGTTTGTAACTACCACCGGTATCACCGTGGCCCCCGACGGTTCAGTGTATGTTGCCGATCGTGCAATGAATCGCATACAAAAATTCACCAATAACGGTACCTATGTCACAACCATAGGTACATTCGGCAGCTTCAGCGGCCGGTTTTCAAGTCCTTCAGGCGTTGCCGTTAACAATGATGGTGTTGTATATGTTGCCGATACGTCAAACAACCGTATCCAGATGTTCACTCCCCAGGAAGATGAACAAACCGCAGATAGCACCTCAAAGGCTGTTATTGTTGCCGGAGGCGGTCCGTACACCGGCAACAGCCTGTGGGATGCTACCCAGTTGAATACCAACTTTGCCTATCGTGCCCTCATATTCCAGGGATTCACCCATGAGACCGTATATTACCTCTCGGCAGACCTTGATATAGATATTGACGGCGACAACAGCACCCAAGACGTTGACGGAGACATAACCAACGAAAATGTAGAGTATGCCCTTACCCAGTGGGCTGCAGATGCCGATGATGTTATTGTGTATATTACCGATCACGGAGGTACAGCACAGTTCGGCATGAACCAATCCGAAACACTTGGTGCCGAGGTACTTGATTCATGGCTCGACCGGTTACAGGAAAGCATTTCAGGCCG
>JANQGV010000039.1 GCA_028282925.1 Thermodesulfobacteriota bacterium
AATAAGACGCAAGCGCCTCCCCCTTTTCTTTGGCGCGCAAAGAAAAGGGGGCAAAAGAAAGGCGCCCTGCAACGTGTCCCGCCAAAAACGGGCGGGATACCCTCGCGGCACGATTTCAGTCGGCGGGTCAACAAACTCGCCCCTGCAAAACGGGGCTCAGACATGTCGACCCTTTTTTCCTCCTGAAATCGCTGCACTCGGCGGCGTTGCAATGGTACTAAGAAAACCCGTCAACAATCAACAGTAAACGAAATTGATATTAAAGTTGTGTCCCGCTAAAAAAAACGGGACACAAGATGTGAGCAAAAAAAGGGATTCTGAGACCTGCTAGAACTTGACTTTGGGTGGTTCGGCCGCGGCCTGGGGAGCTTCGTAGAATGAGGCTTTTTCGAAGTCGAATGCCTTGGCAACCAGGTTTGAGGGGAAGCGACGGATCGATACATTGTAGCGTTTTACGGCTTCGTTGTAACGCCGTCGGGCGACCGCAATACGGTTTTCCGTTCCGGCAAGCTCATCCTGCAGGCGGATAAAGTTCGTATTGGATTTCAGGCCGGGATACCGTCCGGCCACCACCAGCAGGCGGCTTAGGGCCGATGTGAGCTGGTTGTTGGCCTTGATTTTGTCGGGGATATTGCCGGCTCCGCCGACCCTGGCGCGTGCTTCGGTTACCTTAATGAAAACATCCTTTTCCTGGGCGGCAAATCCTTTTACCGTTTCAACCAGATTGGGTATGAGGTCAAAGCGCCGCTGCAACTGGGTGTCGACCTGGGCCCAGGCTTCCTTTACTTCCTCGTCCAGGGTGACCATGGTGTTGTAGGTGCCGCAGCCCGTTAACGGTATCATCAGGCACAGTACGGTTATGATGATGAACAGTGAGCGTAGTTTATTGGTCATGTGTATATACCTCCGATAATGCAAATTGTTTAATGAAGCAGTTGTTGCTGTAATGCCCGTGTTCGGCACATGGGCATTACATTTTTAAACCGTCAACAAACAGGGCCAGCTTGCGTACTTCTTCTATATACCGCTCCACGAGCGGGACGGCTTCCGACGATGAGAGTTTTTTCTTTCCCTCCTTAATGGCAGCAAGATCAATGAAGAGTTCACGGTGTAAGCCGGCATCCTGGGCCATTTCCGCCAGCAGCATTCCACGGTCTGCGGCCGGGGTTTTGTCCTGCAGCATCAAAATGGCCTGGAAGATGGAAAAAAACGTGGGCAACGAGCGGGCAATGAGTTCTTCGATAAGCCGTCGTTTACCTTCTGTTTCCAGAAAACGTTCCCTCAACTGCAGGAGCTTGCCCTTCAGCTCCCGTTCGCATTGCAGACGTATGTACTGCTTGTTGAACGTCAGGCCCTGAAGAATATCTTTGCCGAAAACCACTTTGTAGGCGGCTTTGAAATTAAGGAACTCAATGGGAAACGTGTCCATTGAAGATTCAATATAGGCTTTTGTTACAAAAAGCGGTGTGCCGACATTACGTTTGTGCCATTTTGCGACAAGAGGAATGGCTTTGCCCAGGGAATTGATGCCGTTTTCAGACAGTACGATCATGAAATTGATATCTGATTTTTTCGGAATATACTCACCCCGGGCGCCGCTGCCGTAGAGAATAATGCTTTCAAGCTCGCTGCCGTAGAGCCTGGTAACGTCGCCGGTAAACTCCTCGAAAATGTCTTCAGGCTTTTGTGGAATTTTTGCCATAATTGTGCTCCAAAAAAATGATGAACCCTATGCGTTGTATCGGTATCGGTCCTGCAGTAGAAACGCGTGTTCTGTATTAAAAACCTCTTCCGGCGCCGCCGCCGCCGCTCAAACCGCCCCCGAAGCCCCCGAATCCTCCACTGAATCCGCCACCGCCCCCGAACGAAGAACCGCGGCCGCCGCTTAATCCCATGAGCAGTAAAATGGGGAGCATGCTGCGTCCCGTGCGGGTAAAAAGAGAAAGGAAGATAAACAGCAGAAAAATCAGTGAGAACAGGCCGGAACCGCGGCGTTGCACCTGTCTACCTCTGACCTGCGCGGGGCGGTATCCTTCGCCGATCTTAACCCCTGCATCTTTGGCGATGACCTGGCCGACCGCCAGCATGCCGTTAAAAAGGCCTTTGGCATAGTCGCCCTGTTTCAGTAAGGGAACCATGTACTGGTCCAAGATGCTTCCCACCAAGCCGTCCGGCAGTATGCCTTCAACGCCATAGCCGGTCTCAATGCGTACCCGGCGTTCCTGCAGGGCAAGCAGAAAAAGAACTCCCTTGTCCACCCCTTTTTTGCCGATACCCCAGGCTTCATACAGTTCGTTGGCGTATTGGGCCGGATCATAGTCGCCGATGCTTTTAAAAGTTGCAACGACAACGGCGGTTTCCGTTTTTTGCTGGATTTCCCAGGCCAGGCTTTCCATGGCCTGCTTTACATTTGCCGGGATAACCCCGGCATAGTCGTTGATTGCGGTTTTGGGTCGTGGTGGAAATTCATTTGTGGTGGCCCAGGCGTCTCGTGAGGCGAAAACAGCCGACACCAACATAAAGGTACAGGCAACGATCAGAACCGGTACGGTGAGCTTTTTAGATAAAAACATATTTTTTTGTATTCTTTCCGGTAATTTTGTACTACTTTTTTTGTTCACTGGTAACTATAATCATGATACAGTGGGAAGTCAATGGCGGAATAGTCCGAAACTGTTAAAGTGCCCGGTTTATAATGTCTTTTTTTGGGGCATGTGAATGAAAACGTTACTGTTAGTATTTAAATTGCCTTGTTGTATGAAAGGACTTTTTGTACAAATGAAGCATCCGGTATGTTTTTTTATCACACTTGTTTGTACCTGTTTGCTGGTGTCCTGTGCCGGTATGCAGACCGCAACTATCAAGCGACAGGATGCCGCCGGGCTTACGGTCATTGTGTCCGGCAGCACCATGGGCGCCCTGGATCCCGAAGGCTGCGGGTGTCGCATGCGGGGCGGTCTGGCCCGCAAGGCACGCTATATCCAGGATGCCCGCGCCCGGGGAGGGGCTCTGCTGGTGCTTGACGCGGGAAATTTTCTTGCCGACGACGCCTTTGTTTCCAAACAGGCGCTCAAGACACGGGCCGCCTATATACTGAAGGCCTTCTCCTATATGCAGACCGATGCCGTTCATGTCGGCGGCCGCGACTGTAAAGCGGGTGTGGATGTGCTTGCCGGGAGGGGTAAAAAGCTTTCACTGCCCCTGACCTCGGCAACATTGCAAACGGCTGCACCCGCCGAACCCCTGTTTGCGCCATATCATATTAAAAAAATCGGTAACCGTACCGTGGGCATATTCGGAGTAAGTGGTGAGGGGCCTCAGGGTGTTACTGTTGTGTCGCCGCAACGTGCTGCTGCTCATTCCGTTCAGGTTCTGAAAGAAAAAGGATGTGATGTTATTATTATGCTGTCGCAGCTTTCGTCCGAGCAGAATAGGAACATTGCCCGCACCGTTCCCGGCATCCATTTTATTGCAGGCAGCTCGGCCGCGGAAGCCCATTCCCGTCCCGAGATGGTCGGTGATACCCTGGTGTTGTCACCGGGGGTACGGGGCGAGTATCTCTCCGTGCTGGAGCTTGTTTTTGATAATGAAGGAGCCCCGTTTTACCACGCTTCCTACCGGGATGAAGTTGTGCAGGCAATAGTAAAGCTGAAGGCGCAGGAAGAGTCCCCAAAACGTAAAAAACCCCTTGAAGATATCGTCATGACCCGGCTGGCTATGGAAGAAAAACTCAAAGCCCTTGAGGCAAAAAATGCATGCCGCTACCGCCGCGTGGCTCTCGATCAGGAGGTGGAGTCCGACCCGCAGATGCTCTTGCTGGTTGAAAAGTATAAAGAAGAAATACTGAAGCTGCAACTGGCTTCCGCAGGGCAAACGTACCTTGACCCGGTGCCGACCATATCACTTGAGGGCCTTGCCGTTCATGAGCGCATGCGGGCCGCCCGGCTTATAAATGAGTTGCGCTGCCGTGAAAGCGGCAGTATCGCACAACTGGCCGCCAAGGAACCGTTTTGTCGCAATCTGGGTGCCATGGTTGTCGACCGGGTGAAAAACGGTGAAACAGACGGCAAAATACAGTACGGTGTTCTCTACCAGCGGGAAAAAGCGCAGAAGAAAAATTCTCTTGACAAGCCCGGCGGGCTTCACTAAAATTTTTGAAAATTCATTAAACCTGAGTGCCCCTAGTTGTTCCTTTGAGTATTTTCTTTTTTCTTTGCATATATTTATTTGTGCAAATCTAAATCATCGATATGCCATGAAAGGATATGATGTATGATAGAGGTTTCCAATATCAGTAAAAATTATGGTACTACCAGGGCGGTCCAGGATCTTTCCTTCCGGGTAGAGAAGGGCGATGTGCTGGGTTTCCTGGGACCCAACGGGGCCGGCAAGTCCACCACTATGCGCATCCTGACCTGCTTTCTTCCGCCGGACAAAGGAACGGCGACGGTGGCCGGACACGACATTCACAAGAGCCCCATCGAGGTGCGGCGCTGCATCGGCTATCTGCCTGAGAACAATCCGCTGTATATGGATATGGGCACCATAGAGTATTTAAAGTTTATTGCAAAAATGCGCAGTATCCCGGCGGGAGCCATCAAGCAGAAGGTCGAGCAGACCATTTCCATTTGCGGTCTTGAGTCCATAGTGTCCAAGGATATCGGCGAGCTTTCCAAGGGGTATCGCCAGCGCCTGGGACTGGCCCAGGCCCTTATCCATGATCCGGACGTGCTGGTGCTGGATGAGCCCACCATCGGGCTGGATCCGCACCAGATCATTGAAATCCGCAACCTTATTAAAACCATCGGCAAAGAAAAAACCGTTATCCTCAGCTCTCATATCCTGCCGGAAGTTTCGGCAACCTGCGACCGGGTACTTATTATCAACGAGGGTCGTATTGTCGGGAGCGGCACTCCTGAAGAACTGGCGGCCATGTCCCACGGCGGGCAGGCAATCCTGGTGACCGTCCGCGGATCCCGTGAAGAGGTGGAAAAGGGCCTTGCGGGCTTGGAGAACATTACCGAGGTCAAACACCTTGGTGAGAGCAACGGTATCAACCGGTTCGAGCTTATATCGGACGCCGCCCGGGACCTGAGCGAAGATGTTTTCTTCCTGGTGTCACGCAACGGATGGAGCCTGACCGAGTTGTACCGCAAGACCATCAACCTTGAAGATGTATTCCTTGACTTGACAACAAGAGAGGTATCATGAAAAACATCAGCATAATTTTCTGGAAAGAGTTTAAGTCGTTCTTCAGTTCACCGGTGGCATATATCTTTATCATTTCGTTTCTGGTCGTCACCACCTGGCTGTTTTTTAGAACCTTTTTTCTCATGAACCAGTCGAGCCTCCGGCCTTTTTTCGCTATACTGCCCTGGGTGTTCCTGTTTCTGGCCCCGGCCATCACCATGCGCTCTTGGGCCGAGGAGAAAAAGCTGGGTACCCTGGAGATATTGATGACCCTGCCGGTAAAAGAATGGGAGATCATCGTGGGCAAATTTCTGGCCGGGTTTGTTTTTCTGGTGGTCACCATGCTGCTGACATTTCCCTTACCCCTGACGGTCATGATTATCGGCAGTCCCGACATGGGACCCATCTGGGGCGGTTACCTGGGAGCGTTTCTTCTGGGAGGGGCTTACCTGGCCATCGGGCTGTTTGCTTCCAGCCTGACCGAGAACCAGATCATTGCTTTTATAGTGGCAATCATCATCTGTTTCGGGATGCTGATTGTCGGAGAAAACTTTGTGCTGTTCAACGCCCCTAACGCACTGGTGCCGGTGCTGTCGTTTCTCGGGCTTGGAGCCCACTTCCAGAGTATCGGCCGGGGTGTGATCGATTCACGGGATATTCTGTACTATGTGTCTGTAGTCGGATTTTTTCTCTATCTTAACCAGCTTTCGCTCGAAAGCAGAAAATGGAAGTGAGGACCATGGGATTTAAAAAAGTTACCTACGGAACAAACATGGTTGTGGTTGCCCTGCTGGTGGCGGGCATCCTGGTTATTATCAATGCCTTTTCATATCGTCATTTTTTCAGGGTGGATTTGACTGAGAACAAAAAGTTCACCATCTCCAGCTCAACCCGCAACGTGCTGGCCGAGCTGGACGACATCGTCAACATCAAGGTCTATCTGTCGAAAAAACTGCCGCCCTATATGGTCACGGTCACCAACCAGGTGAAAGATATCCTGGAAGAGTACCGTATCTACTCCGACGGTGCCATAGAGCTTGAGTATATCGACCCCGGCGATGATCCGGCCATGCAGCAGAAGCTTCGCTTTATGGGTATTCCTCAACTACGGCTCAATATTATTGAAAAAGACCAGGCCGCCATTTCCAATGTGTATATGGGACTGGCGATTCTGTTCGGCGACAACAAGGAAATCATTCCGGCCCTTACCGACCTGGAAACCTTTGAATACGAGCTTACCGGCAAAATTCTGCGGGTGGCAAGTTCCGAGGTACAGACGATCGGGTTCCTTTCCGGCCACGGGGAGGCCGACCTGAACAAAGATCTCGGCACCATCAATAACCTCCTGAAGGAGCAGTACTATACCAAGGCTGTCGATACTTCCAAGGGCGAAAAAATACCCTCGGATATTTCCGCGCTTGTCGTTGCGGGGCCCAAGCAGATGACCGATCGCGACCTGTTTGAAGTCGATCAGTACCTGATGTCGGGCGGCAAGGTAATATTTTTGACCGACATGATCGACATTCAGTCGCAACGGATGCAGGGATCGCCGCTCAATTCTCCCATTACCAGGCTGATTGAGCATTACGGGATACAATTGGCTGATGAGCTTGTGCTTGACCAGCTCAATGCCAATGCTTCGTTCCAGAGCGGCATGTTTAATATTTTTATTCCCTATCCCTTCTGGGTACGGGCCGTGCGCCAGAGCGTAGAGGGCGCGCATCCCATTATCAATCAAATTGAGAGTATGGTTCTGCCTTGGGCCAGTCCGCTGGAAATTATCGAGGAGAAAACAAAAGACAAAACGGTGGATATCCTGGCCAAGAGCTCGCCCTATTCCTGGATTCAGAAAGGCTTTTTCGACCTGAACCCGCGCCAGGATTTCAGACCTTCTCCTGAGCAGTTGCAGAGCCGTACGCTGGCTGTAGCGGTGCAGGGCAGCTTCGACAGCTACTTTGCCGGCAAGGCCGTGCCGCCGGTTGAAAACGCACAGCAGGAAGACGCGGGTACGAACGATGAAAAAAAACCGACGGAGGAAGAACGCAGCATTGCTGCCAAAAGCCCGGAGACAAAAATTATTGTCGTGGGGAATTCCCGCTTTATCACCAGCAATTTCCCCGAACAGTTTGAGGGGAACCGAACCTTTTTTCAAAACGCCATCGACTGGTTCGTAATCGGCGACAAGCTGATTGATATCCGTTCGCGTGAAACCGGTGAACGTCCGCTGAAGGTCGTTTCCGACAACGTCAAGGCAGGGTTGCGTTTAGCCAATATGTTTGCGGTACCGGTGCTTCTGGCGGTTTTCGGCGTGGTGCAGTATTTAATACGCCGCCGCCGCAAACGCCTGGGGGTTATTACATAAAAAAAACGGATTATTCCGGCTAAAGCCTAAAGCACTAGTTAACGAGAAAGGGAGTTATCAGTCAATGAATGCAAAGAAGATCGCCATTCTGGCCGCAACATTTATTATCCTGGGCATGCTCTACTATATCCTGGAAGATCCGGCCGGAAAAAAAGAGAAAAAAGAGCCTGCGGCTTTTGTACCCGGGTTCGATAAGGCTTCCGTTGCATTGATCAGCATCACCGGTCCTGATAAGGTTACAGTAAGCCTCAAAAAGGACAACGATTCCTGGACGCTGATTTCCGGAGATTCGGTATACCCGGCGAATGTAAAACCGATCGACAAACTGTTTGAAACCCTTGCCGGATTAAAAGAAGACACCATTGCGTCCAGAAATCCCGAAAAATTCGGTCCGTATGAAGTGACCGAGGACAAGGGCATTGTGGTGCACCTTGAAGACGCTGACGGCAAGGCCGTAGCCGATTTTATCGTGGGGAAAAACGGCCCCGACATTTTCAGCACGTATGTCCGCAAGAAAGATTCCAACCAGGTTGTTCTCTCCAACGGCATGTTGAAAAACATTTTTGACAAACCGCTGAACGACTGGCGCGACAAGACTATTTTCAAACTATCGGCAGTCGATATCGTTGACTATAAAGTCGGCGGTGACATTAATCTGCACATGCAGCTCGACAACGGTACCTGGCAACTGGTTGTTCCGGCAGCGGTTACCCCCGAGAAGACTGCCGCCGAAGGAGCTGTCAAAAAATTTGCGGACCTGCAGGCGGCCGATTTTACTGCCGACAACGATACCAAAACCGGTATGGATACGCCCAAGCGTACAGTTACTGCAACCTTTAAAGACGGTACAACCAAAACCCTGCTCATGGGCGCCGAGAAGAACGCCTTTCAGCATTACGTAAAGGTACAGGGCCGCAACCAAACCTATATTCTGGAAAACCATGCACTTGAAACCCTCAGCCCCACACTGGACAAACTGACGGCCAAAGAGGAGACGGACAATACGGCTGCTCCGGCTCCCGAACACAAACACTAGCGGAATGCATATCATCCCCAAAAGCGGGCTACTATGGCGGGTAAAGATGCGTATGTCTTTACCCGCTTTTTTTGTCCGGAAGGCCTGATATGCATGGCCCTGTGTTTTGAGGCACTAATTGTATAAAAAAGATGCTATTCCAAGCGGTTGCAGAAAAAATTCATATGTCACAGTGCTCCCGGTTCTATTCCAAAAAGCTTTCCCCAGGGAATAAAAATGTTGCATAATGGTGTTACTTTTATTATATTGGTAACACTGCGGAGGTGATAT
>JANQGV010000042.1 GCA_028282925.1 Thermodesulfobacteriota bacterium
ATATGCGCATGTTTGCCTCTCTTGTAAAAAAAGAGCTTGAGCGTTCACGTCGCTACAACCATTCCTTCACCATTTTGATGATCGACGCCGACAACCTCAAACCGGTAAACGACACACATGGGCATGAAATGGGCAGCAGCATGATAAAGCTGCTGGGATCGGTTATCAGGAAAACCCTGCGCGGCAGTGATGTGGTTGCCCGGTTCGGAGGAGATGAGTTTGTTGTGATGCTCCCTGAAACGAAGAGCACAACCGGCATGGTTGCCGCCGAGCGGATCCGACGGGCAGTGGAGGCGACCCCTCTGGAAAAAAACGGTGTCAGTCTCCAGGTCACGGTCAGTATCGGAGTCTCGGGTTTCCCGGAAGACGGCGGGGATGTTGATGCCGTTATGGCAAAAGCGGATATGGCGATGTACCGCAGCAAACGCAGCGGAAAAAACGCTGTAACCCTGAGCGCCGAAGAAAACTGAGTGTAACAGAGAAGAGGGGCGGTTTCCTGCAGCCTTTTATGAGGGCAGCGTTAAGAATCGATGCCTGCGGTACAGCAGATACAGGGGTACCCACCAGAGCATGATCCAGGCCAGGGAAAACGCCAGCGATGCATTGCAGGGCTCCAGCCATGACGCGAAACAATGTGTATATATCCAGGAATAGACCGTCCGGCTTTCCACCCCGGCAGGGATACGCAGGGCCAGCAGCAACCGGACTGCACAGCCTGAACCGACATAGAGCAGAATTGCATTGCGGCCCATGACCGAAAACGGCATGCCCGGCCATGCAGCTCTCCGCACTTCAAGGATTTCATACCAGAGTGCAAACCCGCACATGGCCCACCCGGCAGTGTACACAACGAAAGAACTTGTCCATAAGGCTTTATTTATGGGGAAACCGATGCCCCAGATGTACCCACACGCCAGGCCCAGGAGCCCCATAACCATTATTTTGATGCTTGAGAAGCTTGTAACCGGCAGTACCTGCACCCAACGACCAAAGCAATATCCGGCAAGCACGGTAACGGTAGCGGGAAGGGTGCTCAACAGTCCTTCCGGGTCGTGCGGCCCGCCCCGGTACAGGTGTTTCGGGGTGATTACGGCGCAGTCTATGTAAGAAGCGAAGTTTCCCGCAGGTGTCAGATTGCCTGGTCCATGGCCGGGCAGGGGGATGAGGGTCATAGCCGCCCAATAGGCCATGAGAACAAGCAACCCGGCAGCCGCTATTCCCCTCACGGGTATCCAATGAACGGTTACACCTGCCATCAGATAGACAAGACCTATTCTTTGCAGAACCCCCATAATGCGCAGATGTGAAAGATTCGGCGGTTTTGCGTAGAGCATCCAGTCAAGGAGATCGGGCAGCAGGTTGAGCAGCAATCCGAGACTGAAAAGAACAATACTGCGCTGCACGACGGCACGGCAGTTTGTCCCCTGCTTTTTGGCGTATGAAAGGGCAAGGGATGTTCCCATGATAAAAAGGAAAACAGGAAAGACCAGGTCGGCAGGTGTGCAACCGTGCCAAGCGGCATGGCGTAACATTGGGTATATCGATCCCCAGCTTCCCGGCGTGTTGACCAGTATCATGCCGACTATGGCTGTGCCGCGATATGCGTCAAGGCACTGGAGGCGGTGGAAATTGTGCCTTGTCATATTTTATGATTATAGGGCATATTTATTCTTTTTATACTATATCTATGCGGATTGATGCTGGATAATGAAATAAAATCGTCCGTCAGGATGCATTGTCTCAAGATATATGTTACATATTTTCTATAAATTTTATTTTTTAGTAGCGGGATATCAGGTTTTTTCCCTGCCTTATTTGCTGAAATCCCTAGATTATGCTAAACAAAATCGCCATGTTACCCGAAATAATACTCTAAAGAAGGGGTCAAGACATAGAAAAAAATAAAAACAGGTTATTCCAGACATTTTATTCCAACCGATTGATACAAATGAGCAGTAAAATAGCAAACATAACGGCATCCGGCAAAAGAATAATCAAGAAACTGCGCATTGCCGAGGTGTGGCAGAAAGTACGGACGCAGTTGCAGAACGTGTTTTCCACGTTTTCCGCCCTGAACCGCAAGACCGACCGGCAGTGGCAGAAGTCCCTTAAGGCTACCAATGAACAGCTCGAGGTGCTGATTACCTCCACAGAGGATGAATTTCTCAGGCTCGGTGAACAACTGCAGGTTTTTTGTAAGCGGGCGGATGGTATGTCGGATCTGGCCTCTTCGGTTGCACAGCAAATGTCCGGGGACGAAATTCAAATAGCCGTGCGTCGGTTTCAGGATGTTTTTGACAATATAAAGCAGCAGGACCGTAAGTCGGAGCAGGACATGCAGGGTCTCAGCGGTGTTCTGGATATGCTTGACAGGCTGGATGGTCCCCTGATGGGTTTCGACGAAATCGTCAAAGTACTGAATGTGTTGGCGGTTTACACCCAGATTGAAAATGCCCGCATCACCAGTTCCGATACAGGGTTCGACACGCTGGCGGAGGAGATTAGAAAACTGGCCGTAGAAATCAAGAGTAAAGCCGAAGAGATTATCAACCGCACCACTTCGTTGCGCCCCATGATTACAAAAACGATTGAAAAGATTCAAAAACTCAAAAACATCCAGCGCAGCCAGGCCAGAACGACCCTTGAAAACACAACCGAAAGCCTGACCGCCCTATCGGAGCAGCACCGGCTGTCCTCCCATGCGGCGAAAAACATCGCGGAGCAGTATGATGCCGTCTATGAACATGTTCGCGAAATTGTGGTGTCGACCCAGTTTCACGATATTACCCGCCAGAGGTTCGAGCATGTAAAAGCTTCCCTGGAGGATGTCGACGGACAGATTCAGGAACTGTCCGTCGCACGACTCAGGCGTTCCGCAGGCGACCGGGCCGGCGTGATCGGTAACGCGGGTGAAATCTGCCGTCTCGAATCCATGCAACTCAACGACGCGCGTGATATCATGGTGGATGCGGTTGAACGTATCATCGTAAACCTCCAGGACCTGCGATCAACAATAACTTCCATGTGTAAGGAAATACACACCATTGCCGGGAATGCCGAACTTGAAGGAGATTCATTCTTTACGCATATGCGTGACCGGATTTCGGTGTTGACCCGTGCCCTTTCAGATGACGCAAAAACCCGCAAGGAGGTTTCGTCCGCCATGGAACTGGTTGCTGTTAACGTGCGTGAAATGTCGGAATTTGTGAGGGAGATAGAACTGACCGGCCGTCGCATCGAGCGAATAGCCCTGAACGCTCAGGTGAGGGCTGCGCACATAGGTGATGAGGGTGCGGCCCTTGGAGAACTGTCGGAAGCAATTCAGGGGTTGTCATCGGATACGCGCGAAAAAACGGCCAGTATTACGGAGAATTTTACTTCAATCGTGGCGGCTGCCGAACGGTTGTTTGAGAACAGTGGTTCACAGGACGATTCGAAGGTGAGCAGCGAAGAGCAGATGATTGATGAGCTGAACTCTTTACTGCATAACCTCAATGCTTTGAAAGAACAGATACGCTCAGAACTGGATAATATCGACAATGAAGGGCGTACGTTCGCGACCGACATCGAGCGGACGGCCGACTCCATCCAGGTGCACGATACGGTTTCCCGTGCTGTTGAAACCATGACGGAAACGCTTGACCGTGTTGTATCCGAATGCGCCCATTTTGCCCCCCCAACCGATGACGACAGCTCCCCCAAAAAGGAACTTGTAGAAGCCTTGAAAGATCGCTACACCATGGAACGGGAGCGGGAAGTCCATGACGAAATAACCGTTTTGGAATCCGCAGATGACCTGCTGGCGGTGCCGGAGGGCGAAGCCGGAGAAGAAAAAAAGGACGATGATCTGGGCGACAATGTGGAGCTCTTTTAGGTTTTGCCGTGGTTGAAAATTGCGTTGCCTTTTTTTCGCCGTTCCACGAACCGTGCAGATGAGGTGCGGTGCTATTCATCTGCCGGTGGAGTTGTTTGAAAGTCCATTATGCAGTGGTGGTTCTTAACGCAGGCTTTCCTGATGATTTTAAAGGAAATATTTTTTATGATTGTTGCTGCAAAGGTTTCAAATTCAACCGGGCAGATCGTATCTGCGATTTTTTGTATCAGGTGGCTGCGTCCGGCTTTTTCTATATGGTGAACCCACGGACAGTCATGGATTTCTATGGTAAATCCGTGCGCTGTTGAGCGTATGATTTTAAAATTGAAGTCTTCAGCTTCAAGCTTGAAAGAAAAGGCCGCCTGCAGCGCGTCCAGGTTGTTGTCGATCTCCAGCAGTTTCTGAATTGTGCGGGCCTGGATTTTCGGCAGGACCTTCCAGACCTCGGCATCAAGGTCCAGTGCCCGGTCAAACGAAGAGGCTTCTTCCACCTTCAGAAACCACAGTCCGTCAACACTGAAGAAAGATTTTTTAAAATATTCGGCTACAAGCTCCGGCGAATTTTTCATGATGTTTTGTTTAGCACAGCCGGCAGGTATGAGTAAAGTATAAAAAACAGTTCAGAAGTATTGAGGGTTTCGATACCGCACGGCCATTGGTGGTACTCAGATTTTTATTGATCGGCAAGATGGGGAGTGTTTATGCGGGTGCTTATTGTAGAGGATGAGCCGATTACACGGACGATAATGAAAAAAATGCTCTCGCATTTCGGAGACTGCGATGTTGCGGTAAACGGGCAGGAGGCAATAGATGCCTGTGCCCTGGCGTGGGAGGAAAAGAAGCCCTATGACCTGATCTGCATGGATATCATGATGCCCAATGTCAGCGGCCGGGACGCCTTGAGACAGATCAGGGCCATGGAAGAGGCGCGGAATGTCAACAGCCGGGATGGAATAAAAGTGGTCATGACCACCGCCCTCGATGACTCAGAGACCGTAGAGGCTGCATTCAGGGAGGGTGCGACCGGCTATCTGGTAAAACCCATAACCAGGGAGAAGCTTGTCGAAGAGTTGCGGAGGCTTGATCTTCTTATCAAATAATGCGCACACTGAACATATAAAGGGCCGGAATCGGGATGTGTCGCCGCTTCCGGCTTTTTATATGCCGCGAATGGGAACGATTATTTTATTCTGGCATATTTTCATGGCATACAGTACAACAGAGTCTTATCGGGAGATGAAAAGAACGTTTTTTTTGCAGGGAGCATCGATACATGTTTATAAAGCATCTGGATGAGTGCGAGCCGTTTATTGCGGGAGACAAGACATTGCTGCGCGAGATTTTTCACCCGGACAAGCAGGACCTTGCCCTGGGCTACAGTCTGGCACACGCCGTTGTCGCGCCGGATACGGCCTCGGTACCGCATCGCCTGAAGACTGCCGAAGTCTATTATATCCTTGAAGGAAGCGGGGAAATGATTATCGACGATGAAGCCAGGGCGGTATCCGCCGGACAGGCCATATATATACCACCCCGTGCCGTACAACATATACGGAATACAGGTGCCGGCGATTTGAAATTTTTGTGTATTGTCGACCCGGCCTGGAGAGAAGAAGACGAAGAGGTGCTTTGAAAGGCAGTTGAAAAGAGCCCATCTGTTGCGTTGTGCGTATCGTTCGTCATTGCGGCGTACCAACAGGTACGCCGCACATCTGAACCCTTTTCAGTTGCCAGTTTGATCCTCAGGGGATTTGGTTTGTGTATTGGCGTGTAATCCTTCAACTAGGAAACCCATGTTTGTTAAGCTCATAGCGGATACCATAAAGAAATATGACATGATCAGCCCCGGCGATCATATTGTGGTGGGTGTGTCGGGAGGCGCCGACTCGATTGCCCTGCTGCATGGTCTGTATGAACTGCGGGAGACTTTTGATATTTCATTAACCGTGGCCCATCTCGACCATATGATCCGTGGGGATGTATCGAGCAGAGAGGCGCTGTTCGTGAAAGGTCTGGCGGAAGGATTGGATATTCCCTGTGTCGTGGAGCAGCGGGACGTTTTTTCCTTTCAGAAAAACAATAAGCTTTCGCTGCAGGAGGCCGCCCGCAGTGTTCGCCATGCTTTTTTTGACGATGTTCTGCAACGGACGGGAGCCGATACAATTGCGCTGGGGCATACTGCCGACGATCAGGCTGAAACGGTGCTGATGTGGCTGCTGCGCGGCACATCGCTGCAGGGGCTGACCGGCATTCCGCCCGTGCGGGACGGAAAGATTATCCGTCCGCTTCTGCGGTGCTCCCGGCAGGAGATTGAAGCCTATCTCCGGGAGCAACATATTTCCTTTGTTGCGGACACCTCCCCGCAGGAACTTCAGTATGAGCGCAACAGAATCCGTCATCGGCTTATACCGTTTTTGAGGGACGAATTTTCTCCCGCCGTTACGGCAACCCTTAACCGTACGGCGGACTTGCTGCGGCAGGACAACGCCATTCTCGACGGTCTTGCAGAGAGTGTTCTGCGTGGACACCTTGAGCGCAATGAGCATGATGTTTGCTGTGCGCTCGATGTATTTGCAAAGGCCGACCGGGACCTGTGGGGACGTTTGATTATGAAGATGGTCGCGGAGATGAAAGGTGATACCCGGGGTATAACCCGCAAACACATCGATGCCGCCGGTATGCTGATTGAGGAACGGGGGCCTTCGAAGCAGGTTCAACTGCCGGGAGGTCTGTGCGTATGGCGTGAATACGATCAGTTGATTGTTTCCGATGAAGCGCAGGACATCCAGTCTTTTTTTTACAGCTTTGATTCCCTCCCCGAGTGTGTTGCAATAGCCGAAACCGGAACGAAACTCCACTTTCAGGTTGAGACGATTACCGACGTGCAGGAGCTTTTGCACAACAAAGCACCCGGTGTTGAGTATCTCAGCCTCGATGCGGTCCGGTTTCCCCTGGTTGTAAGAAGCCGGCGCGATGGCGACCGGTTTTATCCCCTGGGGCTTGAAGGCAGTAAAAAGGTGCAGGATTTGTTCAGCGACCTGAAGATCCCTCTGCGCTTACGATGCACAGTACCCATTCTGGTGAGCGGCGACCGGATTGCGTGGGTCGGGGGACTGAGGATAGATGAGCGGTTTAAAATTGAGCCCGAAACGAACAGAGTTCTCAGAATCCGTCAGGGCTAGGGGAGGCTGTC
The DNA here is from genome assembly GCA_028282925.1 of Thermodesulfobacteriota bacterium. Classification (GTDB taxonomy): domain Bacteria; phylum Desulfobacterota; class WTBG01; order CAIYCZ01; family CAIRTM01; genus JANQGV01. The sequence goes on from JANQGV010000042.1 coordinate 7,068, forward strand.
GGAGAACGCCCATCTCCGGCGTTGCGCCCACCCTTTGTCACTGCGACGTACAAGCAAGTACGCCTCATTCCAAAGGATATCGCGCGCCTTGTGTCTGAACATTCTCCAACAGCCTCCCGTTTTAAGGGAAATTCGGTAGGGCTAGGGGAGGCTGCAGAGAACACCCATCTCCGGCGTTGCGCGTCACTGTTATTTCATATTGAGTGAATGTGCTACATGTGTTATAGATATAAAGTTACAGTAACTAGGTGAGCATAGAAAAAAGTTAATTTCACTTCATTTTTTGGGTATTTATAATAAATCATGAATCCATTTTACAAAAATCTGGCTATCTGGCTTTCGGTTGTGCTGGTTATTATCCTGCTGTTTAATCTTTTTAACCAGCCAAAGACCGCCCGCCAAAAAATACTCTTCAGCGACTTCAAACTGGCCGTTGAACGGGGAGAAGTTCGCGATGTCATTATCCAGGGTAACAATGTGTACGGAACGTTTACCAATAACACTGATTTCAAGACTTACTCCATCAACGACTCCGACCTTGTTCGTGAAATAGTGGACAAGGGTGTTACGGTCGATGTGCGGCCCGATGAGCAGTCGTCGTGGTGGATGCAGATTTTTATTTCATGGTTTCCCATGCTGCTGTTGATCGCCGTCTGGATATTCTTCATGCGGCAGGTACAGGCAGGAGGCGGAAAAGCCATGTCGTTCGGGAAAAGCCGGGCCAGGCTGTTGTCGGAAAACCAGCAAAAGATCACATTTGAGGATGTTGCCGGTATCGATGAGGCCAAACATGAAGTTGAAGAAATAATCGCTTTCCTGAAAGACCCCAAGAAGTTCACCAAGCTGGGCGGCAAGATACCCAAAGGAGCCATCCTGGTCGGATCGCCGGGAACCGGAAAAACCCTGCTTGCCCGGGCCATCGCCGGAGAAGCCGATGTGCCTTTTTTCAGTATCAGCGGCTCGGACTTTGTGGAGATGTTTGTCGGTGTCGGCGCTTCCAGGGTTCGTGACCTTTTTATCCAGGGTAAGAAGAACGCACCGTGTATCATTTTTATCGATGAGATAGACGCGGTCGGGCGACACCGCGGAGCAGGGCTTGGCGGCGGGCACGATGAGCGTGAGCAGACCCTGAATCAACTCCTGGTGGAAATGGACGGATTTGAGTCAAACGAGGGCGTCATTCTGGTTGCTGCCACAAACAGGCCGGATGTTTTGGACCCCGCCTTATTGCGGCCCGGCCGTTTCGACCGCCGTATTGTCGTTCCTCTGCCGGATATCCGGGGGCGGGAAGGTATTCTGAAGGTCCATGCCAAAAAGACCCCCATGGCCGAAGATGTGAACCTGAAAACAATTGCCCGCGGTACCCCCGGCTTTTGCGGGGCCGATCTGGCCAATCTCGTTAATGAGGCCGCTTTGCTTGCCGCCCGGGAGGATAAAGATACAATTACCATGCTGCACTTCGAGCATGCTAAAGACAAGGTGATGATGGGCGCTGAACGCAAAAGCATGATCATCAGCCAGAAAGAGAAAAAGCTTACCGCCTATCATGAAGCCGGACATACCCTGGTTGCCATACTTTTACCGGGGACCGACCCCATTCATAAGGTGACCATCATCCCGCGCGGTATGGCCCTGGGCCTTACCCAGCAATTACCCATGGATGAGAAGCATACCTACCCGAGGGAGTATCTGCTGAATAATATCGCCATTTTCCTGGGCGGGCGTGTTGCCGAAGAGATGGTGTTTTCCGATGTGACCACCGGAGCCGGAAACGATATTGAACGGGCTACCGACCTGGCCCGCAAGATGGTATGCGAGTGGGGCATGAGCGAAAATATGGGGCCGCTCACATACGGTAAAAAGGAAGAACAGATTTTCCTGGGGCGTGAGATAGCCCAGCACCGCGATTTCAGCGAAGCAACGGCGGTTGAGATCGACAAGGAAGTGCGAAGTATTGTCGAGACGAATCTTGAGAAAGTCCGTAAGCTGCTTTCGGACAATCGCGAAACGCTGGAACGGCTGGCTGAGAATCTCCTGGAGCGGGAATCCCTTGATACCGAGGAGATTAATACCATTGTAAACGGTGAAGATTTGCGGGCTCAGAACAACAACAATAATAACCACGCTTCATCTGCGGATGCGGACACGGAACCCTCCGATACCTCTTCTGAAGATGCGTAAGCACGGTTGTCCGCTTTGATGCCGAAGGGGCAGTGCTTAAGGCACCAGGTGTGTAGAGTGTACTAGTTTAAACTACTATTTCCCATGTCCGAAAATCAGCATTATTACCCCCCGCCGCTTGTTTGTTCCAAAAAAGTCTTTGATTTTCAGCAGCGCTCGTATTGCATGGGCATCCTTAACTGTACGCCTGATTCCTTTTCCGACGGCGGCGATTATGCCGACGTGGAACGGGCTGTGGCCCGAGGTGTCGAGCTTGCAGAAGAGGGTGCCGATATACTCGATATCGGAGGTGAGTCGACCCGGCCGGGTGCGGAGCCGGTGTCCGTGGAGGAAGAACTGCAGCGGGTTGTCCCGGTTATACAGGAGCTTTCAAACCGGATAGACGTGCCCATCTCAATTGATACCACCAAAGCCGCGGTGGCCCGGGCGGCCATTGAAGCGGGGGCCGAAGTAATCAACGACATCAGCGCCCTGCGTTTTGACCCGGAAATGATCGAGGTCGCGGCCTCGTTTTCCGTGCCGGTTGTGCTGATGCATATGCAGGGGACTCCCCGCACGATGCAGCAGCACATTCAGTATGGCGATATCATGAACGATATCGAGGCGTTCTTTGAAGAAAGGATTGCAGCGGCCATAGCGGGCGGTATAGCCCAAGACAGAATAATAGTTGATCCGGGCATCGGGTTCGGCAAGTCGATTGACCATGATAATTTTGCGATTATCAACCGGCTGAAAGAGCTGCAGCGGCATGGAAGACCGGTTCTGGTTGGGCCGTCCCGCAAAGCGTTTATCGGCAAACTGCTTGACAAAGAGGTCACCGCCAGGGAAGAGGGCACCGCGGCCGCAGTTGCCCTGTCGGTATATAACGGTGCCCACATTGTACGCGTTCACACTGTTCATGCGATGTGTATGGTGATGAGAGTGGCGGATGCGGTACTGCGAGAACAGCGGGCAGCAGGCGATTGAAAAAGGCCCATCTGCTGCGTTGTGCGCATCGTTTGTCATTGCGGCGTACGGAAAGAGTACGCCTGCCTCTCTCCTCACAAATGCACACGCCTTGCATCCGGACATTTTTGAACCGCCTTTGAGTGGATTTTTTGATGTGTGAGCGGAGGGAAGGGTGAAAAATGACTATTTTTCACTTTCAGGCGATACGGCATATGTGCTACATTGGGAAACTATAATGATTCATAACTATAAGGAGTGTGTAAGGGTATGGCAAAGCTTATTGTAAATGTCGACCATGTGGCAACGGTCAGGCAGGCTCGGATGATTAATGAGCCGGACCCGGTAACGGCGGCCGCTCTGGCGGAGCTTGCCGGCTGCGAGGGGATCATTGTCCACCTGCGGGAGGACCGGCGGCATATTCAGGACCGGGATGTCGAACTATTGAAAGAGACCGTTAAGACAAAATTGAACCTGGAGATGGCGGCAGTGCCTGAAATGGTTGAGATAGCGCGGCGCATCGTGCCGGATATGTCGTGCCTGGTTCCGGAAAAGCGTGAGGAGCTGACAACCGAGGGCGGACTCGATGTGGTCGGCAATAAAGCCGCAATCGCCGATGCCGTGCAAAAGCTCAAAGATGCCGACATAACCGTGAGCCTGTTTGTTGATGCAGAACAGAACCAGCTTGATGCCTCAAAAGAGGTTGGGGCCGATTATGTCGAGATTCATACGGGGCATTACAGTGATGCCGCCAACCCCATATCCCGGGACGCCGAGCTTGCAAAAATCCTCAGAGGAATCCAGTATGCATCGTCGCTCGGATTGCGTGTCAATGTGGGGCACGGCCTGAATTACATCAATATCAGGAAGCTTGTTCCGGTTGCGGAAATCGAGGAGTTCAGCATCGGCCACAGCATCATCGCCCGGGCGGTGCTGGTGGGCATGGAGCGGGCCGTGCGCGAGATGGTGGAAATTATCAAGTGCGGGTATTGAGTTGTTTGAGACTTTTTATTGTTTGAATTTATTAAAAGCATGCCATGTGGGCGTGTGATTTAAATAGGAGACGGTAATTCGCAAGAAACATGCGTGGTACGCTTCCGGTAATTCATAAGATATAAAATTTACTTTGTCTTGCCACCTTCGGTGACAAGAGCTGCGCACTTTGCTTTTAGCGTGCGAAAAAGAGCTGCAAGCGGTCAATCCGGAGGATTGACTCAAAGTAACAAAAGAAAAGGTGCCCTGCAACTTGCCCCGCCTTCGGCGGGATGCCCTCGTGTCACGATTTCATGCGGCGGGTCAACAAACTCGCCCCGGCAAGCCGGGGCTCAGACATGTCGACCCTTCATTCCGCCTGAAATCGTTGCATTCGGCTGCGTTGCAATGGGAACCGAAAGCGGCAATTCATATCTGTAGCAGTTTTAAATGTGGCAATATAGGGTATTTACCACTTGTATAGCCGTATAGCCAAAACGACTCCTATTCGGAGAGAGTCGCCTATGTACGTTGTCAGTGCAGATCAGATGAAAATGCTCGACCGGAAAACCATTGATGACATCGGTATCCCCGGGGCCGTGCTTATGGAGAACGCCGGGAGGGGTACTGTTGAGCATATCAGGCGACGCTATCCCCATGTGGGTACCGGTAGAATTGTGGTGCTGTGCGGAAGGGGCAATAACGGCGGGGACGGTTTTGTCATTGCCCGATACTTTTTCAATGCCGGTGCCCGGGTTGCGGTGTTGCTGTTTGCTCCCGGAGAGCAGGTTTCAGGAGATGCACGGGTAAACATGGACGCATTTCTCAATATGGGCGGCCGGGTGCAGGAAATAGCAGATGAAGCCGGATGGCAAGAGATGGCGGCGGAAATCGCCCATGCCGGGCTCATTGTCGACGCATTGCTGGGTACCGGTCTCTCATCGGAAGTCAAGGGCCTGTATCGGAAGGTGATAGAGGATGTGAATGCTGCAGCAGCACCGGTTGTGTCGGTTGATATACCCTCAGGGCTCGACGCCACAAGCGGCCGCATTCTGGGCACGTCCGTGCGGGCGGATCTGACCTGTACCTATGGGCTGCCGAAGATTGGACTGCTGGTGTATCCCGGGGCTGCCCGGGTTGGAACCCTAGAGGTTGTTGATATCGGCATTCCGCACGGGCTGATTGAGGCCTCCGGGATTCATGCCAGTCTGCTTGAAGAAATTCAGTTTGCCGGTGCTTTGCCGCAACGCGACCCCGATTCTCACAAAGGCACCTATGGCCATGTGTGTGTGCTGGCAGGGTCGCCCGGCAAGACCGGTGCGGCGGCACTGACGGCTGAATCCGCAATGCGAACCGGTGCGGGGCTGGTAACCCTCGGCGTTCCCGAAAGTCTCAATCCTGTTCTGGAAGCTAAGGTGACGGAGGTGATGACCGCGCCGCTGCCGGATGCGGGCAGCGGTATGCTGACTCCTGATTGTCTGCCGGAGGTGGAAGGCCTTTTGTCCGGGAAGTCCGTGATTGCCCTTGGGCCGGGTATCGGCACCGGGGGTGAAATATGCCGGTTTGTCGGGCAGGTGCTTGAAAGGGCTGCGGTCCCGGTGGTTCTGGACGCCGACGGGCTGAATGCGCTTGCAGATGATGTGTCTGCTTTAGCCCGATGTAAAGTCCCGGTTGTGATTACCCCACATCCCGGGGAGATGGCGCGTCTTGTCGCCATGGATACCGCAGTCGTGCAACAGGATAGAATCGGCACGGCTTCAGGGTTTGCCGAGAAATACGGCGTGATTGTGGTGTTGAAGGGTGCCCGCACGATTGTGGCCGAGCCCGGGGGGACTGTCTGTATAAATCCTACGGGCAACCCAGGGATGGCTAGCGGATCCAGGCCTTGGGCAA
>JANQGV010000051.1 GCA_028282925.1 Thermodesulfobacteriota bacterium
TTTCTCTTCAAGAGCGTCGTGGGCCGCCTGCACCTGCCGCTCTGCCAGCTTTCTCTCGGTAATATCCCTGCACACGGTAATGGTGCCCCGGCGTTCGCCCCTTTTGTCCTTCAGCAGCGACAGGGTTGCTTCAACCGGCACCACCGTACCGTCATTTTTGAAAAAATAGAGTTCAGAATACGCCTTTCCCGTTTCAAAAAGTTCATTGGCCGCAGCCGTCTGCCGGTCCTGATACTCGACGCTGAACGTTACAACATCACCTGTTGCACTGGTGTAGGCCCCTTCCAGGGGGCCGAGTTCCACCACACTTTTACCGACAACCTGATCGGCTGAATCAAAGCCCAGCAGGTACAGAGCTGCCGCATTGACCGTAATAACCCGTGAGTTGAAATCTGCAATAAAAATTGCATCGCCGGAATTTTCCAGAATGCTTTTATAGTTTTGCTCCATCTCCCAAATCTGCCGATTCACCACATCTTCCGTGTCGAGTTTGCTCTCTTCACTGCTTACCGGAGGAATTTTTTCAATAATACCTATTCCCCCGGACGGTTTCCCTGACTCATCTTTTATAATTACAGAACGAAGCCGCACCGGAACTGCATAGCCCTCTTTATGCCGCATTATCATGGGCATGAGATTCTTCTCGGCCTGAAAAAAATAGTAGAGCCCATAGCGGTCCACCCGCTCCTTGAAATAATCGCTCTCACTGGACAGGTCATGCCTGAGATCCGCAAAAGTCCGGCCGGCGATGTCTTCGGGACGGTACCCTAAAATGGTGCTGAAGGCGGGATTGATTTTCAGGATGGCACCCTGGCCGTCAAGCACGAAAAAACCGGCCTGCAAAACAGAAACAACCTGATCGGCACAAGACAATGAGGAAATATATTTTGATGATGGTGAGGACATATAAGCGTTTTCCTGATAGAGCGGAACGGTATGCTCTTAACCGTTCAATCCTGACATTGGTCATAAAAAATGTCAAGTCGCGTCGGGTAGAGGTAGTGGTTCAGTTTGAAAATACAAAAACTATCCAGGGGGTATTATGTCTAGTGAACTGAATGGATGTCGAACTTTATGTTCGGGTTTTGAAGAACTTCAAACCCTTTACTTGTTTTCCCAGAAAGGACTTCCTCTGGTATTGGGGTATTTACCATATAGTCAGCCTGACCACCCTCTGACCTCTGATGAGGAAGGTTGTCAAATCGAATTAATCGAGCTGGCCATGTTTTTTTTTCGACTTCATTGTCGCACCACTCTGGTACGAGCCAAAGTTTTCGTTCAAACTCTATTGCATCGCACTGGATGAGCTTACTTCCACTAAAAATCATGGCCTGTAATATTTTTTCAACATACATGATGCTTGGATAGCACAAGGCTTTGTAAAGCTCAAGAAAAAACCAATCGACTATGCTTGAGCGGTCATGCTACAATTAACGCATGACAATCAAGAAGAAAAACCCCCGCGATGTAAACCAACTTGCCGCGTCTATCGTAGATGCGGCCACATCAGAAAAACCACCAGAAGAAGAAAAACCCACCGATGATGGCAAAAACCCCGCCGCTGTAGCCCTTGGAAGATTGGGCGGGTTGAAGGGAGGGAAGGCCAGAGCAGCAAAATTGACCCCCGAAAGACGTAAGGAAATAGCGCAAAAGGCGGCAAAAAAAAGTTGGAAGAAAAAAAATCAATCCTCTTGAACCTTGTCAGAGTTCACCTGTTTTTTTTGTAATAATTTTTTCCCGTAATAATCAATCCAATGCTTTACAGCCTCCAGGTCTTCCTCCTGTAAGGGCATTTTTGAAAATGTAATATTTGCATTTGTTCCCTCCATAATGTCTAAGGGAATATCATAAGAATATTTTTTTAGAGAAACCATATCAATCGTTTCCCTCTCTTTTTGTTCTATGGGTGGTGACTGAGTAGGGTCATTATCTTCATAATCTGTAGTCTCGTCAGCATCAGAAAAACTACCATCGTCCGATAAAATTTCAGCATGTTTTAACGTTGCCTTGAAGTTTTTTATAAACCCGGCAACCTTTTTTGGATTAAAGTTATAAGCATCAATAAGCTCAGCTTTTAACGCAATATCTGAAAATGTCCCACTTTTATATTTATTGTATATGTCATTGAATATCCTTGGCATTAAAGCCAGTTTCTTTAGCTCTTTCAGTACCTTGGCTTGATCGTGCGAATAAATTATAATATTGCAGGCACTCTTCGTTAATACTATATTTTTTTCTTCGTAAGAAATTAAGTCAAATGTTTTTAATGCAGACAAGGTTCTTAGGGCTGCACCATTCTCCGAAGAGTAGCCCAAGAACTCCAAAACGGCTTTCTTGGGTGAACTTGCCTTGCCGATGTGTTCATATATTGTTTTTGCCCTCTCGACAGCTTCTGGCAATGCTAATCCAGGGTAATTTGGGCTCCTATGATATGGTTTGCGTGATTTTTTTTGCTGAGTCATTTTATACACCCTTTTTTGTAAATATTATTATGATTATAAAAATAGTGCATAATATCACGGTTGTCAAGATGTATTTAGCGTTAAATTTACATGGAATGCCGCGATGTAATATTTTTTTAACGCAAATTACTACTTGACATAGTATTTTTCACATGATAGCATCTGTACATATGAAAAACTTAAAACCCACAGGATTAATATTTGCCGAAAGGAGGTGGTTCCATGAAAAGAGTTGAAGCCGCCGCGACGGTAGGGCGGGGTAGAAATAAGAAAGCCTGAAAAGACCTTGCTTGGAGGCTGTCTTTTCAGGCTTTGTGCCGTCACCCATTGATCGTGTCCTTAGTTTTTCCAACGGGACTATAAACACAATCTGTTCGTGCATGGGTTTGTTGTGTCTATTCTTCAGAAAGCAACATAGCACAATTTCCCCCTTTTTTCAAGCACAAAATAACCGTTGGGTAGAAAGGCCTCTTGAATGAAAACAAGAAAGCCTCTGTATTATATATACAGAACGTGTATCCGTTTGAAAAATGGGCGACGCATTTATGCTTGGAACTATGGCAAACGTGCGTTTAAAATCCCAATTTACAAATAAACCTTAAATGGCTTGCCCCCTGCCAGAAAAGGGGGCTTTTTTATTTCAAACTGAACTTAATACCTGATCGAACAAGCACAATATACTACATTTGAGTTATGAACAGGTTGAAGAAAGAAAGACAGAAACAGGTAGTGGCCGCACTGGTGGAAGGAAGTTCCATTCGGGCAACGTGCCGCATGACTGGAGTAGCAAAGAATACGGTAACAAAGCTGCTGCGTGAACTGGGCGAAGCGTGCGACAATTACCAAGACAGCTTTTTTTATGATCTTCCATGTAAGAATATCCAGTGTGATGAAATATGGGCGTTCTGTTATGCGAAAGAAAAGAATATCTCTGAAGATAAAAAAGGTGCTTTCAGTTATGGTGACGTGTGGACATTCACGTCAACATGTGCCGACACGAAAATTGTTCCGTCATGGCGTATTGGGAGGCGGTGTCTGGAAGATGCAACCGTATTCATGAAAGACCTTGCGGGACGGCTGAAACATAAAATCCAACTTACCACTGACGGACACAAGATGTATATTGATGCGGTAGAGTAAGCTTTCGGGCATGAGATTGATTTTAGTCAGCTTGTAAAAATATACCATAGTTGCGGAGCACAGGACGAAAAGCGGTACAGTCCGGCAAAATGCACAGGAGCTAAAAAGCTGGATGTTATCGGCAGTAGTCCTGATGAAAAAATATCGACCTCATACGTTGAACGGCAAAAATTGACCATGCCTATGAACATGCGGCGGTTTACCCGTTTTGCAAACGCATTCAGCAAGAAGGTCGAAAACCTTGCTTGTGCCGTTGCCATTCATTTTATATATTACAACTTTTGCAGGACACACCAGACATTAAAAGTAACCCCGGCAATGGAAGCCGGTGTAACCGATCATGTGTGGGATATAGATAAAATGCTGGACTTGCTCAATAAAAAATCAAACTGGCCCACTGCCCGGGTAGACACATAAAAAGCGCCGTCTCTACAGTTGAGGCAGTGCCCTGTCCTGCAAAACCGGACCATGTCACGCACAACACGACAAAGAGCAGGGTGAAAACTGCTCGTCCACCCTCACGGGTCTGACCTGCTGCCCTGATACGAATCCCGTTTCTCCAGTGTACCGGCTATCAGTGACAATGTATCACTTTTCCGGAGGGACCAGTCCGGGGCGACCAGCTCGCCCGGATGAGGATCGCCTGTCAGGCGCTGGATAACCATATCCGGGGGTAATAGCTCAAGGACGTCGCAGACAATGTCCGCATATTCCTGCTGCTCCAGACACCGGTAGCCACCGCTCGCATAGAGTTTTTCCATCGGGGTCCCTCTCACAACATACAGCAGGTGGAGTTTGATCCCGGTTACAGGCAGCGTCGCTATAGCCCGGGCCGTAGCATACATGTCTTCCCTGGTTTCGCCGGGCAGTCCTAAAATAATGTGGGCGCATATCTCTATCCCGCGGTCGCTGGTGGCCGTGACCGCCCGCTGAAAGCAGGCGAAGTCATGCCCCCGGTTAATCCGTTTCAGGGTGGCATCATTGGCCGACTGCAATCCGTATTCAACCCAGATAAGCCGGTCGCGGGCATACTGCTGCAGGAGATCTAAAACCGGCTCCCCGACACAATCCGGCCGTGTCCCGACTGAAAGCCCTATCACATCGTCAACCGACAGGGCCTCATCATACATGTTACGGAGAACATCAAGGGGAGCATACGTGTTTGAATATGACTGAAAGTAGGCCAGGAATTTTTTGGCTTTGTATTTTTTTGTTAATCGCTGCTTAGCCTGCTCTATCTGCACCGCAATCGACAGTCCTTCCAGAGAGGCCCCGGTTCCTGATCCCCGGGCATTGCAGTAAATGCAGCCATCCGATGAAAGTGAACCGTCGCGATTGGGGCAGGTCAGTCCTGCATCGAGGGTGATTTTTTGCACCCTGCAGCCAAATAACTCCCTGAGATATGTATTAAAATCACGGTAACGCTTCATCCGGAGCTTCAAAACCCCCTATCAGATAGTGGTTTTTAAGACCTTCACGCAAAAACCCTGAAAGCCTGCTGCACAGCCTGGGCAATGTATATCTATGTACAGACCCCGGCAAATACGATATAATATATATTTTATAATACCCGTTAACGTATACGTTGTAAATGACTCTCTACTCAAAAACATATGACGTCATTGTTGTCGGCGCAGGTCATGCCGGCTGCGAAGCGGCTCTTGCCGCTGCCCGCATGGGCTGCGACGTGCTGCTGCTGACCATTGATCTGGATAAAATTGCGGCCATGCCCTGCAGCCCGTCAATAGGCGGTATGGCCAAGGGCCAGCTGGTAAAAGAGATTGATGCCTTGGGCGGTGAAATGGCCAAAGCCGCCGACAAAACAGCCATCCAGTACCGGACCCTCAACACCCGCAAAGGGCCGGCCGTGCGCTCCACCCGCACCCAGAACGACAAAAACCGCTATCATGTTGTTATGCGCTCAGCGGTTGAAAAACAGCCCAACATCGACCTGAAGCAGGCCATGGTTGACCGGATCGTGACCGAAAACGGCACCATAGCAGGCGTTGAGGACAATACCGGATTCGGCTATCGAGGAAAAACGGTCGTGATAACCACCGGCACCTTTCTCAACGGGCTGGTACACATCGGCCACCGCTCAATCAAGGCCGGCCGGGCCGGTGAGTGCGGAGCATACGGCCTGCCGAACTCACTGCAGGAACTCGGCTTTGAGCTGGGACGGATGAAAACCGGAACCCCGCCACGGCTGCGACGCTCAAGCATCAATTTCAATGCCTTTGCCCGGCAGGAATCGGACGCCGAGCCGAACCCTTTTTCTTTTGCCACGACTTCCATAGACATGCCCCAGGTCACCTGTTATATCGGCCATACCAACCTGCGAAGCCACGAGCTTGTTCGCAGCAACCTGGAGCGGTCTGCCCTGTACGGCGGAGTTATCAAGGGGACCCCTGCACGGTACTGCCCGTCGTTTGAAGACAAGCTGGTGCGTTTCCCGGACAAGGACCGGCACCAGATAATCCTGGAACCGGAAGGCCTTGAGACCGAAGAAATCTATGCCAGCGGGCTGGGCAACAGCCTGCCGCTTGAGATTCAGATTGCTTTCGTCAGGTGCGTAGAAGGACTGGAAGAGGCCGAAATCATGCGGCCGGCATATGCCGTAGAGTATGATTATATTAATCCCGTCCAGCTCAACAACACCCTTGAAACCAAACGGATAAAGGGCCTCTTTTTGGCCGGCCAGATCAACGGCACCTCAGGGTATGAAGAAGCGGCTGCCCAGGGCCTCTGGGCCGGCATCAACGCTGTCTGCAGCATACAAAAGCGCCCGCCCTTTATCCTTGACCGGTCGCAAGCTTACATGGCCGTTATGATTGATGATCTCATAACCCGTGGCACCTGCGAACCCTACCGCATGTTCACCTCCCGGGCGGAATACCGCCTGATGCTCCGGGAAGACAATGCCGATCTTCGCCTGAGTGCTGTTGCCCACGACCTTGGATTGATCAGCGACGATACCCGCCGCAAAACACAGGAGTTGAAACAACAGATCTGCAACGAAATAAACCGCGTCAGAAAAAAGGCCGTTAAACCGACGCATGCAACCAACGGCTATCTCTCACACCTCGGCCTGCAGCCCTTGAGCACCGGCATATCCCTCGACCAGCTACTGAAGCGGGAAGGAACCGACTATTCCCTGGTTGAACACCTTGCCCAAAGCCCGGAGCAACTGTCGCAACGCGCCAAACAGCAGGTTGAGCTTGAAATAAAATATGAAGGCTACATTAAACGACAGCTTAAAGAAATTGAAAAATTCAAAAACATGGAGCATATGCGTATTCCCGACGGGTTCGACTTTGCAGGGACCCACGGGCTGTCAAATGAGCTGCGTCATAAACTCTGCACCATACGACCTTCGTCGGTCGGTCAAATGAGCCGCATTGAAGGCATGACCCCGGCCGCCATATCGGCGGTAATGATTACACTCAAACAAAAAAAGGGTAAAAAAACAAATAACACTACATAGCTTCAAACTTTAATTGTATTGAGAAAAAATTATCCACGCACGCGGGATTAGGCTTAGGGGCCATAACTTAATACATGCAGCATTGATTAGCAAAAGCGCTTAACATTTATTATTTACGGGCTTTTTTATTCCCATTGCAACGCAGCCGAGTGCAACGATTTCAGGAGGATCAAAGGGTCGACATGTTTGAGCCCCGTTTTTCAGGGGCGAGTTTGTTGACCCGCCGACTGAAATTGTGCAGCGAGGGTATCCCGCCGTTTTTTGGCGGGACACGTTGCAGGGCGCCTTTCTTTTGCCCCCTTTTCTTTGGCGCGCAAAGAAAAGGGGGAGGCGCTTGCGTCTTATTAATTGATTATCTTTTCTCCCGAAACGCTAAACGCTTTTCGTGCATCACGGACATAGGCCGTTTGTTTAAACTATGGAGATAACACAATAAAACCTGAAAGAGCTCTAAAAAAACTGAAAAACGGTGAACCTTTAAAAATTGTCGCCCTGGGCGATTCTCTTACCGCCGGCTGGATGGTTGAGAAAGGGTATATCGATTTTCTGTATGAAATGCTCACGGCCAAGTACCCTGAGAGCACAGTGAACTTTGTCAATTGCGGCATACCCGGCGATACGGCCCGGGGAGGCCTGTGGAGACTGGAACAGGATGTTGTGCGCCATAATCCCGACCTGGTTTTCATTCAGTTTGCCCTCAACGACGCCTTTACCGGCTGTTCCCCTGATCAGTACGAGCGCAACATCCGGGCGATAGTCGAACGGATTCGCACAGAGACCGGGTCCGACATTCTGCTTGTTACCTCGGTGGCCCCCGGCAATGACTACGACGACCTGGAGGCCGAAAAATTCTATGAGCGTTTACAGATGGTTTCGGAAACCGAAAACATTCCCATTGCCGGCGTTCATGAGTACTGGAAAAAAAAGATATCCTCAGGCATACCGCACTCCAGTCTGGTGCAGGCCGACCAAGTACACCCCACCGTTGATGGGTATCGTTTGATGGCTGAAGCCATTATGCTGTCGCTATGATTCGGTTTTCTGTAATCATCCCTTTTTTTCCGAAAAAACACGCAAGACAACTCCCCTTTTCCGCGTCTATAGTATAAATATATGCACGCAAGAACATGGCTCCTTTTGATGCAATATACTGAAATAGCTTCCATTTCACAAAACACTGAAACACTGGTAAAAACCATGTCTGTTTTGGTATAATGGTTACAACACCTCCCGGAACACCGGGCACATAAAGGAGTTCCTCTCCATGATTACACGACGCACGTTTATCAAACAGGCCATTGCCGTGGCCGGGCTCTCTGCCCTGCCCGTCCCCGGTGCACTGGCAAAACCCCACCCAGACTATTATGAACCCCTGGCCCTTCTGGCAGAACGCATCCCCGAGGAGTATCTTAACAGTATTTCCTCTCTTGAGCGCTGGCGCATTTTGCAGAACATTGCCTGCGGCATAAAGCGTGACCGTTTCCACAGAAAAGCGCGGAATGTCTCCGACAGCGTCCCACCCGAGATGCAGGACATCGTGTCGGATATCAAAGGGCAGCAAAACGTTGAAAGCCCCTGTACCATATACTATGGTGACCCCCACGGGCACAGCCGCCACAGCGACGGCATGCGCTCCGCCAACGGCTATTATACCTATGCCGAAAATATCGGGCTTGATTTTGCCGTGTTGACCGACCATGCCGAAATACTCTCCCCGGCGGAATGGCTGCTCAATCAGATTGCAACCGACGATCATTACTACCCGGGCTGGTTCGTGACCCTGCAGGCCTATGAGCATACCAACTGTGTCGACGGCAATTACGACATCTACATGCTGACCGAGCCCTATCAGGAGATCGACTACAACCTGCTCTATGCATGGTTCAACTTTTTTGTCTGGCGCCCCCATGAGTATACCAATGAAAACGTGATGGATCAGCCTGACAAAGTCTTCGGACATCTGAAACTGGCAAAAAAACTCGGGATCTTTACTGACGTCATGGCCGTGCCCCATCATTGTTCCTGGGCCCTGGCGCCCACAAACTGGAAATACTACGACCCCGAGCTGGTCTTCTTCGCCGAAGGCTATTCAAAGCACGGAAATTCCATTTTTCCTTCCTGGTTTGAGGATTTTTTTGATAAAATGGCCGACCATCTGCCGGGATGCAGTGTGCTTGATGCCCTCAACACCGGCAAGCGCGTGGGCATCACGGCTGCCACCGACACCCACGGGGGTATGCCCGGCTCCATCCACCGTAAATTAAAAAACGCACCCATGTTCAATTTCACCGGCGGCCTTACCGGCGCCCTGATAAAAAACGATGAACTCTTCGACCGGCAATCACTCTGGAATGCTTTCAAGCAGCGCAACATATTCGGAACCCGGGTCTATGGCCTGCAGATGAGCTTCCGTGTCGGCGACCGGGAAATGGGTTCAACCATCTATCCTGATTCGGAGCCGACATTTCACATTGAAGTCTTTGCGCCTGAGTACGAGCTGATTGAAGGCTTAAGCCCCATGGTCAACTATATTGAAGTTATTAAAAACGGGGCCATCGTCTTCAAGGAGTGGCATGTAAAAGACAGGTTTCATATTGTG
Organism: Thermodesulfobacteriota bacterium; assembly: GCA_028282925.1. GTDB lineage: Bacteria > Desulfobacterota > WTBG01 > CAIYCZ01 > CAIRTM01 > JANQGV01. The sequence continues at coordinate 9,686 of JANQGV010000051.1, forward strand.
CGCAGCTGGACCGACACGGACTTTAACGACCGCATCGACAATACCTATTTCCTGCGGGTTGTGGGCTATATGGGAGACCTTGGCTGGTCAAGCCCGATCTTCATCGAAAAGACCGTATAAGGTCTGGAAAGCTATTTTACACACGACTCCCCCTCATACCACTTGACTTCAACAGTCACATGCGCAAGCTCGGAGAAATCGGCCAGTAAATTCTTATAATGTTCTGCGGACCGGGGATGATGCGTGGCAATGGAAACTATTGCAGCCCACTGGGACGGGCTTACCTGCCAGACATGCATATCCGATATGCGGTTATCGGCGTCGGACTCAATTGTCTCACGAACCGCTTTTTCAATTTCTTCGTCAATACCGGCATCGAGCAACACCCGGCTGGTATCTCGCAGCAGGCCGTATGACCATTTTACGATGATCAGGCCGCCGACAATACCCATGAGAGGGTCCATCCATATCCAGCCGAACATTTTACCGGTAAACAGCGCAACAATTGCAAGCACGGACGTCAGCGCGTCCGCCAGCACATGCATATAGGCTGCTCTGATATTATGGTCATGATGATGGTGCCCGCCTTCACCGTGACCATGGTGCTGATGGCCATGATCATGCCCGTGATCGTTACCCCCATGCAGCATGTAGGCGCTGACCAGATTGACGACCAAACCTATTGCCGCGACAAGCATGGCCTCGTTGAATTGAATGGTGGTGGGCGAAAGCAGACGCTCCACAGACTCTACCATCATCAGTAACGCTACCACGGCAAGAACCACCGCACTGGCAAAACCTCCCAGCACGCTTACCTTGCCGGTACCAAAGCTGTACGCCGGGTCATCGGCATAACGACGCGCATACCAGTATGCAAAGACGGTTATACTGAGGGCCGCTACATGGGTTCCCATATGCCAGCCGTCGGCCAGCAGGGCCATAGAACCGTACAGTAACCCGGCACAGACCTCTACAACCATCATGACCGCGGTGAGGATAATTACCCACCACGTGCGGCGTTCGCAGTGTTCGCATACCCTGAAGAACTCATGCCGGTGCTGCAGGTTTTCCAGATCATGTATATGCATACATACGCTCCGGTTTAAGAAAACGGATATTATGCGAGGTAAATCCGATAGACAATCGGTGCCGACGGATGGTTACTGCATGAACACTATAGCGGCATAGCTCACGGTATCATTATAGTCGTTCAGCAGATCGCCTGAAGTATAATAGTTCAGGAGCTTTCCCCGGGTCTCTCCCGACAGCATTTTAAGCATCACTCCTATGGGGCGCGCTCCGCAAATGGTGGCACCGGTTTCATCGAGATACTTTAAATAGCCGTCCAGATCCTTTTCGACAATTTTGTCAATTGCTCCTCCGTCGAGCTTCTTGAGGTTCTCTTTTACGTCATCCCTGAAAGGCACATATCCGAACCGGCTTCCGTAATGGGTAAAATCGGAACTGACGGCAATAATGGTGGTGTCGTCAACATACTTCTTCAAAACAGCAGCAGCGTCTTCATAGTCCTTCTTCGACATTTCTCCCACCACAAGCGGTACCATTTCAAAATCACCCAGCACCACCTGCAAAAACGGCAGTTGCATTTCAAGGGAATGTTCCGGCACTTCCGCCTCGCTTGGGCCCTGGAACAGGGGATGCTTTTTCAATGCATCTGAAATGTTCCGATCGACGCTGACAGTACCCAGCGGCGTCTCGTAGGCATCGGATTCCGAAGTTGCCAGTCCTCTGAAAAATGTATAGTGCGAAGGCCCCAGTAAAATGACACGTTTAATGCCCTTGCCGGCAAGAATTTTATAGGCATATGCTGCTGCCTGCCCCGAAAACTGAATCCCGGCATGGGGTGAAACGATGGCACAGGGTGTACCCTTCATGTCGCCAAGCTGAGCTTTGTCTAACAAATCCTGCACCAGACTCTGTAAACGGTTTTTCTCCCCGGGATACCACGACCCTGCAATGGGTGATTTTCTCACAACGCCCTCCCCTGCTTCCGCCGCCGGGCAAAAGCATCCTGAAATAATGAATACGATTAAAAACAATACAGCTAATGGTTTCATATGGATTTAAATAGTATATTAACGGGTTCAAATCAACTTTTTATCACCTCCAAAATGTGGTAGGCTTTTCGAACAGTGTGTGCGTATAAACAGCCGGTTTCATGACGGTTGGCCGGAAAAAATTCGCAGGTATCTAAATCCCGCTTATTGTTACCGTCAAATAGAAACTGAGAAAACAATTTTCCTCGCTCATAGGTCGAGGCTTTAGGAATCACCCCAAAGGGTGCTTGAAAATCACGGTAACAGTTCATGCAGTATTGATTTACAAAAGCTTTTACTGTTGATTAGTTACGGGCTTTATTAATCCCATTGCAACGTAGCCGAGAGCAGCGATTCCAGGAGGAGTAAAGGGTCGACATGTTTGAGCCCCGTTTTGCAGGGGCGAGTTTGTTGACCCGCCGACTGAAATCGTGCCGCGAGGGTATCCCGCTTAGGTCTACAACAAGCGAGGATTCGTAGCGAGG
>JANQGV010000115.1 GCA_028282925.1 Thermodesulfobacteriota bacterium
TCCAGAGAGAGCATGGCCGGATTAACGGAAACACCGATAATGCCGTCGCGCTCAACAATACAGCGCATCTGATCGTCGGTCAGGTTGCGGGGCTGATCGCAGAAACGGCGAAATCCGGTATGGGTGGTCACAAGAACACCCGCAAAGGTTTCAATCAGGTCGTTAAAGCAGGGCTCAGACAGGTGGGCAACATCTATAATAACACCGCTGCGATCAAGGTCCCGGACAAGCCGCTTCCCCTCGGCAGTAAGGCCGCCGGGGGCTGATACCCCGTTGCCGTCGCCGATCCGGTTACGTCCCGCATGTGTCAACCCCACAAGGCCGATATGGTTCTGGTGTAATATTTCACTGCCTGTATCAATCAGAACATCTCCATTTTCAAGCAGCAGCACGGCGCCGGGCCTTTCAGAGCCGTTATGAAAGCAGCGTGCAAGTGCTTCCTGTGAGGTGACCGCCTGAAGAAACGTTGTGTAGTGCCGCGCATAGTCAAGCAGGGAGCTGAAGTGGGCAGAGGCTGTTTCAGGGCCGTTATAACGGTCATCACAATAGAGGGCCGAAATAATAATCCGCACGTTGCCGCCGGCAAGGGCGCCGGGGGTTACCTGCCCTGTGGACAGGTCTTCAAACCGGGAGCCTGGATGGTGGCGCATCAGAGAATACACAAGGTCAACATGGCCGTCGATAACGAGAAAATGTTCTGTGGATTTACCTGGCTGCGACAAGATACCTGCTCCTGATCAATTCGAAATGGTTTGCGTGGTTCCTGATTTTCCACCAGACCTGCCCCTTGGCATCAATCGACCAGCAGGGGCGAAATCCGTCGCAGTCGCCCGATAAAAGTTCTTGTACCCGGTCTATGCCTTTTCCAAGTCTCTCGGTTCCGCCCAGCCATTGGTCCTCGGGCGCACACTCTGTGGACCAGGAAAAGGGGTCTGAAAAAACAAATCGGGCATGTTTCTCCAGGGCTACCCGGCTGCATTCCTCCAGGTGTTTCCGGGGCCGGGGAACTTTATCGATAATGTTCAGTGACGATACAGCAGAAAAGCTGCTTCTCCGAAAGGGCAGTGACAGTACATCGGCAATAATAAATTCTGCACGGTCGCTGTCCCGATCTTCGGGCAGGGTTATTGTCCGGTCGATGGTTATAGAGCCCTCAACGGTCAGGGGAAAGGAGAGTTTCCGCTCAACAAGCAGTTTTCGGGCAAGGGCTATAAAGGCCGGCGATACATCAACGCCGATTGCAAGCTCGCAGTGTTTGCTCATTTCAAGGGTGAAGCGGCCTACCGCACAGCCCGTATCAAGTCCGAACTCCCCCGGCCCTGCGAGGTGCGAGGCCCAGGAGCTGTAGGCATCGCTTGCATCGGGGTCGTTGAAAAGGTCGGCATAGTGGCTCCACAAATAGGCGGAAACATACCCGGGGTCTTCATACCGCGGGCTGGCGGAAAAGGCCTGCCGTGTTTTTTCGGGTACGATGTCTGCGATGCCGTCCCGAACCGGGTAGGATTGCCCGCACTGCTTACATACCAGGTCGCCCTCAATAATTTCCGAATCATCTCCGGAACTGTTTTCAAGGGTAAGTGCATGCTCGCCGGGTAAACAGGCCGGGCACACAAGAATATCAAGCAATTTTGTTTTCATGTTTTTAAGATACAGTTATAAATCTCTTGGCCGTGGACCCCGGATAGAAGAATAATTTATAAGACGCTACGCGTCTTCTACCCCCTTTCTTTGTTCGCCCCAAAGAAAGGGGGGAAAGAAAGGGCGCCCTGCAACTTGTCCCGCCCTAGGCCTACAACAAGCGAAGAATTCTACTGCGGCTGCCGTAATGCCCAAATCTACAGTCTGTACTCCCTCTAGCCTCATCAACGTACAGATGAGTATGATTCTTCGGCTTCCGGTCCGTGCAGCCGGTATCTCCGAGCATTTCAGCACCCTCGCTACGAATCCTTCGCTTATTTTAGGCCTAAGCGGGATGCCCTCGCGGCACGCTTTCAGTCGGCGGGTCAACAAACTCGCCCCTGGAAAGCGGGGCTCAAACATGTCGACCCTTGTCTCCTCCTGAAACCGTTGCACTCGGCTGCGTTGCAATGGGATTAATTAAGCCCGTAGCTAATTACCAGTAAAAACAATTTTTAGTCAGTGCTGCATGTACTGTTATAAAGAATTTCAGGCACCACTTTGGGGTGTCTCCGACAGCCCCCGGTTAAGAAGGTATACCGGTAGACTTCCGGGTGTAAAAAGGGAGCGGGAACATTGTGCTGTTTCCCGCCCCCACGTTTGTTGCACTGCTCATACCTTATGCCGGGCCGTGGCACGACGGTGCGTGGCATGTCGGTGCATGGCAAGCGGGTGCATGACACGACGGTGCGTGGCATGATGGAGCATGGCAGCTTGCTGCAGAAGAAACTTTCTTTTCTACTTTCTTAATTTTAAGCATGTTTTCACCTCCTTTCCCTGTTTAATTGGTGTGGTGTGCCGAATCGAGCAACTGCAGGTCATACAGTGCTACAGCCGCTTCACGGCAATCCTCAAAAAAATCACTACTGTCACCATTCTGCCCGTACCGTTCATACAGGCGGCGGGCTATTTCATCAAGGGTAAGCGAACCATTGCTCAACTGTAGAAAATCGCGCCCGAAATCATTTATTTCGGTAACCTCCAGCTCGCGGTCGTCCTGCCGGAAAACGAGTTGGGTCCTTAGCGGGTCATACTGTTCAATGTACCTGCCCTGTCGCATATCGGAAACGATTTCCGGCAGGTTGTTTTTAAAGCTTTTAATCCGCACGTTCTTTCTGCACACCGGGCGGCAGTCCTGCAGGCGGCACAGATCAATAGTCCCGACGGTGTTGCCCGTGGAAAATTCGGCCACCTCTATGGCCGCAGTTTCATAGTCCAGCACATCGGGCAGGTGGGTCCAGTCGTCCGTACCGGCCAGGGCATAGCGGCCGTGGGCATACTCCGGAAACTGCTCGTAGCAGTCCCGGGCCGAAAGTTGCATCCCGGCATATTTTCGGCGCTGCTGCACGAACCTGAAAAAATCGATGAACAGCTCCGAGGGCGAAGCCCCGCAGGCCTTTATTAACAGCAGCATTGTTTTGGGAAACAGGTTGAGCATCAGGGGAACATTTGTAGCCAGGGCGTCCAGATCTTCAAGGCTTAAGCCCGGACACACAAGGTTGTAAAAGCTGCTGAACAGTGCAGGATCACTGGCTATAAGCCGCTCATCGCCTTCAAGCCGACGGCCATGGTCGAATTCAAGGCCCCGGGAAAAGTAGGTATCAACCTCCCGGACAAGGGAATCGCTGTAGCGGCTGTGGAGCTCGGTGCCGGCAAGCACGGTGGGTAACTGCATCAAGGGATTGCAGTTGCCCTGGATGCCGGTTTGCAGGGCCAGCAGCAGCGTGGCATCGATATCTTCGCGCTGCTCTTCGGGAAATCCGATGACGTAGCTGAGGGTCGGCACAATGCCGGTTTCGGTTGTCTCCCGCACGCGTTGATACAGAATTTCATTGTCGACCCGCTTGTGAATAAAGGCAAGGGTCTTCTTTGAGCCCGAGTCGATACCGTAGCACATCGATTCACACCCCGCACTGCGCATCAGGCTCAGCAGGTCCGCATCAACGGTGTCAAGCCGGGAGATACAGTACCACGGCACATGGTTGAGCTGTGCATCTATTACCTGCTTACAGAATTCGGTTACAAACGACCGGTCGGCCGTAAACTGGTCGTAGGCCAGCAGAAAACATTCGGCCCTGAACTGCTCATGCAGGCTGCGCATTTCACGAACCAGCCGGGGGATGGAAAAGGTACGGATCCGGCGCTGCCACAGCACCGATTCAGAGCAATACACGCAACGGTGGGGGCAGCCCCGGCCCACCTCCAGGATGGCAATGCTGCGGGGCAGTTCGCAGGCGTCGCGATAGACCTCAAACGATGGAACCAGGCTGTAGTCGGGCAGGGGCAGATCATCAAGGTTTTCAATGAGCGTGCGGTCGGCGTTCCTGATAATCTCCGTGCCGCGCCGCCAGGTAATGCCTGTCACCTCTCCGGGGTCGGCACCGGCAGCATAGGCCGCCATAAGCTCGCGGAAGCTGAGCTCCCCTTCGCCCCGGATAACGGCATCCACCCATGGAAAGCTCTTCAGGGTCTGCTCATCAACAAAGGAGGCATTATGACCGCCGATACATATCTTAAGGCCGGGATGCTGTTTTTTGAGTTTTTCCGCTATGTTGATAACCGCCGGGTAGGTGGTGCACTGGGCCGAAAAACCGACAACATCGGGGTTGCTCTCAAGAACAGAGCGGGTGCACGTATCGTAAAGGAAGGCGTCCATGGGAAGCGTTTCCCGCCGCAGTTCAAGAACAAAATCGTGGATTGTTACGCTGTGGCCTTCAGGGCCTGCCATGGTTGCCAGGTTGATAAGACCGAGGGGCGGCAGGTTGTACATGGACTGCTCATAGAAGGGTGGGAAGACCAGCGAAATATTCATTAGGGTCCCTGTCCTATCTTAAGAGACTGTCGTAGAACATCCATCTACGGCGTTGCGCTCACCCTTCGTCACTGCGACGTACAAACAAGTACGCCTCGTTCCTCAGGATTTCACGCGCCTTGTATCTGAACATCCTCAAACAGTCTTTCGTTCAGTACAACAAGTAAATATGTACTAGGGATTAGCACATTTACCGGAAAATGCAAGGGAATAGGGGGTAGACATGTCCTTGGATCGTAACAGCGCCTACTGCAAAGGTATTTTGACCTGGTTTAAACGAGGCCGGAACTGAAACACTGTGCTATATATAAGATAGATACAAAACATATACATGTAAGGAGGAGGCTATGGAAAAAGATTCGGGTAGTGTTTCTATTGCTTCCCGCTGCCGGGGTGCCCTTGTGGGTCTCTATATCGGCGATGCGCTGGCAATGCCGGTGCACTGGTATTACAACCGAGAGGCCCTTAAGCGCGACTACGGCTATGTTACCGACTACCGTGCCCCCAAAAACCCCCACCCGGACAGCATCCTGTGGCGTTGCGAATACACGGCAACCGGCCCCAAAGATGATATCCTGCACGATCAGGCCCGCTACTGGCAGCAGTCGGGCATACACTATCACCAGTTTCTGCACGCCGGAGAAAACACCCTTAATCTCCAGCTGTGCAGCCTGCTGATAGCATCGCTCAACCGTAACGGGGGTTACAACCGGTCCGACTATGTACAAGAGTTCATCTCGTTTATGCTTACCCCGGGTTCGCACCGGGACACCTATGTTGAAGAATACGCTCGTAATTTCTTTTCAAATTACGCCAAAGGAGTTCCGCCGGAACGCTGCGGCACCCCTGAAAAGCATATCGGCGGGCTGGCAGGCATCGTGCCCATTGTGGTTTTCTACTGCAAAAGCCCGGATACGGCCCGGGAAGCGGCCTATGCGCACCTTGCCCTGACACACCCGGGAGAAAAAATGCAGGCAGCGGCAGAGGTGCTGATAACGGTGCTTATCGAGGTGTTAAACGGAACGCCGCTACGTGAGCTGTTGCTGCGTTACGGCGATGTTTCGTTCGGCGAACAGCAAATTGAAGAGTTACTGCAGGTGCAGGACGAGCAGGTGGTCGGGGGCATCTTCAGCACCGCCTGCTATGTTGAGCATTCGGTTCCGTCGGTTATGTACCTTGCGCTGAAATATCATGACCAGCCGGAACAGGGGCTTATCGTCAACACCAACCTGGGGGGTGACAATGCCTACCGGGGGGCGGTTCTCGGTGCGCTGCTGGGGGCTGAAAATGGAATTGAAGCGTTTCCGCAGCGCTGGGTTACGGGGCTGTATAAGCAGCCGCCGGAACTGAAACCGGCTGAATAGTTTATACCGTTTACCTGATAAATAGTTAGGTGTTTTGACATAAAAAAAACGGGCACCAATTGCTGGTGCCCGTTTTTTTCAGAAGTCGTTCCGGTAAGGATCACACGGCCATAACCGCATAATATACAAGTAGAAATACTGCATATGATGCGCAGGCAACTAACGCGCGAATCCTTTTTTTCCGTTTCAGATATTCCTCCATAAAAATCCCCCTCCGCTATAAAAAATATACGGAATTCCAAAAACACTATGTACGTGTATTATCTAATGTAAAGTAAAGACTGAATCCGGTCAAGATAAAAGTTAACGAAATGGGGTAAATAGAGAAAGTATTATTGGCAACTGGATAAAACTAACTATTGTATATTATAAAAAATAAAAATGATTTATAACAAAAGCCCCTATTGAAAAAAGCGGTAAAAATCGTATATCGGGGCCCCTAAATCAGGGTATTCCCATGCTTCGTGTAAGGGTTTTTACATTGGTACGGGCTTACGTTTTCTCCGGGTAAACTGCTGAATATGAGTATAACCCACGGCCTGCGCCAGTTCCCGCCCTTTGTCGAATGCCGAGCCCACCTCTTCGGGGCTGTGGGCATCCGATCCGATAACAATTGGCACCCCTGTTTCAAAAGCAATTTCCAGAAACCGCCGGGCCGGGTATATCTCGCCCACCTCTTTACGCAGCCCGGAGGTATTGATCTCGATACACATATCGGCCTCACGAAGGCCGGTGCAAATGCGGCGGTAGCATGCTTCCAGGTCCAGTTTTTCAGGCCGGTGGCCGAATTTTTTTACCAGGTCGGGGTGGGCAATGATATCAAAAAGCCGTGAAGCGATAAGGTCTTCCAGACATTTGAAATACCACTGGTAAATATCGTCGACATTGCTGTTTTCCCAGCGGTGCACAAACACCGGGTTGTCGAAATTCCAGTCGCCCAGGTAATGGACGGACCCGTACACATAATCAAGGGGGTAACCGGCAATCTGTTCCCGCAGGAAGTCCTCTCCCCCGGGCAGGTAGTCTACCTCCAGGCCCAGCTTGATGGTTATATCCGAATATTTTTGCTGCACACGGGCAACCATTTCAAGATACTCAGAGTCCTGGGAGGCTTCCATGCGATGCTCAATATCGAAATTATCGGGCAGGGGGTTGTGATCGGCAAACCCGATTTCATCAAACCCGGCGGCAAGGGCCGCTTCAACATACTCTTCTACGGTGCCGACGGCATGTTTGCATAATGCGGTGTGGAGGTGGTAGTCAATTTTAGTCATAGTGCAGTCCGTATTATTACTACAATTTTAAAACAATAGTTTTTAGCAATGCGACGAGAACTTCGTTGATCGATACGGGAAGGATACGTTTATAAGACGCTGCGCGTCTTCTACCCCTTTTCTTTGTTCGCCCCAAAGAAAAGGGGGAAAAGAAAGGGCGCCCTGCAAC
>JANQGV010000117.1 GCA_028282925.1 Thermodesulfobacteriota bacterium
ACATGCGCATATTCCAGAGCCCGGTCAGGTAGTCGGTATCCGACATGAGCTTGATTTTCCGGCGGGCCAGCTTCGCCACCCGTGAGAGTATGGCAACCAGGTACGCCACCAGCCAGAAAGGAAACAGCCGGATCAACTGTGACGTGATCTCCGAAAGGGTGAATTCCAGCCGGGACGAGGGGGAAAAGGCGAGCAGCAGAAAACACGCTGAAATCAGTGCCACTTCCAGAAGCGCAATTTTTGTTCCCAGAAGTGTTGCAGCGGTGATGATAACAAGAAAATACAGACTGACCAGCGGACTCTCAATTTTCCCGGTGTACCACAGAACAACCGTAATAAAGCCGATCATGACCCACGTTTCAATGGCCAGCTTCCAGCGGGCCCGGGCATGTGCCTGCCATATATAGTGAAAGGCGATGATGAAAAGGGCAAACAGTATCAGACTCACAACAACAACCAGTTCATTCAGGACGAACGAACCCGGGGTTTTCATGTACAGCATAACCAGGATAGCCAGCAGCCATTCGATACCGGCAAGAGATCGGCTGAACCTGCGCACTTCTTCCTGCTCGATCAATTCCTGCTCATCTACGTTCGGTGCGGTAAGTATGTAATCCATTGCCTCATCGTTTCTTAGTTGAGTGTTGCATTATATTCGTTCACATTATTATATATCAATACTGCACATATCACTTTAATAGCACCAATCAGCAATATTTAAAGCATAAATACAATAAAACAGGCGCAATAATCTCATTTTTTAATCAAACAAAAATAACCCGGCACCGTTTCCCTCTGAGAACATGCCGGATTAACTTGTTTTTATTTTTGACCTCACTACCTACATTTTTCTTTAAAAATACCCTGCACGGGCGATTTACCTGCATGGATATTTTAACTATATTAAGTACATAGTGCATCAAACTGAAATCCCCGGTTAAAGCCGCACGTCAAACAACAGAGCATATCGTTTCGGGACCGGCGCTGTTCCGGCAGGGAAGCAAGACGACCGAATTTTCACAACCCGGCACAGAAACAAACGGCAAGTATCCGTTTGTTCGAATGCATGCAAAGCCGACACTACAGGAAGGGATATACAATGAAAAACTTTGATTGGTATATATGTAAAAACGTCAATTGTCTTAAACTGCATACGGAAGAAACCGCACAGGAAACCGGCTTTAACTGTAATCGATGCGGCAGCCCAATCGTTACAATGCAGCAGTCGGACAAAAGAACCCCAAAGGCACCCGTCCGGGTAACCCTGGATGACAGGTAAACACGTTTGCGGTACCGTACCAGCCCCTGCAAAAAAAACATCAACATCCCACCGCCGTACAAGAACACCTTTTTTTAAAAAAACCGGCTGATTTATTGTAGATGTAGTATAATGGGGTAGTATAGAAACCCCTTAACCACCGATTGACCCCCATGAATCCACATGAACGCCGCATATTGACCGTTACCTGCTTTGCCCATTTTTTAAGCCACTATAATATGCTGGTGTTTCCGGCAATAGTATTGCCGCTGGCAGGCCTTCTGAATCTCGACATGGCAAGCATACTGGCCCTTTCTTTCTGGATGTACCTGATGTATGGCCTGTCGGCACTGCCCTGGGGCCTGGCAGCCGACCGGTGGGGACCGCGGCCGTTGCTGTTGCTGTTTCATGCCGGAGCCTCTGCAAGCGGGTTTCTTGCCGCCCTGTTTATCGACACGCCGGCAGGGCTCATGGCAAGCCTCACCGCGCTGGGAATTTTCTCGGGCATATACCACCCGGCAGGGCTGGGGTTGATTTCAAAAAGCATTAAACGCATAAGCCTGGGGCTGGCATATAACGGAATGTTCGGCAATTTGGGGATTGCTCTGGCTCCTCTTCTCACTGGAATAGCGACCTGGCTCTGGGGACCGCGGGCGGCATATATCATGCTGGCTCTTTTAAATCTGGGGGGCGCCCTGCTGGTGTTGGTATTTTTCCGGCAGGAGAAACCGTTACCTGAAAACGGTCCCGTTGCGGATGAAGGAGTACTGCTCAGCCCGTTTCTCATACTGCTGGCGGCCATGATGCTGTGCGGTATCGCCTATCGCGGCTCGACGGTCATACTGCCGGCCCTTTTTGAATTGAAAAACCATCAGATCGTCGGCTGGCTGTCGACGGCCGCGAACCGGGAGGTCTCGTCAAACCTGGTCGCTACTGCTTCGGCTTCGATAATATATCTTATCGGCATGCTGGGACAATACACCGGCGGACGTGTTGCGGAGCGCTACGATCTGAAAATGTGCTATCTAATATTTCATGCAATACCGATTCCCGTTGCCTTCCTTATCGTATTGTCGGCCAATGTACCGTTGCTGCTTCTGGCAACCGTCTATTTTTTCTTCCTCCTCGGGATGCAGCCGATTGAGAACACCCTGGTAGCACGCTATACACCGCAAAAATTTCGACACGCGGCATACGGAACCAAATTTATTCTGGTCTTCGGTGTCGGAGCCCTGGCGGTAAAGCTCATTCAGTATATCGAAGCTCATGTCGGTATTGCGTGGGTTTTTCCTGCCCTGGGGTGCGTTTCTCTGGGCCTGGTGTGTGTGATACTGCTGCTCATCGCGGTAACCCGCAACGGTCAAGAGAAAACCATCAGTTAGATCCTGCCACAAGGGAAAACACAATGCATCATGCGGGCGCGTTCAGGCAGCCCCCTCTCCCGTTTGCCGGACCGATACCTTCTTCCGGACCAACTCGATCCCTTTTTGAACAAGCTCTTTAATATTTTCGGTCCGGAACGGTTTACTGAGAATAAAATCTACTCCCCGCTGCTGCATGTCCTCTTCCGAAATGTCTACCTTCCATCCGGTTATCAGCATCACCGGAACATCTCCGTTGATCTTCTTGACTTCTTCGGCAACCCGCCACCCTGAAATTTCCGGCATGCCCAGGTCGGTAAAAACCATATCAAAATCCTGCGTCTCGAACTTTTGCAAACCTTCCCGCCCGCCGGAGGCCAGCACCACCGAATGGCCGTGCATGGTCAATATGTCGGATATCAATTCCCGCACGTCCGGCTCATCTTCAATAACCAGCACCCGTACCTGTTTGGAAGACAAGGCGTCCGGCTTTTTTTCTTCCTTCCCGGCTGCGCCCTGCAGCACGGGCAACTCTACGGTAAAAACGGACCCTTCTCCTTCAACACTTTCAACCCCGATCGATCCCTTATGCCTTTTGATGATACCATAGGAAACGCTCATGCCGAGGCCGGTGGAACGCACCCCTTTTGTGGTAAAAAACGGATCAAAAATTCTTCCGGTAATATGCTGAGGAATACCGATGCCGTTGTCTTTGACATTGACAACAATAGTACCGCTGTCTTTCATGGAGGTTGCAACTGAGATAACCCCCTTCGCTCCTATCGCGTCGATAGCGTTACTGATAATGTTGGTAAAAACCTCCCGCAGTTCCGAAGCGCTGCCCAGGGTGCCCGGCAATTCCGCAAAATCCCGCTGCAAGGAAATTTGCCGGCCTTCCGATTCAGCCTCGTTCTTCCACCGTACCCGTGTAAATTCAACGGCATCATCCAGGATTTTATTCACGTCAACATCGACAAAAAATTTATCATCATCGCAGCTGCGGGAAAACCCCTGAATCCGCCGGACGGTTTCAGCACCGTCCTCAGCCGCCTTTTCTATGATTTCCAGTCCTTTCTCCAACTCCCGGATGTTTTTTTCGATTGCCTCAACACTGCCGACATCCGCCACGCAACCCCTCAAGAGTTGCGCCCGGCCCAGAATGGCCGCCAGCACATTATTGAAATCATGGGCTACTCCGCCGGCCAGTTCACCCAGTGATTTCAGCTTTTCCGTTTGGAACAACTGCTGTTCAACCTTCTTGCGCTCCGAAACATCCCTGATGATGTTTACGATGGCGGTCCAGTTGTTACGCTCGTCGAGGATGAGCGAAGCGTTGGACTCGACATGAATGGTCTTGCCGAACTTCGTCTTTAAAAACCATTCATAGGAGGTGACCCCCTTTTCGAACAACACATCAAGATTTTCATGATGTATATTTTTAACGTGCTCATCTTCGCTGGAAATAGAAAAGATATGCTGACCGATCAGCTCCTGTTTGCTGAATCCGCTCATTTTCACCAGGGCACTGTTGCAGGCGATAACCAGTCCCCAGTCGTCGGTTATAACGATGCCGTCCTGGCTGTTGTCGATGATGCTTTCAAAAAAGTCGCGTGAAGCCCGTATGTCCCGCTGGGCTCTGCTGCGTTCAGACACATCACGTATAATGGCAACCGCACCGGCAAACTCATGTTCATTCTCGCCGATCAGGGTTGCGTTCTGCTCTACCGGCACGACCTTACCGTCTTTGCGCACATACAGGCTTTCCCAGTTCAGGGCTTTGCGATGCTCAAACAGGTCGGCAACCATCATCTCAGCATCGTCAAGCACTTTCCGGTTGACATGAATCAGCTCGCCGTCTGCGGTCTCAAAGGTCCCCTCCCCTGAAACGCTTAAATCAAAAATGCGCAGCCCGGCAAGGTCCTCCGCGGGAAAACCGACAAGGTTCTGGAACGCTTTATTCGTTCGCATGATATACCCCTTGCTGTCGGTCACCACGATACCGTCTATTGAACTCTCGACGATGGTCTTCAAAAAATCGCTGATTTTATGTGTCTGTTCCTGGGCCTCTTTCCGCGCGCGCATGTCCCTCACACAGGCCACCGCACCGGTGATCCTGTTGTCCACATCATGCAGCAGGGTTGTGTTCACCTCAACCTGGCAGGCACTGCCGTCTTTACACTTCCAAAGCGATTCAAAGCCCTCAACCGCCCCCTGCATAAAGACCTGCTCCAGCCATTGGGTCACCTTTGTCTGATACTGGGTATCCTTCGCTTCATCATGCACCATTTCGGCAACATGCTTGCCACGCAGTTCATCGCCGCTGAACTGCAGCATGCGCTCCAGGGAGGCATTCACTTCGGTAATGGTTCCGGATGAGTCGGTAATGAGAACACCATCCATCATGGTTTTAAAAACATTCTGCAGAAATTCTTTAGAGGCGGAATCGCCGAGGGAGTTCTCGATACGGGCGTGGCTGTCTTCGCAGTACATAATAATACCGCCCAGGGTATTCTCCTGCACATACCAGGGATACATAATCCATTTGCGCACCTCGGAAGTTGCACCCTTCTCCCTGGTCGACGCCTCTTCCCAACAGGCTGTTTTGCCGGCATAACACCTGTTGAGCATTTCATTCAACCCATCCGGATTTTCAGTGAATATATCGGTAATGGTCTGGCCGGAAAGAGAGGCGTCACACGTGGAAACCCGCTGGCGAAAAGCAGGCGTCGCCGCAATGCAGTTTTTGTCACTATTGAAAACGGCCAGTGGAACGGAAAAATGTGTAAAAATAGTATCCAGATCGCTCCCGACCCGGTTCTGAATACATTGTACAGGATCAACGTTGGCCTGAAGGTCGGCAACCTGCTGTCGCAGTTCAACAAGCTCTTGAAGCAGTTGTTGTGTAGATGCATCCGAACCCTGCATCATTAAACGACTCCTGATGCGAGTAGATATCTTTTACTCAGACATCTCTCTGCCATAGCGCCCCTGTTCCTGCGCGCACCATGGAGCATCCTGCGGCAAACAGAGAACCCGGGCTGTCTGTGATCCACACTCCTATATAAAAAACCTGTTCCGCTTTCTAAACGCAGGACAGGTCTTGGCAATGCATCATCTCCTTTGGCAATCCCGCTGCCCTGGCTTTACGCTGTAGACCGGTAATTTTGCGCCCTGCCCTTTCGGTACAGTTTGCTTTTTACAAAGGTTTTCTTCTCTGTATCGTCGAAAAAAGTATACATCTGTTTTTAGTAAATATCAACAAACAATTACGGAAAGCCCTGTCCCTTGAGGCCGAAAAACAACACTAAAAATATTTAACTCTTTGTTTTTGCTTATAAAAAATTATTTCAGGGCCTCAAATCTATTCAGTAGCAATTACTCCGTTTCCCCTGGTTTTTTCCGGGCTGCCTTTAATCTGCTCCTGAACCGCTTGTTTTCAAGGCGGCGTTTGCGGGCTGCAGCACTGGGGACGGTTTTGCGGCGGGTACGCCGGGGCTGAGAAGCTTTGCGAATGAGGGCGCACAGACGCTC
This sequence comes from Thermodesulfobacteriota bacterium, assembly GCA_028282925.1. GTDB lineage: Bacteria > Desulfobacterota > WTBG01 > CAIYCZ01 > CAIRTM01 > JANQGV01. Next base: position 6,151 of record JANQGV010000117.1, read on the forward strand.
AAGAGCGTCACGCCGGTTGTGCTCCTGGCTGCGGTAGCGTGAGGCCTGGATAATCAGCTCACCCCCGGCGGTCATCTTTTTGCCGGCGAGGCGGCGCAGCCGGCTGCGCACCTCCTCAGGGAGCGATGCCGCATCAACATCAAAGCGCAACTGTACGGAGGTCGCCACCTTGTTTACGTTCTGACCTCCGGGACCCGATGAGCGCACAAATTCAAATCGGACATCGTTTTCATTAAGGTGTATTGCGGGTGTGATGGTAATCATTCGAGTATTAAACCACAACTACCGGGAAAGGTTAAAGCAATTTCTTGGGCCGTTTGGGTTGCAAAAAAACAGTACCCAGCGGTCCTCATCGAACAATTTCAAATCGTATTATTCCGAAAAAACAAACATTTTTTCCCTTAAACGCTTCAGTTCCCGGATGATACGCCGAAAACATAGGTATAAATCAACAATTTTATTCGTATACATTTCATTTTCGGTACCCGGGGTAGAGCATGATATCTCGTTTGGGGGGGGGACAACCATGGCTACAATTTTAGTAGTAGATGATTCACGATTTACCAGGCTTAAAATTTCAAGCTTCCTGCAGGAAAACGGGCATGAGGTCATTGAAGCGGAAAACGGCAAAAGCGGCCTTGATCTGGTCCGCAGCCAAAAGCCCGACTGCATCGTCACCGACCTGTTAATGCCTGAGATGGATGGTTATGCAGTTTTACAGGCCATGCAGGAAGAAAACATCAACATTCCTGTAATTGTTATAACCGCCGACATCCAGGCCACCACCAGACAGCGCGTAATGGACCTGGGGGCTTTTGCCGTCATGAACAAGCCGGCGAATTCAAACGAAATTTCAGAACAAATACAAGCCGCTATTGAATCGGAGAGCAAACAGCCATGAAAACACTCAGCTCTGATGAAATTGATGCCCTTACGGAAATTATCAATATCGGCGTCGGCCGGGCAGCCAGTTCTTTGCATGATATTATCGGGACCCATATTGCCCTCAAGGTTCCCCGGGTTGAGTTGTTTCCCCTGGAAAATCTACAAGATACTGTTCTCAAAATTGATTCCAGCAGCATATCATCGGTCCTGCAGGGATTTCAGGGCGATTTTACCGGTTCTGCCGCTCTTGTATTTCCCCCGGAAAGCGCGGCACGCCTCGTATCGGTTCTCACCGGAGATGAAAACACCTCGGCCGCCCTCGATTCCGTCCGTAGCGGAACGCTTATGGAAATCGGCAACATTGTCATAAACAGTATTCTGGGGACCATGGGCAATATGCTCAAGTGCAATCTCAATTTTTCCCTGCCGGAATACCGGGATACCGGTAAAGTATCCGATTTGATATCTCCACGGTTTCTTGGTAATGAATCAGGCATCATTATGCTGGCGGAAGCGAACTTTATCATCAAGGTTCTTGAGATCAGCGGCTATATTTTCGTTTTCTTCAAAATCGACAGTATCGATACTCTCACCGGCATGATCAAAAAAGCCGTCTCCGGCTCATAGTCCCGAATCAAACGAAAACTCGGGACTCGTGCCACACACCGTCTCCCGCCGGAACAATTACCCTTGACCCTTTCTCCCTTCACGGCTATTCTAACGGAAGCTGCACAGGATGCGGCCTCGAATAAAACTTTTTAATTTCATGGCAGACAACGTATGGAACTAAACGACTTCACCCTTTCGGCCTACGGCCGTGCCTCAAGCATGCCCTCACCCGTCAATAGGATGATGTCGGCTTTTGCGTCCGACTTCAGACCGGGCACGGACATCAACCTTGGCGTCGGGTATGTGAATGAGCGAACCATCCCCAATCAGCAGATTCTGGAAGCGCTTCAGGCCGTGCTGGCACGGCCTGAAAAATACAAAGCTGCACTGAACTATGGAGGCCCCAGTGGTTCATACAACCTTATCCAATCCATAAAGAATTATTACACACGTAATCGTCTTGGCGGCCTCACCGAAGACATTCTGGACAGAAAGGAAATCATCATCGGCCCCAGCGGTGCCACAAGCCTGCTGGAAGCGGCTGCACATATACTGGAGCCGGGAATCGTCATAAGTCCGGACCCGATGTATTACATCTACTGCAATTTTCTCGAGCGCCTCGGCTACCAGGTTGTCACCGTGCCTGAAGACCACAACGGCATTCGAACCGGCCTGCTCAAAACAAAACTAAAACAACTCGGCAGCGCTGCAGAAAAAATCAGTTTCCTGTATATTGTAACAATCAACAATCCGACCGGAAGCATTCTCAATAATCAGCGCCGGGAAGAGCTTATTTCCATCGGAACCGGACTGGCCGAATCTCTCGGCAGGAAAATACCCATCCTGATCGACAAGGCATACGAAGACCTTGTGCATGACCCTTCCGTGGAGCCCCTCACCTCCTGCATGGTGCACGACCGGCACAACCTGGTATATGAAATCGGCACGCTCTCAAAAATCCTGTCGCCCGCTTTGAGGATCGGCTATATGGTCGGCGCAGACAGCCCGTTTCTCCAGGCCATGATTCAAAAGACCAGTGATGTCGGATTCAGTGCTCCGCTGATCAACCAGGAAATCGCCAGCTACATGCTTGACCATCACATCGCATCCCAAACAGACAGCGTCAACGAGGGATACCGGCAAAAAGCGGCTGTGATCGACCGGTGGATAGAGCAAAAACTCGGCCCCCATCTGGCTGATGTAAGCGGCGGCCAGGCCGGATTTTATTTTTATCTTACCTTTTCGGCCATAGAGACAACCGAAAAATCAGCCTTCTTTCGCTATTTGACCAGAACAACCGGCGACCAGGCAATAGACGGCACCACCCAAAACCCCAACCCCCGGGTTTTGTATGTGCCGGGTGAGTTTTGCGTTCATCCCCGGGGAGATATGGTTGCCGAAGGCAAACGGCAGCTCCGCCTGTCCTACGGCTTTGAAGAACTGGAAAACATAGAAAAAGCCATCACCTATATGCAGCAGGCAATCGAGTACGCCCGCGGTGTCCAACAAAAGGCCTGAGTTGCAAACCCCGGCACTACACGGGACCGGGTGAATGCCGTAAAATGTTCAGATACAAGGCGCGCAAAGCCTGAGGAGTGAGGCGTACGTGTCTGTACGCCGCAGTGACGAAGGATAAGCGCAACACAGTAGATGGACGTTTTACGGCTTTCACGGAGCACAAAAAAAGGCTGCATACTTATAAAGTGCATGCAGCCTTACAAAATGACTATTTAAAAACAATCCTATAATTCTTCCAGGAAACCGATCGTAGCCTTTACAACTTCCTCCTGTTGCTGTTCCCGGGAAATATCGGCCGGGTTATCTCCCTCCTGGAGCTGATCCGGGGTTTCGCCGTACCAGCCGAACTGGGTATGATTGCCCCCTTTGATCTCCACAAATTCCGTGTCGGCCGGCAGGTGTTCGCGGGATTCTTCTATTTCATCAAGGTCCGACAAGGCGTCTTTTTCACCATAGATTGAAATACATTTCAGGTCCGTATCGTCGATTCTGAAATACTCGGACGGGTACGATGCCCACATCACGACACCATCGATATTATCGGTAAAGGTACCGCCGTACCTGCATGACATGACCCCGCCGAAGGAATGGCCCCCGAGAGCCCACTTCTCGATAGCAGGATAGTCCTTCATGACCGTAGTTGCCCGCTTCCAGCCGAACACGGCAAGATCAAAGGGCATGGGTACCAGTATAACCGTGTAGCCGGCTTCGGCTATTTCCCGAAGAAAAGGTGCATAGGCACGGGCATCGACCAAACCACCCGGGTAAAAAACAAAGCCGGTTGTAGGGGTCGTCATTCCTACCGGCTCAAAAACATAATATGTAGCATTAAGCAGGGCAAACGGCAGCCGTTTTGAAGTAACGGTGGCATTGTCGTCTGATTCAAGGGCTTCCAGAGCCTCGGGTAACGGAGGTGAGCTTTGCGCATACAGACTGCCGGTTCCGCAAAATACGATAGCAATTAAAAACATACTTATATAAACGGGTTTTCTCAACATAGGAACTACCTCCTTCCAATACATAACATATAAAAACAAATTGCACTGATTAACTTTTTAATTATTTACCCACTACGGTCGAAATGTCAAGCATTGCCTTGTACTCCTTGCAGGAGAATGTATTACAATGTAAACATTCAGACCCAAATCAAGCGAGGATTCTTCGCTTGATTTGGGTCTGGATTAATCCTTGCACAGGTAAACGCTTCATAGTATAAAAACTTAAGATTTCAATACAATACATAAAAATAAACACGCGAGAAGGAGACAGTGCATGAAACGTATTTACACGCTCGTTGCAATTCTGACAACCTGCACGCTATTGATGGCCACGGCTTCAGCCGAGACAAAGCAGCAAACTGCAAACAAACCCGCGGTAGTCGTATTGTCAACAACCCTGGGAGACATAACCCTTGAGCTCTACCCGGATAAGGCTCCCATAACCGTTAAAAATTTTCTCAGCTACGTTGACAGCGGTTTTTATAGCGACACCGTTTTCCACCGCGTAATACCGGGCTTCATGATACAGGGCGGAGGTTTTACCGAAGACATGAACCAAAAAAAGACCCAGGCCCCCATTAAAAACGAAGCAAATAACGGACTACGAAATACCATCGGGTCAATTGCCATGGCCCGTACCCAGGTGGTGGACAGCGCCACCGCCCAGTTTTTCATAAACCTGAAGGACAATTCCTTCCTCGATCATGGTGTGCGCGATTACGGCTACGCTGTTTTCGGCAAGGTTATCAAAGGAATGGAGATTGTGGATACAATTGCCGCAGTTCACACCGGACGCAAGGGCATGCATCAAAACGTTCCCCTTGAGCCGGTCATAATAAAAACCGCAAAAAAACAATAACTTCCCCCCGGGGAAACGGTATCTGTTCTTAAGAACGGGTGGTGTAATCACGCTTATGACTGCATTTGAGCAATTAAAAGCATTGCCGCCGCTTTCTGATGAAACGGTCGACGCCTTCAGCCGGCAGCTTCCAAAGCTGCTGGTGTTTGCCGATGAAAAAATCGAGCTTGAAAGCCGTTTCGGCGACGGCCCCTGCGGCTGCCCTCGAACAGACCTCAGCCTCGGTTTCAACAAACAATTCGGAAGGCTGCTTCTGAGCGTATATCAATTCTCGCTTTACGAGGAGCTGGCCCATGAGGTCGCTCGGCACAGTGTCATCCTCGAAAGCCGGGGCATGAAACAGGCCGGTATGGAAACCGTGCTCAGCGCCTGGATCATGGGCATCCAGTCTCTTCTTCCACCGCATGATGCAGCCCCTCTGGTTGCACCACTCCGGATCCTGGACCAGAACATGGCGTTTTTGTGCGCACAGGCTGACACCCCTCCCCCGGTCCTTGACGATACAACCCGGACGTTTATGGACTACATCCTGCAAAAAAATCGCAAATTTGCGGCCGAGACGCTGCTGAAGCTCATCCGCGAAGGCCGGACCGTTGAGCAGGCCTACCGCGATGTGCTGCTGCCCGCCCTGCGGCACATTGCCCGGCTGTGGAGAAAAAACGATATCTGTGTTGCCGACGAATATGCGGCAACCGATATCTGCCGCTACGTTATGTTCAGGGTCATCGACAGCATTTTCGGCGAACGCAGGTACCCTTTCAAGGCTCTGGTAACCTGCATGCCCGAAGAGACAGACATGCTTGGTGGTGAAATTTTCGCCAATTATCTGGAAATAAAGGGCTGGTCGGTCTACTTCATCGGCCAGGCAGGGTCCGGTGACGACATCCTGCACGCCCTGCAAAAAACAAGGCCCCAGGTTATTGTTCTGTCAGTGATGTCCATAACCTGCCTGCCTGCTGCGGGGTCGCTGATCGAGCAGATTCGATCGTCGGACCAGAACGTTAAAATCGTTACCGAAGGTCACGCCGCCCGGATTGCCGCCGACACCCTGGCCCCCCGCATTGACGGAACAATCAGCGACTTTGAGAAAGGAAATGCACATATGCTGAGCCTGGTGATGCCTGATGCGTAGCCGTATTGCTTTAAAAATATTACTGCACGATAAAACAACAACCGCCGGGTCCCTGATCGGGGTTATTGCCATTGTGTTTCTTGTCGGACAACAGCTGTCGGTACTGTTCGGCCTTTTCACGTATATGTCGGTTCTGGTGGATCACAGTGGAGCCGACATATGGATCTGCTCAAAAAACACCACCAACATCAATCTGACCGGCTATATCCCTGAACGGTACCTCGACCGGGTCAGCGCCCTCAACGGCATTGAGTGGGCCGAGCCCCTGCTGTTCGGCAGCGGTACATTCAAGACCCGCGATGGTCGCAGTGAAGCGGTTCAGATTGTAGGCCTTACCTTTCCCCGGGCCGCTGCCGGGCCCTGGCGTTTCAGCGAGGGCTCAATCAACAGCCTCATGGAACAGGACGGCATAACACTCGACAAGCTGGACATACCCAAATACGGCAATCCCCGCATGCATGATATCTTTGAAATCAATGACATCAGGGTGAAGGTAAGCGCCATCAGCCAGAGCATAAAGGGTTTTTCCGGCCGCATGGTCTTTACCAACACTGTGAAAGCCCGGGAAATCCTTAAGTCGCCGCCGGGCAGGTGCAAAGCCATACTGATCAAGCTGAAACCGGGTATGGACCTCGAAAAATCAATTGAAGCTATCAGCGCAGTGCTCCCCAAAACAGAGGTGCTTTCATCGGCGGAGTTGTCGCGCAAAACCCGGCTGTATTATGTCATCAATACCGGCATGGGGGGCAGCTTCGGTTTCTCCACCATGGTGGGGGCCCTTGTGGGCATCATTATTATCACACTGACCATGTATACCGGTGTCCTGCAGCGGCAAAAAGACTTTGCCGTGCTGCGTGCGCTTGGCGCCCGGAAGGCCGACATTTTCATCATAGTTCTGGCACAGTCGCTTATGATAGCCGCCGGGGGCATTTTCATCGGCTTCTTTTTCCTGGCCGGTTTCCTGCACGGTACTCTCGATTCGCCGCTGCCGAGCTATATGCCCAGAAACATCGCCCCAATGCTTGCCGCAGGCACCCTTGTTCTGTGCATGGCCGGATCACTGCTTGCAATTCGCAAGGCGACCGCTGTTGAGCCGGCATCGGTATTCAGATAAAAACAAAATAAAAACCCGAAAGAACACATAACAGACGCCATGACCGCTCCTATCCTGAGACTGCACAACATTACACGCGATTTCTCCGACGGCATTCAAATTCGCCGGGTTCTACATGAAACCACGCTCGAATTTTCTCCCGGGGAATTCACTATTATTGCAGGACCGTCCGGAAGCGGCAAAACAACCCTGCTGACCATCATCGGCCTGATACTCTCCCCGACCGGCGGCGAAGTGTATCTCCGGGATGAACAGCTCACCGGGTACAGCGAAAGCCGCCTGGCAACGGTCAGGCTGCACAACTACGGATTTGTTTTTCAACTGGCCGAGTTACTCCCGGCATTGTCGGTACTGGAAAACGTCATTGTTGGAAAAGGCATACAGGGGAAACCGGTAACATCCTCATTTAAAAAAAAGGCCTGCGACCTTCTTGAAAGCCTCGGCCTGCAGGACTGTATACACATGCGTCCCCTGCAGCTCTCAGGCGGACAGAAGCAGCGGGTTGCAATTGCCCGGGCGCTGATCAATGAACCGGCTGTCATGCTGTGCGACGAGCCCACATCCGCCCTTGATGCCGAATCCAGCACAATTGTGCTGGATTCTCTCAAGCGTCTTTCCAAGGACCCCACCCGCTGCATTATCATGGTTACCCACGACCCCCGGGTGTTTCCCTATGCAGACCGTTTGATAAAAATTGAAAACGGAGAAATCATCTCCGATTCTAAAAATCTAGAGGAGAGCACACTGCAATGAAACAATATACAAAAGCCGCAATCGCAATTGCCGTTCTCATCATCGGGCTGGTTTTCATCATCAACAGCTTTAAAAACTCGTCACAGCCCCCGGCAATTGCCCAGCCGCCCGACATTACTGCTGCTCCGGCCAGGCTGTACGGCACCATCGAGCCCGCCGGGCGTGAAGTATATGTCAGTCCGCCTTTGACCAGGCAGGTTACGGTACTCTATGCCCAGGAGGGCGACTCCATCAAGGCCGGACAGCGCTTGTGTGATCTCGAAAACAGCATTGAACAGCAGGAAGTTGAACTTGCCGAGGCCAAAGTCGCCCTGTCCCAGAAAGCCCTTGAGCTGAACCTGGATGAAGTCAAGCGGACAAAGCGTCTCTTTGCCAAACGCATCGACTCCGAATACAAATACACCCAGGCCCTCATTCAGAAAGAGACCGAGCTTAAGCGCCTGAAAGTGGTAAAGCACGAGTTGCACGTTGCCAAGGCCAGGCTGGAACAAACAATTCTCCGCGCTCCCATTGACGGGGTCGTGTATAAATTCGATGTACGCCTGGGCGAAACCCTGCAGTCCGGTGACAATTCCCGCATTATACTCGGATCGCCGGAGTTGTGGGCACGCCTCCAGGTTGAATCATACTGGAAGGACCGGGTTCAGGATGGAATGAGCTTCAAAATATACGATACCGAAACCAGTGAATTTCTGGGCACCGGCTCCGTAATCAGGCGTATGCCCTACATGGGGCGCCGCGACTTTCGGACCGAGGACGCACAGGAGCGGTTCGACACCAAATTCCAGGAAGTAATCCTCGCTTTGACTCCCGAGAAAGAGGGGATACCTATCGGGTTGTCGATTGTAGCCGAACTGCAGTGAGTCGGCAACCACCGTTACCGTTTTCATGTACCGTCAGCAGATAACAGCTCGGAAACCGTCCGGAACACATAGCCCTGCTGCCTGAGTTTTTCAATGATCAATGTGGTTGCCTGGGCAACCCGTGGACCACCGGTGTGATTACCGTCATGAAGCAGGATGATTGCTCCGGGAGTCACATTGTCGACAACATCCTTTGCCACCAGTGCTGCATCGCGTCCCTTCCAGTCATAGGGATCGAAGCTGTACAGAATATGTTTTTTCTTCATTGACGACAGGACGTGGGGCAGTACAATGAATTTCTTGCCGTAGGGCGCGCGGAACATGATCTCATAATCAACACCGACTGAGCGCAAAAGGGCGTCGGTTGCGTTGATATGCAGGCGCACGTAATCGGGCGTTTTAAATACCAGGGGCACATGGTAGTAGGAATGATTGCCGAGCTGATGACCCCTGGAATGAACACGGCGTGCCAGATCGGGGTTCTTAGCGATCTTATTGCCCTCGAAGAAAAACGTGGCCCGTACCCCGTACTCATCCAGGACCTGTAAGAGCTGGTCGGTATACGGCGCAAGGGGCCCGTCGTCAAAGGTCAGGGCAACCGCCTTTTCACCGGTGGCTATGTGCCGATAGTACTCCCCCTGTATCTGAAAGCCGGTGTTG
>JANQGV010000149.1 GCA_028282925.1 Thermodesulfobacteriota bacterium
GGGCCTAAGGCGGGACAAGGTGCAGGGCGCCCTTTCTTTTCCCCCTTTTCTTTGGGGCGAACAAAGAAAAGGGGTGGAAGACGCGCAGCGTCTTATAAACGTATTCTCTTCGATTCGCTCAAAGCTTTTCGGATTTCTGGGCTGAAAACCGTAGGTTTGGTAATAGTGCTGAGGTGTGACGAATTGGTGAACGCAACGCCGTAGATGGGCGTTCTCCGCCAGCCTGCTAGGCCGGTTTCTCCGCCCCTTCTTGAGCCCCTTCATCCTTCGCACCGCTTTCGGCAACTTTCTGGTCGATATAATTCAGCAGGGCTTTGCCCTCTTTGAAGTCGGGTTTTATGGACAGCGCCTTGTAAATATGCTCTTTGGCCTGCTCTCCTTCCCCTTTTTCAAAGTGGGCCCGGGCAAGATTAAAATACAGGTTTTCATCATTGGGCGACAGCTTGATTGCCTTGGTGTAGTAGTCCAGGGATTCGCTAAAAAGCTTCTGTTTGCGAAGCTGAATGGCACACTCGTTGAAAAAGTGCTTATTTTCTTCCTCAAAAATTGCATCAATGTGGGATATTTTTACGAAGATTTCCTTGGCTTTCTCCTTTTCCCCCATCTCAAGGTACACATTTCCTATACCAAAGTTGGCGCGCAGGTTTTCCTCGTCGATTTTTAAGGCGTTTTTAAACTCATACTCGGCACTGAAGAACTCTTTTTTTCGGGCATGCTCTTCGGCAATGGCGATATGCTTATTAAGCTGTTTATTCTCCGGCTTGTTTTCGGCCCGTTTTTTTTCAAAATAGTACGGCTGAAACGTAAAGGTTCTTACGAACTCATCTTTGGGTATTTTTTCAACCACATCCATGGGTTTATCATTGGGCCCCAGGTAGCGAACCTCAACCTCGTTCCCCTCTACTTCCTGGGCAAGGCAAAACATCTGCTGCTTGACCTTCTTTTCAGTTGATCCGGTCCCGATTTTAGACACCTTTTCGTGTAAAAAAACACCCTCGATTTTATCTTCTGGCATTGTTAGATATTCTCCAAGATAGCAGTCCCGTTATTCAGTGACATTAACCTATATCGGTTTTGCATTTTACATTCTTTAGCATAAAAACATGCTCAATGCACACCTGAAACAAGAAAAATGCACCCTGGGCAAACAAACGGACTCACTAAGCGTAAAAAAACGAAACCGTGTCGATATTGCCACTAAAAAACAAAAAATTTCAATCGGTTAAGAGTAAACGCATTTCCTGATTGTATCATACAGCACTTTTATGCCGAGAACAAACTGATTCACCCCGATCCGCTCATTATGACCGTGAATTCTCTGGACTTCCTCTACCGACAAATCAAACTGCAGGCCGTAGGCGGGGATACCCCTGTCCCGGAAAAACCGCGAATCCGTGGCTCCCGGGGACATATAGGGAATAACCCGTGCCCGGGGATCATTTTCCAGAAAGCTGTCGTGAATCGCTTTGTAGAGTTGGGTATCGGTCGGCGATTCCGAAGACAGCCCTTCGCCTCTAAAAGTAATGGTGAAATTCCGGCAGCCCCGGACAGTGAGAATATCATGCACCTGCTGCTTGAGCTTTTCTGAATCCGACCCCGGCAGAATCCTGCAATCGATTTCACAGTGTCCCTCACCGGGAATCACATTGCTCTTGCCGCCCGCCTGCACCACGGTGGGAACGGCCGTGTTTTGCAGCGTTGCGACCAGCAACCCCCGCAGCGCATCGTCTTCTATGGAGTCGAGCACCTCATGGGCCCGGCCTTCCTGCAGCAGTTCCAGGAAACGGTCGGGGGGCATCAGGCCCTGCTCGGGAGCCAGTCCTTCGATAAGCTGCCGGGAAGTGGCGTTTATCTGCGCCGGAAAGTCGTGCTCTGCAAGCACGGTAACCGCCCGGGCCATATCAAGCAGACAGTTCTCCCCGTGGGGCAGCGAGCCGTGCCCGGGCCGGCCCTCAAACGAAATACGCATCCAGCAGGCCCCTTTTTCAGCTACTTGACAAAAATAGAGATTATTCTCCCGGGATGGAAAACCCCAGCCGACACCCTCGTTAATCACCGAACGGGCCCGCAGCTTTTCAGGGTGGTGTTCCATCAGCCAGTGCACCCCCCAGATTCCCCCGGCTTCCTCATCGGCGGTTGCAGCATACACCAGGTGCTTTTCCGGCTCAAGTCCCCGGCGCTTTAACAGCAGGAATACCATCAACTGCATAATACCCAGGAATTTACAGTCCTGGGCTCCCCGGCCCCAGATTTCACCATTCTCTACCCGCCCTGAAAAAGGCGGGTGGTACCATTTTGGTGCTTCGGCCGGCACAACATCAATGTGGTGCAGCAGCAGTATTTCCGGTTCACCGGCGGCACCGCAATATTTCGTCAGCACATTGCCGCGGCCCGGCCTGGATTCCAGCACCTCGCTTTCAATCTGCTCCTTTTCCAGCTGGCTCTGCAAAAAACGGGCACCGTCGGTCTCATTGCCCGGCGGGTTGGTTGTATCAATCTGTAAATAGCGGCTCAGTAAATCAACAGCTTCTTTTTCAACGGCGTTCCAGTCGATGGGAGTACCGGTCATGTTCCATTATCCTTTTCGGAAATAAGTTACTTATTTTCTATTGTGCAGAGATCCCACACCTTTGTAGTCTGCGCCTTCAAGCTCCAAAAGCCTTTGTTTCATCTTGACACCTCCTTCACCGGAAAAACCACCGAGCCCGCCGTTCTCGCGAACAACGCGGTG
>JANQGV010000238.1 GCA_028282925.1 Thermodesulfobacteriota bacterium
CGGGCCTTGACTCCTGCTCTTTCTGGCGGCTGAATGTCAGTATCTGCTGTACCAGGTCCCGGGCGCGGTCGGAGGCCCGTTAAGCTGATTCCCATCGTCAAGGAAACGGTTAAGTTTCTCAAAGCGTCTCTTCCCTCCACCATCAGTATTGTGCAGAATTTTACTACCGATAACGATCTTGTGCTGTCCGACCCGACCCAACTTCACCAGGTTATTATGAACCTGTGCGCAAATGCCAAGGACGCCATAGGAGAAAACGGCGGTATTCTTGAAATATACATGACTGAAACCGAAATAGCTGATGAAGGGCTTTCCGGACATCTGAACCTCGAATCAGGAAGCTACCTGCTGCTCAGCATCAGCGACAACGGTTGCGGTATGGATAAAAACATTATCGAAAAAATATTCGACCCCTTTTTTACTACAAAGGAGCAGGGCAAAGGCACCGGACTCGGCCTCTCTGTTGTACACGGAATTGTTACCGGATGCGGGGGTGATATCAGGGTGTACAGTGAGCCGGGCAAAGGCACGCGGTTTGATGTCTACCTGCCCTCTCTGAAGACGCACTCCGACGCACCTTCAACCGACACATCGGAAACTGAAGTTGTTGGAGGTAACGAGCATATCCTGGTTGTGGACGACGAACAACAGATTATCGACATGCTTGGCATTATGCTCGAAAATCTCGGCTACCGGGTAACAGCACGAAACAGCAGCATAGAGGCCCTGGGCGCTTTTCGCGATCATCCCCACGTTTTCGACCTCATTATTACCGATCAGACCATGCCTGGTCTGACCGGCGTCGAGCTTACCCAAAAAGTGCTCGAAATAAGAAGAGATATACCGATTATACTGTGCACCGGGTTCAGCGAAGTAATCAATGAAACCAAAACACGTGAAATAGGCATCAGGGACTACCTCCTCAAACCGGTCATCAGGGCACGTCTCGCACGATCCATCCGGAATGTGCTTGATGGAAATGACCGGACCACCACCCTGGAAAAAAACTATGCATATGCAGACAATACTTATAATTGACGACGAACGCCAGACCAGGGAAGTGATCCACCAGATTCTTGAATGTGACGGATACACCGTGCTTCAGGCGGAAAACGGACGCGAAGGAATGGAACTGTTCAATGAACAACCCACGGATCTTGTTATTACCGACATTATCATGCCGGAGCAGGAAGGTTTCGAGACAATCCGAGAGCTTAAAAAGACACACCCTTCAGCCCGGATCATTGCCATATCCGGCGGCGGGCGTATGTGTTCGGCCAACTACCTGGATATGGCTAAAAAGCTCGGCGCTCATCAGATTCTCAAAAAACCCTTCAAACGCAACGAACTGCTTGAAGCGGTCCGCATTGAACTGGAGATCGCTTCCGGCAATTGATCAATGCAGGTGTGGCAATACCAGGCATACAAAAAAGCAGGGCGGTATATACCGCCCTGCTTTTTTTATCTCAAGTATGCGCTATTCAAAACAAACAAAGCATTACCACATAATATACCCGAAATTACTGCATTCCATGTTAATGTAGAAAGAAACATTCTGAATGGTCTCAGCAATATTTTCCGAATCGTCCAGGTACACAAGGTCAACGGTTGCAACAGCGCTGCTCTCCTCAAGGGTAAAATCCTGAATCATGACACAGGCGGTTATCGTCTCGTTATCCCCTTCCTTGTCAAACATTACATACCCCGGCACCCCGTCTTCCTCTTCTTCAAGCAAACCGGGCATAATTTCATCGATACAGGCGATATCCGCAGGGCCGGTTTCATTATCAACCGAATCGCGCCACAGAACGTTATTCTCAATCGACGTCAGGGTCAAAAGGAGGTTCTTTCCTTCTTCTTCAGGGTTCTGCATCGTACCGGCTCCGGCGGTAATCTTGAAAGCCGCACCAATAGGTACTTCGTCACACGTATTATCGTCCGGCGGGGTGCACGATTGCAGCACCAAACCGATTGCAAACAAACTGAGTAGAACACACACGTTTCTTTTTAATGCACACATTACATTCATAGTTTCCTCCGGTAAAAATAATCTATATACTTTCTTTTAGTTCAATCATTCTTTTAATACAACAACGGTATTTAGGTCATCTCCTGCTTAATCTCAATGATTGTACCGTTATTGTTACCGCTGATCAATGATATAATACCGTCATTATCCAGATCAATCAGCAGCGGGTTGACATGCACATCGGGGGAAATATCAGCAAAAAGATTATTATCGCTTGTCTGTTGTACAAATGACGGGCTGGTGGTCGTGTCGGTATTCTCGTAATACCCTATTTTGGAATCAACGTTTCCAGAAATCATATCCAGATCGGTTTCTCAAGGCTATCCTTTATAATCTGTTTACAATTGATATCCCACTTTCACATGTATAGAGAAACACATATCGTGCCAATGTCCTAATTTCTACACTAAACTGTTTTTACGTATATATTTACCATAAAGCGCACAATTGAATGTGCCAACGTGAGTGCAAACCGATAAAAAAGTGGGCGGTTTTGTGATGTGCACTGTTTTAATATAAAGAAAAAAACATCGACTGAGCTATCTATTGGTGCAGCTTGGTGAAGGGCCACATCTACACGACCTGTTCGATAGTATATAGCATCGTATTTAATTCGGCTTGTCTGAAGTTTTAAAATGAGATTCTAGAAAAATAAAAACAATATGATGCTTCACATCGTCGCTCGGCCGGGACAGGTTGTTATTTTAAAACCGCTCACTCACAAAATGAGCGTTTTCTAGTCCCACCGGCATATCAGGATTGCCGAACTGCAAAATAAGTGTTTTTACCTTTAAAAATAAGTATTTCATCCTATTCCCCTTTATTCCTTTTTTTGATACCATGCTTGAAACATGGAAAGTACACCAACCTGAGAGGGGCACATACACCGATGAAGAAACTGCAGGTACCCGCTCATACCGATAGTGCCGAACTGAAACCGGGCATTGTAATGCATAAGGATACACATACCCGCGGCGAACTCGAAAATCACCTGTCAGGGTTGCCCGACAGGTGGCGAACGATTCTTGAAATGCGGATCGAACCGCATCTGCCAGCCGCTCCATGGAACAGCGTACTTTTGACGATGCCGTGAACGACTACATGCGCACCCGTTGAGCCGGGCCACCGGCATAATGGATGGGGGGAGATACCGGGAACATTGAGTTTGAAAAATTTGCACACACACTTTTTCTACTGGGTTTGAAGTAAGTGTGTACTAAAAGGCAGGACCGCATCAGAGGTCCTGCCTTGCTTTTTTTTAATGAGTGCGCAGCACCCACGGATAAGCTGTAACGCAAATGATAAAACGGCCTATGGACGTTATCCACGCGTCTCTAATCCTCTTCCTGTAATGCCCGGGCCAATTGATCGGGACAGGAGGTTCCCTTGTTTTCACACAGAATGCCGGTAAGCCGTTTCCTGGCCTCGTCAACCTCCATGCCTTCGAGCAACCGGGAGAGCCCCTGGGTATTGCCGTGACAGCCTCCGATAAATCTCACGTTGTGGAGCTTATTGTCTTTTACGGTATACTGGATTTTGCGCGTGCAGACACCCTCGGGTTTATAGATCTTTTTTTGTTCTTCCATGTTACAGCCTTTGTCTTTTGCGGTTTACCTGGATTCCGGACTCAGGAACAGATGGTCCGCCGTATGTGTAAATGTCACATTATATCACAGCAACATCTGAAGATAAAGGCTGCTGCAAGCAAACTACAAACGAACATCACCGGCATGCAAGCAAAGAATCATACGTTTTTACAATATAATTAAACAAACAAGCATGCCACTGTGTTTCACCACCCAAACAATGCCCTCTTTACAGCACCCGTTTAAGAGTATGCAGCCCGGCCTAAAAAATGGTATACTGTTTCGACTTAAAAACAACTATTCAGACAGGCGTTTAAAATGAGTAATTTTTTCTACAACCTCACGCCGGATACCGTACTTACGGCGGTTGAAAAGAGCGGTTTTGAGCCGACCGGGCACTGCATGGCCCTGAACAGTTATGAAAACCGGGTGTACGATCTGAGGCTGGACGACGGCTCCCATATTGTGGGCAAGTTCTATCGCCCGGGGAGATGGACAAAAGATCAGATCCTGGAAGAACACCGGTTTCTGCTGGAACTCCAGGACGATGAAATTCCGGTGTGCGCACCCCTGCGTTTCAGTGACGGCTCTACCCTGCATGAAATAAACAGCCTGTATTACGCCATCTGGCCCCGGACCGGCGGTCGGGCGGCCGACGAACACACAGACCAGGCATTGCAGATACTGGGACGGCTGCTGGCCCGCATACATAACCTGGGCGTTACAAAAACGGCCGAACATCGCTTGAAGCTTACCGGCGAAACCTACGGCCTGATACCCCTTGCCTTTCTTGAAGAAAACAATTTTCTGCCCCAAAACGTGCGCGAACGCTATCGCACGGCAGTACATGAAATTGTGGACATATACGATTCCCTGTGCGCAGACGTTCCTTTCCACCGTATCCACGGCGACTGCCATCACGGTAATCTGCTGAAGGGGGACCAAGGCTGGTTTTTCCTTGATTTTGACGACTTCTTGAGCGGACCGGCGGTGCAGGATGTCTGGATGCTCGTTCCGGCCCGGGACCAGGAAGGGCTGCGCCAGCGTGAACTGTTCCTTGATGCCTACCGCCAGTTCCGGGATTTCGATTCGGCCTGGCTGCGACTCATCGAACCGCTCAGGGCGTTGCGCTTTGTGCGCTATGCGGCCTGGATTGCCAAGCGCTGGGAGGACCCCGCATTTCCGGCGGCATTCCCCCATTTCGGTACCGACAAGTACTGGGCCGAGCAGACCGAGGATCTTGAAGACCAGATAGACTATTTCTATAACAATACCAGGGACTTACCGCCTGCAATGCAGAAACAGGATGAACCCGAAGAAGAACAGGAATTAACCAATAAAGACTTTTTCTGGGACTGGGAAGATTAGAATAATTTTCAGTATTCTATAGCCGTTAACAATCACAATGGCTGGTGAGATGAGAGCAGCCGCAGTAGAATTCTTCGTTTGGTTTGGGACTAACAGTACGTCGCAGTGACGCAGGCTGAGCGCAACGCCGAAGATGAACGTTCTCCTTCAGTCTCCTACGGAACATCCTCGGCCATCTCAATTACATACCCATCATCATCCGCATCAAAAAGGAGAAACTTTTTTGCGCCATTTTCCGTCGACCACCCGGCCCACTGCGGAAGTCCCTCGGTGTTGGGATCACCGGTGCGGGCGAATTGCGCCGTATATGAAATCATAGCATCCGACAGTGCCTCGTACCCTGCCCGGTTATCTTCCCGAAAAAGCAGCTCGTCCAAATTGAACAGTGAAAACGAGCCGATCAGGCCGAAATGAAAGGGAATGTCAAGGGCATGAAACGAGCCGAGAGCCAGGGCCCAGCTTTTGGTGAACGTCGGCCCTTTGCTTGTGGGCCAAGCATTGTATCCAAATGCACGGTACTGCCCGTAGGTGAAAATATAGGAGTATACACCCGGCTGACGTGCATGAGAGCCCATTTTATCTGCCAGGCTGTCCATACCGATACTGCGCGCCGCCCGGGTTCCCTGTTTGGCAAACCCCTGGTACAATACGTTTCCCCATGTTTTATGCAGCCCTGCCATAAACATAAACAGCTTTGCCTCTTCAGACGTACTGCCGATTATGATGGGTACCTGGTTATAGTTTGCCGGATCATCAAGGGCATCGGGGCCGTCGGCATGGATTACGGCACCGTCGGCAAAGATGTCGGGATTGCCGTCAAGCTCCTGTATTGCACTATAAAGCTCTTCTGCGTTTTGCGCCCTCATGAAATCACGAATCTCCTTATTAGTCATGTTTTTTCTGGCAGTTGCCGCCTGTTCTTCAGGCGTTCCATTAGCTACAAGAAGGGCCTCTATGACGGAATCGGCATAGGCGTCGCCGTCACTCATGGCATCGGGTTGCAACTGCCCGCTCATTGATACGGCCCGGTGAAAAAGCCCCGATGCAAGGGGGGATATCATCAGGGAAAATACGTTTACTCCCCCTGCCGATTGACCGGAAATGGTTACATTACCTGGATCGCCGCCGAATGCCTCGATATTGTCGCGTACCCATTCAAGGGCCTTGATAATATCAAGAAGCGCAAAATTGCCCGAACTGTTTGCCTCGTCGGTCCCGTCCCGAAACGCAGGATGGGTGAACCAACCCAGGGGCCCCAGCCGGTAATTGATGGTTACCACAACCATGTTTTCCGTACCCGCAATAACTGAGGAATCATAGGGATCGGCCGAGCCCTGTTTGTTGCTGCCGCCATGGATCCAGAAATAAACAGGCAATGTTGTTGCACCCGACCGTGGCCGCCAGATGTTCAAATACAGGCAATCTTCATCGCCGACAGTGATCTGGGAACTACCATTATCGAACAGACCGGTTGCATATTGCGGACACATGTTGCAAAAAGCGGTTTCTTCAAGGACATCCGACCAGGGCTCAGGATCAAGCGGTGCCTGCCAGCGCAGTTCGCCTACCGGCGGACGGGCATAGGGTAGTGCTTTCCAAACCCAGGTTTCAAAAGCGTCCTCACGTCCCTTTACTTTCCCATTGACGATGGTAACCGTTGCGTTGTCCTGCCAGTGAGACGCGGCTGAAACGCTTTGAGGAACGCTTAAAAGCACTAAAAAACCTGCCACGACATACCACCACTGACGCACAATGCCCATGCCACGCTCCCCATTTTAGATTTTTTGGATTATAGTAGATGTATTACACAAAATTATGAAAATTGAAAGGGTATGCGGCATATTTTTCAGAAGGCAAAGCGCTTACATGGGAAAGAAAGGGCGATAAGCATAAAGATCGGAATGTGGCGGGGAGAAAAAAATGCGGCCGCACACGGAGAGTGGGTGCGGCCGACATGCTATGTGCGTTTCAGAACTTTATCGACCCCGGCCAGGATGTCTTCGACCTGGGGCAGTACGAACTTTTCCATGACCGGGCTGAACGGCATGGGAACGTCTTTAGCGCCGACCCGAACGACAGGGGCCTTGAGTACCTCAAACAGTTCTTCGCTGATCCGGGCGGCAATTTCAGCGCCGAACCCGCCCGTCACACAGGCTTCATGCACAACCATGGCATGCTGTGTTTTCTTGACCGACTTGATAATCAGATCAAAATCAAGGGGGCTCAAGGTCCGCAGGTCGATAACTTCGGCTTCAATGCCGTTTTTGGCAAGCTCTCTTGCAGCTTCAAGGCACTCGTAGGTCATACGGGAATAGGTCAAAATGGTGATGTCCTTACCGGGCCGTTTCACACAGGCTTTGCCCAGCGGTATAAGAATTTCTTCTTCCTCGGATACCGGGCCGGTCCAGTTGAACAGGCGCTTGTGCTGAAAAAAGATAACCGGGTCATCGTCGCGCAGGGCCGCTTTAAGAAGACCCTTTACATCGGCAGGCTCATAGGGCGTAACCACTTTGAGACCGGGAGTGTGGACAACCCAGCTTTCAAGACATTGCGAATGCTGTGCCGCAGCGTGAATGCCGCCGCCGTCGGGAGCCCATAAAACCAGGGGCAGCTTGGCCTGACCGCCGAACATATAGCGGATTTTGGCCATCTGGTTGACGATCTCGTCCATGGCGGTTGTGATAAAATCGGCAAAATGCATGTCGATAAGCGGCCGCATGCCGGTCAGGGCGGCGCCCACACCGGCACCCACGATGCTGGTTTCCGAAATGGGTGTATCGATTATGCGGTCGGGGAATCTTTTCGGCAATCCTCTGAACTGTCCGAATATGCCGCCGTGTGCAACCAGGTCTTCGCCCAGAACAAATATGGTTTCATCCCGTTCCATCTCTTCGCCGAGGGCTTCGGCCATGGCCAGGGAACAGGAAAGATCTCTAACTCCCATTATGCTTTCTCCTTACGGGTTAACAAACAAATCGTTCAATGCATCTTCAGGTTCAGGCAGGGGCGAGTCCAATCCATACTGGGCATCGGCTTCGATGGATGCCCGTATTTCATCCCAGATAGCCGTTGCCGCTTCCTCGGTCAGAATTTCTTCCTCAATGAGCTGGGTCTGAAACCGGTCGATGGGGTCGCGGTTCATCCGGTAGGTATGAATTTCATCCTGCGTTCTGTATTTCTGTTTATCGCCTTCAAAATGTCCCTTGTAGCGATACGTTTCTGTTTCAACAATGGTGGGTCCCTTGCCTTCCCGGGCCCGGTCTACGGCTTCCTGCACCGCAGCCCGGACATCAAGCACATTGCTGCCGTCGGTGATGTAGCCCGGTATGCCGTAGGCATGGGCGCGACCGGCAATGGAGCCGCCGGAAACCATTTTTTCAGCCGGTGATGTGGATGCATACATATTGTTTTCACAGACGAACACGATGGGCAGGTCAAACACGGCCGCCATATTGACGGCCTCATGAAACGTTCCACGGTTGGAAGCGCCGTCGCCGAAAAACACCATGCCGACCTGCTTCGTCTTGCGCAGTTTGAAGGAAAAGCCGGCCCCCACCATAATGGGGAAACCGCCGCCGACAACACCGTTGGCGCCGAGAATGCCCTTGGAAAAATCGGCAATGTGCATGGAGCCGCCTTTGCCCTTGCAGTACCCGGTGGTCCGCCCGAACAGTTCGGCAAACATGTATTTGGGCTCGGCGCCTTTGGCAAGAATGTGGGCATGACCGCGGTGGGTCGAAATAATATAATCATCCGGCTGCAGTGCCGAACAGCTTCCCACGGTGGAGGCTTCCTGCCCGATTGACAGGTGCACAAAACCCGGGACAAGTTCCTCATGGTAAAGCGTCTCCGTTTTCTCTTCAAAGAGCCGGATTTCGATCATCTTTTTGAAAAGTGCGATCTTTTCTTCGTTGCTGATATTCACGATTGCCTCTCTTAATAATACACGTTTTCGGTAACTTCCTGTTTCTTCAGTGCAAATTCGGTCTGCCTCAGTGACGGTTCAAGGCGCCGGTGAGCCGGAAGTTAATTGTATAAGCGGTTCAGTATATTGCATGCAAAGGCTTGTGTCAAGTATAATGCTGTAAAATCAGTTATTTATACGTAAAATTCATGCCTCTAAAAATATGAATAAAAACAGAGGGTATACAAAAACAAAAGGCTTACAAGTGGTGCAGGTCGGCAGGCTGGAGATGGGAGAAAAACAGATAGTATATTCAGGTAATTTATCGCGTAACAGGTAGTTCAAAAAGGGCGCAGATGGATCTTTTTCAACTGCCTGCTATTCATCGGGGGAGCGGTGCGCCGTAGTTTCCTCATCAACCCGGTCATCTTCTTCCCAGACTGTTCCGTCCTTTCCAGGTACGCGTATGGCCGGGCCTGCCACATACAACGGGCATGATTTGGGGCCGTAGCAGACGGTTTCGACCCGGTACTCTTTGATATGGGGTTTCCACTTATCAACGGTTACTTCAACCGGCATGCGGCAGCCCCATATGCAGGAAAGGCATTGCGACTCGTAGGTATCGGCATCAAGGCGCCGGTGTCCACGTTGACGGTAAGTCGGAAGATCAGGCGTCTCTCCGGTCCAGGGGGGCGGCTCAACGGACTGCCTGACCGCCCGTCCCGATATTTTAATTTTGCTGGTTTTGTAAAACTCAACAGTTTCGGTGCGGGGGTCCTGCACCGGGCATGATTCAGCACCCACGGTATCCCCAACGCGAAATACATGTTTTTCCTGGGCGCCCTTGCCTATTCCGATGGTAAACCGCCTTTTTTCTCCGCCGATGGTGCCGTCCACACGCAGCATATAACCCATATAGTTATGGCTGCGCTCATCGAAGGAACGCAGCAACCTGATGCGAGGCTGAACCGATACTATTTTTCCGTGCCAGTATACTTTATCTGCATTCGTGGTTTTCATGGCAGATAGTTATATCATATACCCGCTATTCTGCATACACGGTTTTATCAAGGTTTTTTACAAGGCCCGGAATCAGACTAAACGGGAAGCACACCAGCATTTCTGAAGGATCGAGCCGCATAAACATTCTGCCGCCATGATCTCCGGCACAGAAAACCGGACGGTTTTCCGTAAGAGGTCTCGATATGGTCATCAGGCAGGTAGACTTTCCGGCATAGCCGGTGATGACCTCCCCTGTTTCAAAAGAAAATGCCGTTGCAATTTTGCACAGATGCTCCGGGGTAACCGGGAACATGACAAGATCGGGCCTTTCAATCTGCGTCAGCGGACCGATGATCATTCCCTTTGCTATTTTGGGGAATTGCGGGAAAGCGTCCCTGTTTTTGGTCATGGCATACTTGGTTGCAAACAGCTTGTTCGGGCCCACTGTATTGGTTTCGATGGCCCCGATAAACTCTTCGCGTCCCACCTTGACGGCCCCCAGGCCGATGTTGGCACATCCACCGCAGGTACTTGCGGCTGCGGTAAATACAAGCGATTCGGCCTGGCCGTCGAACACATCACCGCACATGGCGCACCAGAAATGCGGCCCCTTCTCAACGGGAACTTCGTCAGGCATTGAATCGACAAATTTCATGGCCGCACACTTTTTTGACAGATGCAGCTTTTCCTCCAAGGCGGCACTCAAGACTTTTGTGTCCCGCACAACCTTTTCAGGTCCGCCTCCGATGGCGCTGACCGGGCAATACCCGACACACATGCCGCAATCGCAGCACATATCGGTTACGGCAACCTCGGTTTCGCTCCGGCGCACAATGGCACGGTTGGGGCAGTTCCCGATACAGGACCCGC
>JANQGV010000283.1 GCA_028282925.1 Thermodesulfobacteriota bacterium
ACGGACAAGGCCGTGGTGCGCGAAAGCCTCCTGGCGGCCGAGCAGAACCGGATACTGACCATCGGTGAAACCGCGGGCTTTACGCAGATGGGCGGGATCATCAATTTCTTCAACGAGAAGGGGAACCTGCGCTTTGAAGTGAACCTTGATGCCGCCGGGCGGGCCGGGCTGGAGCTGGGATCGCAGGTTCTCATGTCGGCCGAAATCATCAGGGAGGACCGCAGGCGGCCATGACATTATTTCAGAACCTCTCCATTACACGCAAACTGCTGCTCATATTGATGCTGACCAGCGGCGTGACCGTTCTGCTGGCCTCAATTGCCTTTGAAACCAAGGACATCCTTACGTTCCGCCAGGGAATCGTCGACGACCTTTCCAGCCTTGCCGAAGTCATCGGCATCAACAGTTCGGGGGCCCTGGTCTTTAACGACCGGCGCACCGCCGAAAAGAACCTGCAGGCCCTGCGGGCCAAACCCCATGTCTATGCCGCCTGTCTTTACGACCGTGGGGGAAACGTTTTTGCTTCCTATCAGCGGACAGGCCCGGGGGAGAAAGCGTCCCTGCCTGCGGTCCGGGCAACCGGCTATTTCTTACAAGGCGGTTTTCTGCACCTCTTCCAGCAGATAGACCTGGAACAGGACAAAATCGGGACCGTCTTTATTCAGTATGATTTGGAAGAGATCAGATCGCGCATTTGGCAGTCGGGTGGAATCATGGCCGGGATCATTGCCGTGGTTTCTATTGTAGCGCTGCTGCTTTCGGTTAAACTTCAGAGGATCATCTCCGAGCCGATTTTGCAGTTGACCCGGACGGCCCGCACGATTTCCCAGGAGAAAGACTATTCGGCCCGGGCCGAGAAAACCGGCCGGGATGAGATCGGGGTGCTTATCGACGGGTTCAATGAGATGCTCGATGAAATACAAAAGCGTGACGGCGAACTGGAGCAGCACCGGCACCACCTGGAAGAACTGGTGACCGACCGCACAGCCGCGCTGCAAAAACAGCAACAGGAGCTGGAAATCGCCTTAAACCGGGCCCGGCAGTTGGCAGTGGAAGCCGAGGCCGCCAACCACGCCAAAAGTGAATTCCTGGCCAACATGAGTCACGAAATCCGCACCCCTATGAACGCCATCCTGGGGTTTGCCGGTCTTCTCGATTCCGCAGTCGTTGGAGACAAGCAGCGCAGTTACCTTGCATCGATCTCATCCAGTGGAAAAACCCTTTTGACACTGATCAACGATATCCTCGACCTGTCCAAGATCGAAGCCGGCAAGATGGAGCTGCACTATGAGCCGGTCAGCCCGGCGGGATTGATCGAAGAGGTGCGGCAAATTTTCTCCCTGAAACTGGAGGAAAAAGACCTTGCCTTTCAGGCAGACATCGATCCGGCCCTGCCCCCGGGCCTGCTTCTGGATGAAGTGCGTTTACGGCAGGTTCTTTTCAACCTTGTAGGTAATGCTGTTAAGTTTACCGACAGCGGACGCATAGACCTGAGCCTTCGGAACATGTCCGGACCGGGGCGGAGCAACGTGCTCGACCTGCTCATTGCGGTTGAGGATACGGGTATCGGTATTCCGCAGGATTCCCTCGCCGATATTTTCGATGTATTTAAACAGCAGGACGGCCGCACTGCCCAAAAATACAGCGGCACAGGGCTGGGCCTGGCCATTTCAAAGCGGTTGGTCGAGATGATGGGCGGTACCATTTCCGTTTCCAGCCGTGTAGGAGCAGGGAGCCGGTTTGAAATCGTTTTTCATAATGTTGCTGTTGCGGACGGTCAGCCCCGACCTACTCAGGAGTCACCCGTTCTGCCTGATGCGGTTGCCTTTGAAAACGCGACTGTGCTGGTGGCCGATGATGTTGAAGACAACCGCAGGCTGGTAAAGGAATTTCTCCAGGATACCCGCTTGAATGTTCTGGAGGCTGA
Source organism: Thermodesulfobacteriota bacterium (assembly GCA_028282925.1). GTDB lineage: Bacteria > Desulfobacterota > WTBG01 > CAIYCZ01 > CAIRTM01 > JANQGV01. The sequence goes on from JANQGV010000283.1 coordinate 1,928, forward strand.
AGACGGCAGGCAGGCCCTGGAACTGGCCGCCAACTATCGGCCCGACCTTATCATTATGGATATCAAGATGCCGGTTTTGGACGGCTACAGCGCCCTGGAACAGTTGAAACAGACTGACGGGCTTAAGACCGTCCCGGTGATTGCCTTTACGGCATCGGGAATGAAGGAGGACCGGGACAGGATCACCCGGAGCGGTTTTGACGGATTCCTAGTAAAGCCGGTAGAGCAGGCGGTGCTGGTACGTGAACTGGCGCTTTTCTTGCGGACGACTGGAACAACCGTCGGCGGTACCCTTGAAGACAAACGCGATGTGCAGGATTTGCCGCCAGACACCGTTGCCCGGCTTCCGGAAATCATCAACATGTTGGAAACAGAGTTTCAGCATACCTGCAAAAACGTCCGGCAGCGCGGTTTTTTCAACGAGATCGGCGATTTTGGAAAACAGATCGAGAGCCTGGGAAAGCAGTACGATCTGGACCTCCTGGCTTTGTACGGGCAGGACATACAGGCCACAGCCGGCAGTTTCAACATCGATGAAATGAACCGACTGCTGGACCGGTACCCCAGACTGGTTGAGCAGGTTAAAGCGCTTCATCCGAAGGAATAGCGGCTATGAATATCTCTGAGCGAAAACCACGAATTCTTATTGTTGACGACGTTCCCAAAAACATTCAGGTAGCGGCCGGCATATTGCAGGACGAGGGATATCAACCGGCCTTCGCACAGAGCGGCAAAGCCGCCCTGGAACAGGTGCGGGCAACCCCTTTCGACTTGATCCTGCTGGATGTTATGATGCCGGAAATGGACGGCTTCGAGGTCTGCCGGCAGTTGCAGCAGGACCCGGCTACCCGGGATATCCCGGTCATCTTCCTGACCGCCAAAACCGATAGCGACAGCACTGTCACGGGGCTGCAGGCCGGCGCCGTCGATTATGTCTGCAAACCGTTCAACAGTGCGGAGTTACTTGCCCGGGTACGGACCCACCTGGAACTGAAACAGACCCGCGAGCAACTGCATGAGATGAATGCTGCTAAAGATAAGTTTTTTTCCATCATCGCCCACGATCTTCTTAATCCAGTAAGCTCCCTGAACAATCTTACGGACCTGCTGTTGAACAAGTTCGATACCGCTGACGATGAAAGGAAGCGGGAGTGGGTCCGGATGCAGTTGGATGCCACCGAACGGATTGTTGCACTACTGGAAAACCTGCTGCAATGGGGGCGGTCCCAGACCGGGCGGCTGAAAGTCACCCTGGAAGAAATTGATGTCAATACGCTGCTGCAAAGTGCGGCATCCCTGGGAAGGATACCGGCCGGAACCAAGAACATTGCCCTGACTGCCGCAGAGACAGGGGGGCTGCGTGTCCGGGCCGACCGGAACATGGTCGATACGGTGCTGCACAATATAATCGTCAATGCAATCAAGTTTACCCCCGAGGGGGGCCGGGTGCAGGTGGCGGCCCGAACAAAAGGAACGGACGTTGAGCTGTCTGTTGAAGATTCGGGAGTCGGTATTCCAGAAGATGCATGTGAAAAGCTGTTCAGAATAGATATGCAGCATACCACTGAGGGTACCGCCGGTGAAAAAGGGAGCGGCTTGGGACTGATTTTGTGTAAAGAGTTTATTGAAAAAACCGGCGGCTCTATCCGGGTGACAAGCACGCCAGGCCAGGGAAGCACCTTTTACATTACACTGCCCCGGGCCTAAACACCTGCATTGGACCTCTCCCCCGATTTGACGCACGCTTTAGTGCAGCTACGAAAAATAGGCCATAATAAAAAACTTGGAAATGCTTCTCAAACAAATTATACTATTTTTATAAATATATAGTATTAAGGAGGTGTTGACATGAAAACGAGCCAGGCAACGGCTGAAGTTTTTTTTACAGCTTTTAAAGCATTGAAAAGCAATGAAAAAAAAGCATTCCTTGAAAAAATAATTGCAGATACCAAACTGCGCAATGACCTTATTGATATAGCGTTGATTGAAAAAGCAAAAAAAGCAAAAGGAAGCCCCGTATCTGCTAAAAACTATTTTACAAACCGCCGCAAATCCGGAGCGGCCTCGTGAGTCGCTATTCTGTTGTTATCATGCCGCAAGCACAAAAAGACCTCGACGGCTTTTCAGGCAAAAATCTTGATAAATTTGAACGTGTGATACTTGGGATGTATGATGATCCCCGGCCTCATAATTCTCAAAAACTTGTTGGTGGAAAGTCACAATGGCGCATCAGGATAGGATCATACAGAATACTATATGAAATTGATGATAAAAAGAAAGTTGTAAACATATACAGAATTGCCCACCGTAAAGAAGTGTACCGCTAAATGGGGTAGCCTGTGGAGTCAAACTGAAACTCCCCCCAACTTGACGAACGCTCCGGTACAGCTACAAAATAATCTCACAACGCAAAAAAGGGATTTACCGAAAGGTAAATCCCTTTTTAATAGCTGGCGGGGACGACGAGACTCGAACTCGCGGCCTCCGGCGTGACAGGCCGGCGTACTAACCAACTGTACTACGCCCCCGCGTAAATCTGTATCAAAAAATGGTGGGCGGTACTGGGCTCGAACCAATGACCCTCGGCTTGTAAGGCCGATGCTCTCCCAACTGAGCTAACCGCCCAAATAAGTAAATTTAAACTTTATACACCATTGAGCTGGCGCTGTCAACCATGAAATGGTTGTTTCGAATGTTTTTTTATGCGGCCCCTGTTATTGCGGCGTGTGGGTGGGCATATCCTGCTCGGGAGCCGGCTCTTCAGGAAAAAAGCCCGGTATGCCCTGCTCGCTTTCTTTCAGGAAATTTTCCGGGTCTTCAATATCCAGGGCCTGCTTGAGCACCTCGTCCATATGCTCCACCATGACAACCTCGATCTTTTTCAGGATCTTCTCGGGGATGTCCTTCAGGTCTTTCTCGTTCTCCTTGGGGATAATCACCTTTGAAATAAGACCACGGTGCGCGGCAAAAATTTTCTCCTTGAGACCGCCGATGGGCAGCACGCGGCCGCGCAGGGTGATCTCGCCGGTCATGGCAACGTCTTTAAAAACCTCCATGCGGGTCAGGGCCGATACGATTGAGGTGGTAATGGCGATACCCGCAGACGGGCCGTCTTTGGGGATGGCGCCTTCGGGCACGTGAATGTGCACATCGATCTGCTGGTAGAACTCCTTGGGCAGGCCCAAAAGCTGTCCGCGTGAACGCACATAGCTCATGGCGGCCCTTGCCGATTCCTTCATAACATCGCCCAGCTTACCGGTGATGATAAGGTCGCCCTTGCCGGGCATGGTTGTCACCTCAATCATAAGCAGCTCGCCGCCCACCTCGGTCCAGGCCAGGCCGGTGGTGATGCCGATCTTGTTCTTTTCTTCGGCGGTGCCGTAGCGGAACTTGGGCACCCCGAGATATTTCTCAACGGCGTGTTTGTCCACCTTCACCTTGGTGTCCTTGCCGTGGCGCACAACCTCGGTGGCAACCTTGCGGCAGATGGAGGCGTGCTCGCGCTCCAGGTTACGAACGCCGGCTTCCTTGGTGTAGTGCCGTATGATATGCAGGATGGCATTGTCTGAAAACTCAATGTTTTCTTTTTCCAAACCGTTTGCTTCCAACTGTTTGGGCACAAGGTAATTTTTGGCAATGGTGAGCTTCTCGCTCTCCATATAGCCGGGAATCCGGATAATCTCCATGCGATCCTGGAGTGCCGGGGGTATGCCCTGCAGGGTGTTGGCCGTGGTAATGAACATGACCTGGGAAAGGTCGTAGTCTACATCGATATAGTGATCGTTAAAGGAGTTGTTCTGCTCCGGGTCCAAAACCTCCAGCAGCGCCGCAGAGGGGTCGCCGCGGAAGTCCATGCTCATCTTGTCCACTTCGTCCAGCAGGAACACCGGGTTGTCGGTTCCGGCTTTTTTCAGGCTTTGCAGGATCTTGCCCGGCAACGCCCCGATATAAGTACGCCGGTGGCCGCGGATTTCGGCCTCATCGCGCACGCCGCCAAGAGACAGCCGAACAAATTTGCGGCCGGTTGCCCGGGCAATAGACTTACCGAGGGACGTTTTTCCCACACCCGGAGGTCCCACGAAACACAGAATGGGCCCCTTGATTTTTTCCACCAGGCTTTGCACCGCCAGGTACTCGACAATGCGCTCCTTGGGGTCTTTCAGGCCGTAGTGGTCCTCGTTGAGGATTTTTTCAGCCTCGTCCAGGTCCATCTTCAGTTCCGACTTATCTCCCCACGGCAGGGCCAGTATCCAGTCGATGTAGTTCCTGACCACATTGACCTCGGCCGACATGGGCGGCATGATTTTAAGCTTCTTGATCTCTTTATCGGTCTTGGTGTAGGCCTCTTCTGAGATGCCTTTTTTCTCTTTCAGTTTTTCCTCAAGCTCGTTGATCTCGCTGAAGCGGTCGTCCTTGTCGCCCATCTCTTTCTGGATGGCCCGCATCTGCTCGGAGAGGTAGTAGTCCTTCTGGGTCTTTTCCATCTGCTTCTTGACCCGGTTCTTGATGCGCTGCTCGGTGCGCAACATTTCCATCTCCGATTCCATGATGGTGTAAATCTTTTCCAGCCGCTCCTTGACGTCGATGGTTTCAAGAAGTTGCTGTTTCTCTTCTATGTTGAGCTGGAGCTGGGCCGCCAGGATGTCCGACAGCTTTGAGGTATCCTCTACGGAAGAGGCATTTGAAAGCACTTCCTTGGAGATGCGCTTGTTGAGCTTGATATAGTTTTCAAACGACTGCAACACCACCCGCTGCAGGGCCTTCGATTCCTGCTTTTCGGCCGACAGGTCCTCGATTTCTTCCACCTCGGCCGCAAAACCTTCGTCCTCGTGCAGGAACTTCTTGATCCGGCAGCGTTTTTTTCCCTCTACCAGCACTTTGATGCTTCCGTCGGGCAGTTTCAGCATCTGCAGGATGGTGGAAAGGGTACCGATGGGAAAAATATTGTCCTCGGTGGGACTGTCCACCGATGCGTCCTTCTGGGTACACAGGAATATGTTCTTGCCCCGTTCCAAGGCTTTTTCCACCGCACTGATAGAGCGCTGACGGCCCACGAAAAGAGGCACAATCATATGTGGAAAAACCACGATATCCCGCAGGGGAAGCATCATATAGTTTGCTGCAGCCGATCGTTGCGATTTAAATATCACTGGACAATTTCCTCCAAGCACAAAAAAGCTGAGTATATGAGCACACCGGTTTCTGCCGTTACTACTTTCAAACTTAGCTCATAACTCAGCGCGTGTCAATTAGGCCGACTCTTTCTTTTTCCCATACACAATAATGGGTTTTGCTCCTTTTGTAATAACCTCTTCGCTGATGATACACTCTTCCACATTGCTGCGGGAAGGCAGGTCATACATGATTTCAAGCATCACGTCTTCCAGGATGGCCCGCAGCCCCCTGGCCCCCGACTTGCGCTTCATGGCAAGATCGGAAACCGCCTTCAGCACTTCGTTGCTGAATCGCAGCTTTACGTTTTCGAACTCGAAAAGTTTTTCATACTGCTTGGTCAAAGCGTTTTTCGGGGTGGTCAGGATCTCGATCAGGGCATCCTGGTCGAGGTCATCCAGGGTTGCCAGCACGGGCAATCGGCCCACAAACTCGGGGATCAGGCCGTACTTCATCAAATCTTCAGGCTGGATGGATGCCAGGGTTTCGCCGATGCTCTTTTTACGCTTCTGTTTAATCTCGGCCCCGAACCCGATGGTTTTCTTGCCGGTGCGCTGCTCGATGATCGACTCCAGGCCGTTGAAAGCCCCGCCGCAGATAAACAGGATGTTGGAGGTGTCCACCTGCAGGAAATCCTGCTGGGGATGCTTGCGGCCGCCCTTGGGGGGTACATTGGCAACCGTGCCTTCGATGATTTTCAACAGGGCCTGCTGCACACCCTCGCCGGAAACGTCGCGGGTGATTGAGGGGGTGTCCGACTTACGAGACACTTTGTCTATTTCGTCGATATACACAATGCCCCGCGAAGCTTTTTCAATATTGTAGTCCGCGGCCTGCAAAAGGCTCAGGATGATGTTTTCAACATCTTCGCCCACATAGCCGGCCTCGGTCAGCGAGGTTGCATCGGCGATGGTAAAGGGCACGTGCAGAATGCGGGCCAGGGTCTGGGCCAGCAGGGTCTTGCCCGTGCCGGTGGGCCCGATCAGCAGAATGTTGCTCTTCTGCAGTTCAACGTCTTCCTTGGTGCGGCGATAGTCGATGCGGCGGTAGTGATTATACACGGCAACGGACAGCACCTTCTTGGCCTTGTCCTGTCCGATAACATACTGGTCGAGAAACTTCTTGATTTCATGGGGTTTGGGAACGGTGGTCTGGCCTCCTGCCAGGGCTTCGCGTTCCTGCTCCTCGGCGATAATGTCGTTACAGAGCTCTATGCACTCGTCGCAAATATAGACCGATGGTCCGGCAACGAGCTTTTTCACTTCCTCCTGGCTTTTGCCGCAGAAGGAACAGAAAAGATGGCTTCCCTTGCCTGAGCTTTTTTTACCTGCCATAGTTACCCCTTACTTGTGTTAAGCTGTTTCCCGTGAGGTAATTACCTTATCTATAATACCATATTCTACGCCCTGCTCGCCACTCATGAAGAAATCCCGTTCCGTATCCTTGTGAATTTGCTCCATTTTCTGGCCTGTATGCTTCACCAGTATTTCTTCCAGCTCTTCGCGCATCCTGATGATTTCCCGGGCATGGATATCGATGTCGGTAGCCTGGCCCTGGAAGCCACCCATGGGCTGGTGCAGCAGAATACGCGAATGCGGCAGCGCAAAACGCTTACCGGTTTCACCGGCGGCCAGCAGCACCGCGCCCATGCTGGCGGCCTGGCCGAAACAAAGGGTCGACACCGGGCACTTGACATACTGCATTGTGTCGTAAATAGCCATTCCGGCGGTCACGTGTCCTCCCGGTGAGTTGACATACATGTGGATATCTTTCTCCGGATCTTCGGATTCAAGGAAAAGCATCTGTGCGATGACGATGTTGGCAACATGGTCGTCTATAGCGCCTCCCAGGAAAATTATCCTGTCTTTCAGAAGCCGTGAATAAATATCGTATGCCCGTTCACCCCGATTAGTCTGTTCGACAACCATGGGAACAAGCTGCATTGAGGGCTGTGCCATATCAGAATTATTCATAGAGTGAACAGTTTTAGATGCCTGCACGAGCAACTTCCTTTCTACTTTTCGGTAATTTTTGCTTTAGACTTAATAAAATCCAGCGCTTTTTTCTCAAGAATCTGGGGCCGAATCATATCAGGGGAAACCTTGGCCTTGACCGTGGCCAGGTCCTGGCCCACCTGGTCGGCAACTTCCTGATATTTCTCATCAATTTCTTCAGCAGTGGCTTCCAGTTTTTCCTTGTCGGCAATGGCGTTCAGAAGCAGGGCGCTCCTGACCTGGCGCTCGGCCGGCTCGCGGTACTGCTCGAAAAGCTGTCCTACCGACTGGCCCATGTCCTCAAGCTTCAATCCCTGCTGATTGAGCATCTGCTGCACGTCCATGATCATGTTGCGGGCCTGCATTTCAACCATTGATTTGGGCAGCTCGAATTCGTTTTTCTCGATCAACTGGTCAAAAATCTTCTCGCGAATTTTGCCGTCGGCCTGCTCCTGCTGCTGCATTTTCAGCCGCTCGGAGATTTTTTCTTTCAGGTCGTCCAGCCCGGTGTAGCTGCCCACATCCTTGGCAAATTCATCGTCCAGGGCCGGAAGCACTTTTTCCTTGATGTTTTTCATCAAAACGGAGAAATCGATTGTTTTTCCGGCGGTATCCTTGTCAAAATAGTCTTCGGGCAGGCTGATGGAAAACTCTTTTGAATCTCCGACTTTCAGGCCTTCAAGCTCTTTGGTAAAACCCGGCAGGAAGGCATCGTCCATGATTTCCAGGAAAAAGTCTGACTTTTTCCCGCCGGCATAGGGCTCGCCGCCGATGGTTCCGTCGAAATCAAAGATCACATGGTCGCCCTTCTGGGCGGCGCGGCCTTCGATATCGTTCATGGTTGCGCAGCTGTTGCGCAGATTTTCCAGCTCCCTGTTGAGGTCCTCATCATTAACCTCGATTTTCTCCTGCTCAAGCTCCAGACCTTCGTAGTCTTTCACATCGATGTCCGGCTTGATTTCAAAAACCGCTGTGTATGAGAAATCCTTGCCTTTTTCAAGCACGCCGTTTTCAATTTTCGGCTGACACACAGGTGCGGCTTTCACTTCATCCAGTGCCTTGGGATAGGTATCCTGAACGATTTTAGAGATAACATCTTCTTCAACCTGGGCTTTGAAATGTTTCTGAAGAATGGAAATGGGGGCCTTTCCCGGCCGAAAACCTCTCAGCTTGACCGTCTTTTTCAGCTCTTTATAGGCCTTGTCAATCTCTCCGGATACCCTGTCGGACGGCACTGCCACCGTCATGCGGCGTTCAACATCATTCACATGTGCAATATCTACTTTCATTGCTGCTTTTTTCCTCCATCATCTATGCGAGAGGGGGGACTCGAACCCCCACGGTTGCCCGCTGGATCCTAAGTCCAGTGCGTCTGCCATTCCGCCACTCTCGCGTATTTCATTGAACAAATGGTATTATACCAATTATAGTAAAAACGGTAAATGTTAAATAATAGTACGTTTCTGATAGCGTGTCAATAAAATAACCAAAGCGGTCGCATTAAACACAAGAAAAATTAATAAGTTCTTGCAAAATCGGGGCGACCATAGTATAGGAAATGGGCTGAAGTCTTCACCCCGGAACAGGACACCGTACCATGGCAAAAAAACCATCATTGTGGCAGCGCATCAGGGAAGAAATCAGGATTCTCCGCCCGAAAAAAATATATAATGTGCTCATGAGCGCCATTCAGACAAAACTGAAATCCGCTCACCTGCTGTATATACCAACCAGGATCTCCATAGAAACCGGCAACATCTGCAACCTGAAATGCCCCTTGTGTCCTACCGGCCGGCGCGACGGCGATGTTTCCCGGGGTTTTATGAATTTTGAAAGCTATAAGAGAATAATCGACGAACTGCAAAACGACCTGTTGCTCGTGCGCCTTTACAACTGGGGCGAACCCCTGCTCAACAAAAACCTGTTGCCCATGATCAGGTATGCCCACGATCTGGGCATGGGGGTTACCATCAGCACCAACCTGAACATCCTCGACCGCGACACCGCCCACCAGCTGATGGACGCCGGGTTGCAGAAAATGTTCGTCTCGTGCGATGGCATATCCGATGAAACCTACGATGTCTACCATGTAGGCGGCGACTACACCACGGTTATGGACAACATTCGCATGCTCATTGATGAAAAAAACCGGCTGCCCGGCTGCGACACCCGCATTATCTGGCTGTTTCATGTGTTCCGCCACAATGAGCACGAGGTAGACCGTGCCAGGGAGATGGCACGTGAAATGGGCATATCCATACGCATCAACAAAATGCGCACGGACATGGGCAAAGAGATTTTCGAGACCGCTGAAAAGGCAATTGAGCGCGACCGCGACTGGATTCCGGAAGACCCGCGCTACTGCGCCTTTGACCTGGACAAAAAAGAGGCCAAACAGAAAAAAGACTTCTGTTCCCTGCCCTGGAAAGAGACCGTTATCAACTGGGACGGCACCGTGCTGCCCTGCTGCTCGGTCTACCAGGAAAAGTATTCGTTCGGCAATGCCTTTGAGGAAGGGTTTAAAAAAGTCTGGAACAGCCCCGCCTATATTGCAGCCAGAAAAGAGATCGCAAACAGCAAGAACGAGCTACGGACGGTCTGCCACATTTGTAAATCAACCGGCTATACCCACTTCTAGACCCAAAACAAGCGAAACACTCTACTGCGGCTGCCGTAATGCTTTGGCACAAGGCGCAGACAGCCTGAGAAATGAGGCGCATGGTCTCAGATTACGTGAGAATTCGTTGCGAGGGTGCTGAAATGCCCGAAGATACCGGCTGCACGGACCGAAAGCCGAAGAATCGTACTATTTAGTACGTTGATGAGGCTGAAGGGAGTACAGGCTGGAGGTTCGGGTATTGCAACAGCCACAGTAGAATTTCTCATGTAATGTGAGACCACCAGTACGTCGCAGTGACGAAGGATGGCCGCAACGCCGTAGATGAGCGTTTTACAGCAGCCTCGCCTTCAGTTCTTCGTATTCCTGGGGAAATTCAACAGCTACAATCCCAAAACGGTGGGACGGCATCTCTACCAAATCTTTTAAAGTGGAATAGGCCTCCGGCTGAAAGAAAAGAAAGCCCTTTGCACCGTCTTCAACCAGAACGTCCGGCAATTGCAGGGGCAGCCCGGCAACGATAAAGGTGCTGATAATACACCACATACGGGATGCGTCTGCACCTTCAAACCGGGCCGCTTTGAGGGTGTTTACTTTTTCGCCCGACATCAGGGCAACCTCATGCGACGCCCCGGTGCTTTCATCAAGGGCAACAGCCCTGGCAATGATATCCTCACCATCAAAGCCCTGCCGCATGAGCCCGTTATAATTTCCCTGCCGGATCCGGTTGTATCCGCCATGGGTATACAGGCTGGTCAGGCGGCCGCGCTGGAGGTCGTGGCGCAGCTGCTGCATGGTCTTGTGCTGGACGGCCCGGGCAAACTCTTTCAGGTTGCCTGCAATAGAGGGGTCTTGCTCAAGGTAGCCCCTCAGAAAGCGCAGCCGGTCCGTCATGCCGCCCTCACGACCTACCCGGTTGAGCTTTGCCAGCAGGCCCAGCTTTTCGTCCCGGTTAAGCCCCTCCTTGATCTCCACCCGCTCAAAGTCGATAAAGTAGAGTTGCCAGCGCTCGTCCTGTTCCTTACGGACCATAAAATTGTTCAGGGAATAATCGTTCTGGATAATACCCTCCTTAAAAATCCACGCCGTCAGGGCACCGAAGTCCCGGCTTATCCGCCGACGGACCGCAGGTAAAAAACCGCTCGGCTGAAAAAAAACGTCCCGCAGCTCGCAGGCCTCTTCCAGGAACGGCAGAACGACAAGCCCTTTGGAAACAAGTCCCGCCTGTTTCATCTCAGCCATACACAGCGGAGTTGCCGTGGGAATGCCGCGACCGGCGATAGTGCAGGCGGCATCGTACTCGCGCCGGGCCCGCGAAGGTTTGAACAGTGCTTTCATTTTCCTGAAGACGCCCGGGTTTTCATACACTTTGGTCAGGCAGAGTGTCTCACCGATGGAGGCTTTCAAAATGGTTTTATATGCGCCCTTTTTCAGCACGGAAAACTTGTGCTGCTTGTTGAAAAACTTATAGCACATTTTTTGCAAATTATTGCCGATATCTTCATTGATTTCTCCCTTATTGGCAATAATGTGCATATTTTTGTATTTTATACTTTTATTCTTTTCCATCTATAAATATCAATTCCCCGGATCAAAAAACTCCTAAAGAAAAAACAAGTTGGAGGTTTTCTTCAATTCTAATCACTCTATATCAGACAAAAAACCGTGAAAAAAATCACTTTCTAAATATAGAGCTGCAAAAGTATTTAATTAAAAAATTAATGACCAATTGATCAGTAAACAACTTTTACATTGATTATTAACAGTAAACATACGTCCCTTTGCAACGCAGCCGAGTGCAGCGATTTCAGACGGGCTGAAGGGTCGACATGTCTGAGGCCCGGCTTGTCGGGACGAGTTTGTTGACCCGCCGGCTGAAATCGTGTCGCGAGGGCATCCCGCCCCTTGGCGGGACAAGTTGCAGGGCGCCTTTCTTTTGCCTCCTTTTCTTTGGCGCGCAAAGAAAAGGGGGTGGCGCTTGCGTCATATCAAATCATTTATCGGACAATACCCAACGCTACTTGGTTAAAAAAGGACGCAACGCCGTAGATGAGCATTCTCCAACAGCCTCCTCAGTTATACAGACACTGAACCAACTGCTCTTTGGCCCGTTTTAGAAACCGTACATAATCATCCATATAGGGATCACCCTGCTGCGCCACAGCCAGGCGCCCGGCCAGCATGGCGGCAAAGGTGATAAAAACATACACCTTGAAGAACGGCCGGGCAACGGTAAATGCACGATCGTCCTCCCCGGACAGATGCTCCCTATAGGCATCTTCAAACAGTTTCATTTTACTCTCATCATCCTCACAAAGATTGAATTTGAGCATGAAATAATCGATTGCCCGGGGCAGGTAGCGGATGTTGTCGGTATCCAGCAAAAACAGCTTACCGGTACTGTCGGCAATGATGTTCCCCGGATTGGGGTCGCAGTGACAGAGGCTGAACGATGCAAGGGTGTCCACCTCCTGGGCATACCGCTCGCAAAACGCGGAAACAGCCTCGGAAAAATCGGCCGGAAATTCACGGTCACAACGCTTCCATTCGGTGAGTTTTTCCTGAATTTTATTCTTGAGGTAGGCGTACAGTCCCCCGTTTTTGCCGGAGGCGATTTTTCCCCACTCTCGACGCTTCACGCTATGCAGCCTGCCGAACAGCCGGGCGGCTTCTGTAACCAACTCGTCCGGCCGTCCCAGCTCAAACAGGGTCTTGCCGGCAATGCGCTCCTCGCAGATCAGGTGAAACCCCAGCCTGCCCAGCAGCCGGGGGTCTTCCCGCACATATATGGTTGCGGGAATGGGGATACCCTGCGCCCGCAGATGCTCCGAGCAGGCCAGCAGGGTTTTAAAGCGGTCGCGCTTCCTGACGCATTTCATCACCAGCGACTTGTAGCCGTCTATATCCAGATAGCACACCAGGTTATGTATGCCGAGCCCGGTCTCCTGCAGGGTAAACCGGCGGCCTGGACACCCCAGCTCCTCAAGAAGCGTTTTACCGACAAACTGCTCAAGGCGTTTTGTATGCTGTCGGGCTGTGCTCATTGGTCAGCAGATATCATTCAGATTTGTTGTTTTCTTCTTGTATTGGCTCTGGATTTCTATCAGGCGGTTGTACACACCGCTGTGTTTCATAAGGTCGTCATGGCTGCCCCGCTCCACAATCTCGCCGTCGGACAGCACCATAATCTGGTCGGCGTTGCGGACCGTTGCCAAACGATGCGCGATAATAAAGGTGGTACGGCCCTGCATGAGGTTTTCAAGGGCGCGCTGCACCTCTTTTTCCGAGTGGGTATCAAGGGCCGAGGTGGCCTCGTCGAGAATCAGGATGGGGGCGTCTTTCACCAGGGCCCGGGCAATGGAAATACGCTGGCGCTGGCCGCCCGAAATACGCACACCTTTTTCACCCACAACCGTATCATACCCTGCAGGCATATCCTGGATAAAATCGTGGGCATATGCGGCTTTGGCGGCTTTGATGATTTCTTCTTCGGAAACAGACTGACTGCCGTAGGCAATGTTGTTACGGACCGTATCGTTGAAAAGGATTGTCTCCTGGCTGACAAAGGCAATCTGGTCCCGGAGGGACTTGACCGTTACGTCCCTGAGATCGACCCCGTCGATATAAATGCCGCCGCCGTTCACATCGTAGAACCGGAGCAGCAGGTTGGCAATGGTGGTTTTCCCGGCCCCGCTGTGCCCCACAATGGCAACCACTTCTCCGGCCCGGGCCGTAAAGTCGATATTTTTCAGCACCGGGGTATCCTCGTACTGAAAAGACACATCCCTGAAAGCCACCTCATCTCGCAGGGGAGGCAGGTCAACGGCGTTTTCCTTTTCAGTGACATCGGGTTTGATATCCAGCAGCTCAAATACGCGCACCGCCGCGGCCATGCCGCGCTGGATTTTGATATTCTCTTTACTGAACGCTTTTATGGGCCGGTACAGCATGGCGATTGCGGCGATAAACGAAGAAAATTCTCCGGTGGTCATGGTGCCCTGGATAACCTGATAGCCGCCGTAGTAGATAATAACGGCCCCCATCAAACCGCCCAGGAAGCCCATAACCGGGGAAGCCAGCACGGATACTTTCAGGTTTTTTAGATTGAAATACAGCAACCGACCGGTTTCCTGAACAAAGCGGCCTTTTTCATAGTCTTCCATACAGAAGGCCTTCACGGTCTGGTTGCCCGAAATGGTTTCATCAAGAAAGGTACTCAACATACCCATACGCTCCTGGGTCCGCCGGCTGTAGCGTTTGCTTTTGCGTCCCAGCTTGACGATAATGAAGGCCACCAGGGGCAAAAGCAGAAAACAGATGGCCGCCATTTTCCAGTTCTGGTAAAACGCCACCGCGGTCAAACCGATAATCAGAAAAAAGCTCTGCACGACCTTTTTCACTGAATCGGACACCGAGCGCCGCAGAATGCCCACATCATTGGCCACCCGCGACATGAGCACGCCGGTGGACGTTTTGGTGAAAAATGCAAGCGAGAGGGTCTGCATATGGCGGTACACATAGAACCGGATATCCGTGACCGCACGATTACCAACGTAGCCCATAAAATAGGCCTGTCCGAAATCGGCCATCCCCTTCACCAGGTAGGCGATAATGAACAGCACCGGAATCACGTAGAGCATGGAAAAATCCTTCTGGCTGCTTTTGGTGATGATGCCGGGATACATCTGGCGCAGCAGGGCGATGTTGAGCCACAGCACCTTGTCCCGGTCGGGGCCGCTCAGGTCCTTCTTTATGGTCCACGCGCCGGAGGCATCCTGCCGGAAAATCTTCTCGGAAACAACCGGGGCCAGTTTCTGTGCGACGTCGGACCCCTTTTCCACGGAAACCCGACCGGCATGGGTGCAATACACATCGAGATCGTCTTTCACGGCGTTGAAGGCCGACACAACCGACATTTTCATGCGGGGGCTCAGGTAACCCACTCCTTTTGCCGTGCGGATCTTTTTCAGATCCTCTTTTTTCATGGATGAGCGCAGCAACTCACCGCCAAGGTCCGGACCGTCGCTTTTCGTCAATTGCAACACCTTCCGCCAGTCGGCGATATCGCGAACCGAAATTTCGGGGGAGTTTTTCACGAACACATCATCGATTGCCGGTTTTACGAGGTAGGCAATACCGGCCGTGGTAGCGGACTGGATCAGCATGCACACAACTGACAGCACCATAAAAACGACATATGGCCGGGCATAGGTAAGCAGGCGCAAATAGATACTCATGGATCAGCTCTTCTTCTGTTCTGCATCAAGAATTTCCCGGATCACCTTCAATATAACGTCCTTGGAGTGATACCCCACAAGCTGGCGCCGGATGGCACCCTTGGCGTCGATAACAAGGGTTGCCGGGATTCCCACAATGGAAAGTTTTGACTGCAGTTCTTCGGCTTTACCAAGGTATACAGGATAGGCTATCTTAAGGGCCTTCACATACGGCTGCAGCCATTCCGGCCGCATGGAATCAAGAGAAATACCGATTACTTTAACACCCTGGGCATGATAGTCCCGGTGCAGATCATTCAGCTGCGGGATCTCAATCCGGCAGGGCCCGCACCATGTTGCCCAGAAATTAATAATCAACACCTTATGGTCTGCGCAGGAAATGGACGCCTTTTTACCCTGCAGGTCCAGCAGAGAAAAGCCGGTAACAACCTTGGGACACTCGGCACCACCGGTGCTGCACAGGCACAGGCACAACCCTGCGGCAAGTAGGCTCGTTTTTAACATATTCACTGGGGTAATCAATTTTCTATGCACCTTCATATACTTTATTTTTATTCAACCGTAACGCTCTTTGCCAAGTTCCTGGGCTGGTCCACATCGGTACCCTTGAAGTCGGCTACATAATAGGCGAAGAGCTGCAGGGGAATCACCAGGATAAACGGGGTCAGGATCGTGTCGGCGTGAGGGACCTTGATAATATGGTCCGCGCGCTCGGCAATCTCCCGGTCGTCATCCTCGGCAACCGCAATCACCTGCCCCTTTCGGGCTTTCACTTCTTCAATATTGCTGAGGATCTTCTCATACACGCTGTCCCGCGGTACCAGGGTAACCACCGGCATCACTTCATCGATCAGGGCAATGGGTCCGTGTTTCATCTCACCGGCCGGATATCCCTCGGCATGAATGTAGGATATTTCTTTCAGCTTCAGAGCCCCTTCCAGGGCGATGGGGTAGTTGATGCCCCGGCCGAGATACAGAAAGTCCGCCGCGTCGGCATAGAACTCGGCGATTTCCCTGATCTCTTCTGCCCGTTCCAGCACATCCTCCACATACCCCGGCACCTGCACCACATGCTGCATCAACTCTTTTGCCCGGTCGGCCTCGAGATCTCCCCGCGTGCGGCCGAGATACATGGCAAGCAGCAATAGGGCGGTCATCTGGCAGGTAAAAGCCTTGGTCGAGGCTACCCCGATTTCCGGCCCGGCATGGGTATACAGTACATGGTCGCAGTCCCGTGCCAGGGTGCTTTCCACCACATTACAGATACTGAGCAGCTTGGCTCCCTTTTCACGGCCCTGGCGCATGGCGGCCAGGGTATCGGCGGTCTCCCCGGACTGGGAAATCAGCACAATCAGGGAATTTTCATCGGCCAGGGGATCGCGGTACCGGAACTCGGATGCCAGGTCGACCTCCACCGGAATATGGCTCAGTTCTTCAATCATGAATTTGCCCACCAGACCGGCATAATAGGAGGTACCGCAGGCAATGACATAGATACGGTTGATCCGCTTGAGCGTTTCCTCATCAAGGGTTACGCCGTCCAGGAAAACGTCGCCGGTATCTTCCACGATCCGGCCCCGCAGGGTATCGATGATAGCGCGCGGCTGCTCGAAAATCTCCTTCAACATGAAGTGTTTGTACCCGCCCTTTTCAGCCATGATCGGGTCCCAGGAAATATGCTTCGGTTCGCGCTCCACCGCTTCGCCGTCCAGGGTTTGAATCCGGTAGGCGTCCCGGTCCAGAACGGCAATTTCTCCGTCGTCGAGAAAAAGCATCTTGCGGGTATGCGATAAAATGGCCGGAATATCCGAGGCCACATAATTTTCATTTTCACCGACCCCCAAAATCAGCGGGCTCTCGTTGCGGGCGGCGATAATGCGGGTCGGGTCCTTCTCGCACAGCACCGCTATGGCATACGAACCGCGAACCATTGAAATACTCTCCCGGACCGCATCTTCAAAGGAAAGGCCCTTGCGGATGGATCGGGCAATCAGGTGCGAAAGCACCTCGCTGTCCGTCTCAGAGCTGAACACGCCGCCTTCCTCGATCATCATCGTTTTCAACTCAAGATAGTTTTCAATAATGCCGTTATGCACCACGGCAATACCTTCATAGTAGTGCGGGTGGGCGTTGGTTTCCGACGGCCGCCCATGGGTTGCCCAGCGGGTATGCCCGATACCGATGCTGCCGTCGAAGTGTTCGTCCACAAGGCGTTTTTCAAGATCGGCAATTTTGCCTTCGCAGCGGCAGATTTTGATACCGCCGTTGTCGAAGATTGCAACACCGGCCGAATCATATCCGCGATACTCCAGCCGCTTCAGTCCTTCAACAAGCACGGATCCCGGAACTTTTGATCCTACATACCCGACAATACCGCACATAATCGTTTCCCCTCTCCTGTTGAATATACTTGTTTACTTACCGCTTTTACTCCGGTGCCGCTCGGGAACGTCCGTATACACCCGCTGCCGGCTGCGCGCAACTCCCAGTGACTTTTCAGGAACATCTTTGGTGATGGTAGACCCCGCGCCCACAACAGCGTCGCGGCTGATACGAACCGGCGCCACCAGCGCCGCATTGCTGCCGATAAAGGTGTTATCTTCAATAACCGTCTGCTGTTTGCGGTTTCCGTCAAAATTACAGGTAATGGTGCCGGCCCCGATATTTACTTTCTTTCCGACGTCGGCGTCACCCAGATAGGTAAGATGGTTTACTCCGGTTCCTTTGCCGATTTTCGAACGGGTGATCTCGACAAAATTGCCCACCGACACATCCTTCTCAAGCACGGTCCGGGGCCGCAGATGGGCAAACGGGCCGATTCTGACCGAATCGTTAATACAGCATTCATCTATAACACATGCCGTTTTTATATGCACGTTATTTCCAATAACTGCATCGGTAATCGCGCAGCCCGCTTCAATAATACATCCCGTACCGATTTTCGTTCCGCCCTTGATATGGGTGCCCGGATACACAACCGTGTCCCTGCCGATAACAACATCGCCGTCGATGTAGGTCGCCTCCGGGTCGAGTATCGTCACCCCTTCCGTCATATGGTGCAGCAGAACTCTTCTGCGCATCACCTTTTCCGCTTCGGCAAGACCCACGCGGTCGTTGATGCCCTGCACCTCCTGAAAATCTGCGGTTTCAACCGCCTGCACATGCTTGCCCTCGTCCACAGCGATGCCGATGATATCGGGCAGGTAGTATTCTCCCTGGTCGTTGTCCGTTTTAATCTGCTTCAGAGCTCCGAACAGAAAAGAGGCGTCACAGCAGTAGATGCCGCTGTTGATTTCGCGGACTTTCCGCTGGCGCTCTCCCGCATCGCGCTCTTCGACGATTTTCAGAAAATCGCCGTTTTTATTGCGTATTATCCTGCCGTAGCCGAAGGGGTCGTCCAGCACAACCGAAAGAACACTCACAGCAGCCCCGGCCCCGCGGTGGGCCTTCATGAAAGCGTCGATGGTTTCAGCACGTATCAGCGGCACATCACCGCATAAAATGAGCACGTCGCCGGCATAGCCCTTCAGCAGGTCCTCGGTCACCGCTATTGCGTGGCCGGTGCCCAGTTGTTCCTCCTGGTGGGCATAGACGATGGAGTCGTCGTGAAAAGCTGCCTCAACCCTGCCCCGCTGATGCCCCACAACGACGATTATTCTGCTGGAGCCGGTCTCCTGGGCCACGCGAATCGGGTATGCCAGCATGGGAATCCCTGCTACCGGATGCAAAACCTTGACCAGATCAGACTTCATCCGCGTACCTTTTCCTGCGGCCAGTATAATGGTTACCAGTTCTTCCATTCCCTTCGTCTCCATTTCATTTTCTTGACAAGATACTGCTGTTCATGCATTATTATTCAGTTGACGGTAAGCGTTGCTGCATCCCGGCTGTACGGGATGCATACCTGCTAAAAACACAACCGGGCCGGGCAGTGCATCCGCCCGGGCAGAAAGAAGCCATGAAAAAACTGTTTACCCTCTGTACCATCGTATGTATGTGCCTCTGCTGTGCCTGTGTAACTGCGCCACAGCCGAAAAAGGCCACTACTGCCGAAGATTTTTATAACAAAGCACTGGATCTTTTCAACCGCCGGAACTATTTTGACGCCATCCCCGCTTTTGAAAAAGTCCGTGAAAAATTCCCGCTCAGCCCGTTTGCCGTGCTTTCGGAACTGCGTTTGGGAGAATCGCACTACCGCAAAGAAGAGTATACCGAAGCACTGCACTTTTTTGAAAATTTCCGGCGCATGCACCCCAGCAACCAGCATGTACCCTATTCCATTTTAATGACCGGCATGTGCAATTTCGCACAGGTCCTCTCGGTCGACAGGGATCAGACCTTCGCCGAAGAGGCCGTTGAGCAGTTCAGGCTCCTTATCGATCTGTACCCCACCAGCCCCTACACCGGCAAAGCCCTGTGCAAAATGTCCGAGGCCCTTGAGCACATTGCAGGGCATGAAGTGTTTGTGGGACACTTCTATTTAAAAAAAGGAAACTACCAGGGTGCGGTTGAACGCTTCACCAAAGTCCTGAAACAGTACCCTCACTCCATCAAAAAAGACGAAGTACTCTACAGCCTTGCAGACTCACTCATTCTGGCCGGCAAGAAGCCCAAAGGCCGCCGGGTCCTGAACATGCTCATCAGGCGATTCCCGTCCAGCCCCTATGCAAAGCAGGCAAAATCGCTGTTGCGCCGGAACGGATTTTCCGTACCGTCTTAAAGAGACCGTTGAGCTTCCGACTACCGCAAAACGCGGCAGGGAAATACACATCCTGCCGCCGCATTGATCCTACGCCCCCCTGCCGGCTATAATTTCCCGGGCTTTCGCAAGGGCATCATCAATTTTTGCGGCGTCTTTTCCTCCGGCCTGGGCCATGTCGTTTCTGCCGCCGCCCCTGCCGCCTACCACCGGGGCAATTTCCTTAATGATCGATCCGGCCGAAAACCGGTCGGCCAAGTCCTGGGTGACCATGGCAAGCAGGTGGGCTTTACCCCCATGCTCAGCACCGAAAACAATGATACCGGACCCGATCCGGTCGCGGGACTGATCGCCGTAGGTGCGCATGGCCTTGGGGTCTTTGCCGTCGATCCTGGCCGCCAGAACCTTCACCCCGCCGATCTCTTCCACCTGGTCGAGAATCGATGTTGCCTGACCTGAAAGAAGCTGGCTGTTGAGCTTCTCTATCTCTTTTTCCATAGTCTTCTGGGCCGCCATCATCCGCTCAATTTTTCCGGAAAGTCCGGCCGGGTCTGTTTTCAACTGAGCGGCAAGCTGATCAAGCAGATCCTCCTCCTGCTGGACATACCGGCAGGCCGCTTCACCGGTAACGGCTTCAATGCGCCGGACACCGGCCGCAACGGCCCCTTCGCTCACGATTTTAAAAGTGCCGAGCTCTCCCGTGGACCGGGTGTGTGTGCCGCCGCACAGCTCCATGCTGTATTCATCGATGCGCACCACCCTGACTTCCTCACCATACTTCTCGCCGAACAACGCTGTGGCCCCCTTGTCGATTGCTTCCCGGCGCGGCACAACCTTCACCCGGACCGGTGAATTTTCCCGGATACGCTCATTCACGCGGTTTTCGATACTGCGTAGCGTATCACGCCCGATGGCTTCGAAATGGGTGAAGTCAAAACGCAGCCGCTCGGGCGCCACCAGAGAGCCGGCCTGCTTCACGTGGTTGCCGAGGCACTCCCGCAGCACCGACTGCAGTATATGGGTTGCCGTATGATTGCAGGCCGTGGGTCTGCGGCCGTCTGCGTCTACCGCAAATACCGCTTCGTCTCCGGCCTTAACGGCTCCCTCGGACACTTTTCCCCGATGCACGATCAGGTCGTCAAACAGCTTGACGGCACTGGTTACGTCGATTCGAAAGCCTTCGCCGCTAATCGTTCCCGTATCGCCGGCCTGACCGCCCGACTCACCGTAAAACGGTGTCTGCAATGCAATGATTTCAACCTCGTCACCCTGTGAGGCGGCTTCGGCCTGCTCGCCGCCGGTTATAATCTTCTCAATGACGGCCTTCAGTTCGTGGGTATCATACCCCTTGAAAGCAACCTTCATACCCTCCTGCTCAATGGCTTTATAGACCCCGGCCACTTTTTCATCTCCGGACCCTTTCCAGGCCTGGCGTGCGCGGTCTTTCTGTTTGAGCATGGCCTCCTGAAAACCGTCTTCATCAACGGCCAGGCCCTGGTCGCGAGCAATATCGTTGGTCAGGTCCATGGGAAAGCCATAGGTGTCATAGAGCCTGAAAGCCACATCCCCCGGAATCTGTTTCCGGCCCTGGGTTTTCAGCTCAACCATCTCATCTTCCAAAATTTTCAGACCGGCGGCAAGCGTCGTGGAAAAGCTCTGTTCTTCATTCAGAACAACCTTCTGGATATATTCAAGAGAGCGTTTCAGCTCCGGATAGACCTCCTGCATCTGGTTTGCCAGAACGACAACGGTCTCACATAAAAAGGGTTTTTCGATACCCAGCAGGCGGCCCCGCCGTGCGGCCCTGCGCATAATGCGCCGCAACACATAGCCCCGTCCTTCATTGGAAGGCAGCACACCGTCGGCAATCAAAAACGCGGTAGCCCGTGTATGATCCCCGATCACCCGCATGGAGGCGTCGTGGTCCTGGTCGGTCCCGTAGCGAATTCCGCTGATTTTTTCCACACATTCGATCAGCGGCGCAAAAAGATCCGTATCATAGTTGCTTTTCACATGCTGCAACACCGCCGTGACCCTTTCAAGCCCCATGCCGGTGTCGATACTGGGCTTGGGCAGCGGTGTCATGACCCCTTTTTCATCCCGGTCGAACTGCATGAACACCAGGTTCCACAGCTCCAAATACCGGTCGCAATCGCAGCCGACTTTGCAGTCGGGCTTGCCGCAGCTGAAAGATTCGCCCTGGTCGATCAGTATTTCCGAACACGGGCCGCAGGGCCCCGTATCGCCCATGGACCAGAAGTTGTCTTTTTCGCCCATCCGCACGATGCGGTCGGCCGGCACCCCTTCGGTACGTTTCCAGATCTCGTAGGCCTCATCATCGTCATCAAAAACGGTTACCCAGAGGCCGGCAACCGGAATGTTCAGCACCCTGGTAAGGAACTCCCACCCCATGGCTATGGCGTCTTCTTTAAAGTAGTCCCCGAAGGAGAAATTACCCAGCATTTCAAAAAAGGTGTGATGCCGGGCGGTGTGACCGACATTTTCAAGGTCGTTATGCTTGCCGCCGGCCCGTATGCATTTCTGAGAAGAGGTGGCCCGGCTGTAGGGTCGCTTCTCGGCCCCCAGGAACACATCCTTGAACTGAACCATACCGGCATTGGTGAACAAAAGCGTCGGATCATTCTGGGGCACTACGGCCGAACTCTCAACAATAGTGTGCCCCTTGCTGCTGAAATAGTCGAGAAACTGTTTCCTGATATCTGCTGCTGTCTTCATGGTTTGCTGCTTAAGACTCCATAGTGAAATTTATAGTAGTAAAGAGTGATGCCCCTCATGCTTCAGTGTCGAATTGCAGGTCACGCATAACAGTGTAAATGACGTCGGACGAAAAACCCCGCGATTTCAAAAACGCTGCAACTTTTCCTCGCGGGGGAGACGTTCGGTCGTGTGGGAACCGTTTCGCAAGTGCTTTACGGGCGGTTCCCTCTTCGTTGTGCTCCTGCCAGATACTATGCTGAACCCGGTCGATAATATCGCGTGCAATGCCGCGCTGGTAGAGGTACCACGCAATCTTCTGCCTGCCCCAGCACCGGTTCACAACCAGGTTCTCGGCCCACCTCCGGGAAACGTCCTCGTCGTTCAGGTACCCTTCCCGGCACAGGCTGTTGAGCAGATCCTCTATGTCGGATTCCGTGAAGTCCTTCCGCGAGAGTTTCCTCTGCAGTTCCGCACGGCTGTGCGGCCGCCGCGACAGATACCCATACGCCGTATCACGCAACGTTTTGGCGGAAGGATTTTGTTCCATTACTCCTGAGTACTGTTGTCGGCCGTCTCTGCCACCGGACGTGACAGACCGACTTTTTCAAGCACCATATTTTCGATCTCGGCGGCGGTTTCCGGGTTCTCCCGCAGAAACGTTTTTACATTCTCCCGGCCCTGTCCCAGCCGTTCATCCTTGAAAGAAAACCAGGCGCCGCTTTTATCAATGATGCCGTGGTTCACGCCCATATCCAGCAGGTCGCCTTCCCGCGACACGCCCTGGCCGAACATGATGTCGAATTCAACTTCGCGGAACGGCGGGGCTATCTTGTTCTTGACCACCTTGACGCGGGTCCGGTTGCCTTTTACCTGGTCGCCGTCTTTGATCATACCGATTTTTCGTATATCGAGGCGCACGGATGAATAAAACTTCAGCGCGTTACCACCGGTTGTGGTTTCAGGGTTTCCGAACATAACCCCGATTTTCATCCTGATCTGGTTGATAAAAATAACGGCTGTTTTAGACCGGCTGATGGCACCGGTCAGTTTGCGAAGAGCCTGGGACATCAGACGTGCCTGAAGCCCCATATGGGAATCGCCCATGTCCCCTTCAATCTCGGCCCGGGGAACCAGGGCGGCAACGGAGTCGACAACCATGACATCCAGCGCGCCGCTGCGCACCAGCACCTCGCTGATCTCCAGGGCCTGTTCCCCGTGATCGGGCTGGGATATGAGCAGTTCGTCGGTTTTGACGCCCAGCTTTCTGGCATAGGAGACATCAAGAGCATGCTCTGCATCGATAAAAGCCGCCGATCCTCCCATCTTCTGCGCTTCGGCCACAACATGCAGGGCCAGGGTGGTTTTTCCCGAGGACTCCGGTCCGAATATCTCGATGACCCTGCCCCGCGGTATACCGCCGAGCCCCAGGGCCACATCAAGACTGAGTGATCCGGTCGGAATGGTGGACACATCATGCACCAGGGCACCGTCTTCAC
>JANQGV010000050.1 GCA_028282925.1 Thermodesulfobacteriota bacterium
GCCGGTCGGCACTACAGCCGGCACTGGACAACTGCAGACAGGCCGGGGTGGGCGACATGGTTCATGTGGAACGCCGTGAGCTTATTCGGATGGAGAACCCGTTTAAATCACGCATCTATAAAAATCATGCCGGTCTTGTGGTGGTTAATCCGCCCTATGGTGAGCGGCTCAGCACTCCCGCGGATGTGAAATATTTGTACCGCTGTCTGGGGAGAAAATTGCGAGAAGAGTTTCCGGGATTTAAAGCGGGTATTTTTACCGCCAATACGGACCTGATTGATTCATTCGGCCTTTCTTTTTCGCAGCAAATCCGATTGTACAACGGTCCTTTGTCGTGCCGTCTGTGCCTGGCCGATGAGTGCGGTGAGGAGTCCGCAGATACGGAAATGCCGACATGGACTCCGGCCGACACCACCGAGACAGACGCCGGGGATTTTGCAAATCGTTTCCGTAAAAATATGAAAAAAATGCTGCCCCTGGCCCACAGGGAAGGGGTGAGCTGTTTTCGGGTATACGATGCCGATATTCCCGAATATAATCTGGCGGTGGATATCTACGGGAGGTATGTGCATGTTCAGGAATATGCGCCGCCGAAGGAGATTGATCCGGCCGCGGCATCCCGGCGCCTGCAGAGCGCCCTGCAGGCCCTGCAGGAGATACTGCAGGTGAAACGCAGTCAGGTCTTTTTAAAAGTCCGCAAAAAACAGTCCGGCAAAAAGCAGTATCATAAAAAGGGGGGAACCGCCAAGCTGTACGAAGTGCGTGAAGACGATTGCCGTCTGCTTGTCAACCTGACCGATTATCTTGATACCGGGCTGTTTCTCGACCACCGTATAACCCGTCGCAGGATTCGGGATATGGTGCACGACAAGCGGTTTCTGAACCTGTTCGGCTATACCGGATCTGCAACGGTGCATGCGGCCATGGGCGGGGCCCGTCATACCACCACGGTCGATCTGTCGCCTGCCTATCTGCAATGGGCCCGGAACAACCTGGCGCTCAACGGGTTCAGCGAGGAACAGCATGCCGTGGTGCGGGCCGACTGCATGCAGTGGCTTGATAACACCCACCAGCAGTTTGACCTCATTTTTGCAGATCCACCGACGTTTTCAAATACCAGGAGTAAAAAGCGGGTGTTTGATGTTCAGCGGGACCATGTCACATTAATACAACTGGCGGTCGGCCGTCTGTCGCCCGGAGGTCTGTTGATATTTTCAAACAACTACCGGCGCTTTAAAATGGATACCAAGCGTTTGTCCGATTATGACCTGCGGGACATTACCGCTGAGACGATCCCATTTGATTTTCAGCGTAACCTGAGGATACATCAGTGCTGGGAAATCAGGAACACATAATCGGCAGGATCTGGCCATTTCCTGCTGTAAGGGCCGGTCGGATTACAACGCCGAAGAGAGTTCGGCATCGGTCAAAGGCCGGTAATCGACGGTGTAGTTAACCAGGTCGAAGAGGTTGTGCAGGGCGCAGGTTTTGGACATGACTGAGGTAACATAGCCTTCCAGAAGGCTTTTTTCAGCCAGTGGATCGTTTGGATGCCCGGTTACCATAAGGATTTTGGCCTGGGGGTCGAGATGTTTGATGCCTTTGCTGGATTCATAGCCGTTCATCACCGGCATTTGAACATCCATGAGCACAATATCCGGTTTCAGCGAACGGTACATTTCAATGCCTTCGCGGCCGTTTTCGGCTATTTCGGCACAGTAGCCTTTCGCCTCAAAATACTCTTTGTACAGGTCGTTGATATTGGCATTATCGTCTACAATGAGGATTTTTTTTGTGGCCATGGCTGATATAACCTTAATAATGTAAAGGCATATGGTGGTCTTCTAGTATATTGTCATATGTAATAGAGCATGCCATGCTGCATGTCAAGGGAAAAATGCAAAAATAAACAATATATTGTTATTTTTTTACACGCAAACCACAATATTTGGTGTTAACAGTGTAAAATATACTATTTTCTAATTAATTAAAAAAATATAAAATATATAAAAACAATTAAAAAACTGATGGTTGGTTAGCGTCAGTTTTAATGCTTTTTTCTTAGAGACAACCCGAACACATCACATTATAAAGGTATATACGTGAAAATTATCTGTGCGGTCTATAAAAGCTCCAGGAAAGATGAAATGTATCTGTATGTACCCAAGCAGGAAGGGCTGGCAACGGTTCCGGAAGAGCTGCTTGAACAATTCGGCAAGCCCCGGCATGTCATGGATATGCTGCTGACGCCGGAGCGCAAGCTGGCCCGGGTTCAAACCGCTACTGTATTGGAACAGCTTGCCGGCCAGGGTTTTTACCTTCAATTGCCGCCCCCGAAAGAAAAGAGCCTGCTGGAACTGCACCGAAAGCAACTGGGACTGGATGATTAAAAGGGACCGGGATTATGGGCATTGGTGAAGATGCGCCTTTCTGGCGGGAAAAAAAATTGAGTGAACTGACCCATGAAGAATGGGAGTCGTTATGCGACGGGTGTTCGCGGTGCTGCCTCCATAAAATGGAAGATGAGCAAACCGGTGAACTCTTTTATACCCGGATTGTCTGCCGCTATATGGACATGGAAACCTGCCGCTGTACGTCATACGAAAACAGGACCATTCTCGTTCCCACCTGCCTGAAGCTTCAGGCGGAGACCCTGCAGGATGTCTACTTTCTGCCGGATACCTGCGCGTATCGTCTGCTGGCGGAAGGCAGGGATCTGCCCCCGTGGCATCCGCTGGTCTCGGGAAATCCGGAATCGGTGCATGCGGCCGGTATTTCGGTGCAGGGTAAAGTGCTTTCCGAAGAGTATGTTCATCCTGATGGGTGGGAGGAGCATGTGATCGACTGGGTTGAATAGACATGCGGGGAGGCTGCCGGAAAGCACTCATCTTCTGCGTTATGCGGGTTGCTCGTCGCTGCGGCGTACAACAAAGTACGCCTCACTCCTTGCAACACCACATGCCTTGAATCTGAGCACTTTCCGACCGCCTCCCTGATAAAAAAACTCCGTCAGGCTAATGGTGCTGGAGCTCGCTACAGTTTTTTTTGGTGTTTTTTGCTAGAAAAATTCACATCGCTCATCAATCGCACCTGAAGGTGCTCCTGCTTGGCGAGTGCGATATTGATGCTATAGTCATTATGTGAATTGCACTAAATATACACTTTTCAGGGGTTTTGCCGGTATGGATACTCCCGGCAAGGGTTGACCAGGGCATTGAGTATGGTTCTGGTAATCCAGAAGAGCAGCAGGAACAGGCCCAGCGGAAACACAATGCAGTCGAACAGGTAGCCGGCAATAATCTTGATAATGCTGACGGTGATATGCTGTAACCGGCCCTGCAGGTAACCGGAGACGGTGTTGATGTATGCTTGCAGATTTTCAACCGTCGACCACAGGCTTTCGGGAGCGTTGTGGCGGTCGAGCTGTTTCTGTACGGCAATAATACTTTTTTCAGCCTCCAGAGCGGCCGGTTGAGTGATTTTTTGCGAGAGCACAGAGGCTCCGTACAAAGAAAAGGGCAGCAGCAGATAGCACATGGCGGTTACAAGTGCCAGTATGCCGCATACCTCTTTTATGAGACCCAGCAGGCGTGTACGTGAAGGAGCAAGCCAGCCGAGCACAACGGCCGTCAGCAGAACAACAAGTGTTATGGTCAGAAAAAGCTGATCGTACTGCGTAGTGGCGGCCAGGAGGTTTTTAATGCCCCACAGGATGACGGCTCCGGCCAGAACCGTTTTCCAGGCGATATGGATATAATCATATACCGCCTGTACCACATCACCTACCTGCAGGGTAGCATTGACTCCCAGGGAAACGCCGGCCTGGCTGCCTTCTATAACCGCCAGGCCCAGCTTGATGGCGGACAATGCCATGAAGAGTTGAATGGTGTGATCAAATGATGTTTCAAGATAGTCGTTGTTTGCAGCCGCAAGCTTTTTAATGCCGGTATGCTGCAGCGCTGAATCGATTGTGCCGGAGACTGATAGGAAAATGCCTGCACACAGCAGGATCACTATACAGATTCGGGCCGTCCGTTTTTTCATGGTCTGCACCTTCACCAATAACATCCTGTATGGATTATGCGTAGTCGCTTGTACATATCATCGGCGGAGGGTGGTAAAAACTTGACGACTTTGTCAAAAGACCGGTTGTCGATGAATACATGTGTCCGGCAATCATGGGTTGACGCGGCACCTCTTTTTTTTTAATCTGGAGACTCCGAAAGACTTTCGGTAAGGTTACTCGGGAGAGGAAACAAGGGTACACTATTTGAAAGGAGTTCGACTATGTTGGAAGTAGAATCGACGGTATTGGTTTTTATCGATATGCAGGGCAATCTTGCCCGGGCCATGCACGACAGGGAATCGCTGTTCGACAACCTGAAAAGGCTCGTGAAGGGTGTTTGCGTGCTTGGCGTGCCGATTATCCGGACCGAGCAGAACCCTGAGCGGCTGGGACCGACCCTGCCGGAATTTGCCGAACTGATGCCTGAAATCCGGCCGATCAATAAAATGAGC
The DNA here is from genome assembly GCA_028282925.1 of Thermodesulfobacteriota bacterium. GTDB lineage: Bacteria > Desulfobacterota > WTBG01 > CAIYCZ01 > CAIRTM01 > JANQGV01. Next base: position 4,519 of record JANQGV010000050.1, read on the forward strand.
TTCAGTTGCTGCAGCAACAGCGATTTTATGAAAACGCTGGAAACTCTCGGCAGGAGGCAGGTGCTTGTGTGCGGGGTGGAAGCCCATATTTGTGTGTACCAGACCGCCCTTGATTTACTGAACCGGGGGTATGAAGTGCAGGTGGTTGCGGACGGGGTTTCTTCAAGAACGCTTGAGAATAAACGGATCGGGCTTGCCAGGGCTTCAGCGGCAGGAGCGGGGGTCACCTCGGCGGAAACGGTGCTTTTTGAACTGCTTAAAACCGCAGAAGTGCCCCAGTTTAAAGACATAGCCAGGATTGTTAAGTAAAAAAATATAGTTAACTGCCATGGACAGAAAAAACAGCGGCAGGGGTATGTTTCCGGATGCCCTGCTTCCGCCGCCGGGCGGTCTGCATAAAGCAGAAACCATGTTTTTTTGTCCCGGAAGGAGTAAAAATGTCTGAATAAGTAATTTTACCTACAAAAACGTTGGAATTTTGATATGTTATGGTAGAAGGGGGTGTCTCTTTCTGTTGACTAATGCCGACGTTTTTTTTATAGTAGTTACCATGCATTATATAACCGACATGGAGGGGCATGTCGGTTTGTTTTTTCTCCGCTATCGTCTTGTTTTCACGCAGTACCAAAGAATGTTTTTTGGACAAGGGCATTTCTTCATACGTATAAAACTCAATACGGTGAGTAACCGTACCCTTTTCACGGGGCACCATCATCCATTATGATGGGAATGTGGCCATGAATCATGAAACTCTGAGTGATGAACATTTCCGCATTATTGTAGAAACAACCCCCGATGCAGTTGTTACGACAAACACAGAGGGCATTGTTGTTTACTGGAATAGTGCGGCCGAAAAGCTGTTCGGGTATGGGGCCGCGGAAATGGTCGGTAAACCCATGGGTATGCTTCTGCCCGACTGGCTGCATGAGTCTCAGCAGGGTTCCTTTTCCCCGGGGCAATCACCCGAAAACCGTTCCATCATCGGCAATTCAATTGCTACTATCTGCCGGCGCAAAGAGGGCGAAACCTTTCCTTCAGCCATAACGGTTTCATGCTGGAAAGTCGACGATGAACTTTTTTATACGGCTATTATTCGTGATATATCAGAGCGTGTCAATAATGAGAGCCTCATTCGTCAGACGCGGGATTTCCTCGAGAATGTGTTTCGGGCTACCGGCGACGGGATTTTGGTAACGGACACCGAAGGCATCATTATCCGGGTCAACAAGGCTATTCTCAAGATGCTGGATTTGCCGGAAGAAGAGGTGCTGGGAAAACATATCGCAGAACTGGTACCCCGAACATTTCATCCGGAGCCCATGCTGGAGCGGTTGCTGGAGGACGGCTTTGTGGAAAACTATGAGTCCATGTGGGAGCGTAGAGACGGTACCTGCTTTCCGATTGAAAGCAATATCGCCACACTGCAGGACAATAAAGGCAACATAAGCGGAGCCGTAGCGGCCATACGCGATATTACCAAGCGGAAACTGGCCGAAGATGCTTTGCGGGCCAGTGAGGAACGTTTCCGCATTTTAACCCAGTCGGCTTCGGATGCTATTATTTTTGTGGATAATGCCGGCAAGATCCTTTTCTGGAACGAACGTGCCCGAAAAATATACGGCTACGAAGCACGTGAAGTCGTCGGCAAGTCGTCGGCAATCATTGTGCCTGAAGATTTCAAGGAACGGCATGTGCATGAGTTCGAGAAGCACAAAAAGGATTCCACTTTTAACGGTGTAATGCTGGAAACCAGTTCCCGAAAAAAAGACGGCACGCTTTTTCCCATAGAGTTTTCATTTTCCGCAGGTATGGTGGGACAGGATACCTTCTATTGCGCCATAGTGCGTGATATCACCGAGCGCAAACTCGCTGAACAGGCCCTGCGGGAGACCAATGATTACCTTGATAACATTATAAAAAGTTCAATCGACTGTATCATTATTTCCGACAATAAAGGCAGGGTGCGGAAAGCAAACCAGTCGTTTCTGGACCTGGTGGGATGCTCCCAGGAGGCCATTGAAGGCAGGAGCATGGCTGACTTCATGCCGGGGCAGCCCGGCGACTATGATTGCACGACCGGCGCCACCGTTACCATCGGCGAACAGTATTTCGGCGATATTTCAAAGAGAATGGAAGAACTGTTCAGTGTCGGGCGGATTTCCGGCTGGGAATCATACTTCATCCGCGGAGACGGTGTGCTGGTGCCCGTTGACCAGAACACCGTTATGCTTTTCAGCGAAGAGGGCGAGGCCATCGGTGCCGTGGGTGTCGTACGTGATATTACGGAACGTAAACGGGCCGAGGAGATGCTGGACAGAGTTAATTCATGCCTGCTGCAGTTCGGCCCCTATATGGATGCCAATATTCAATTGGCGGTTGAAACGGCGGGTACGCTCCTGAAAGGTGATGCAGCCGTATATCTCAAGGAGGGAGAGGGTGGATGCCGTCCCGCAGCCGGATGGCGGTTGCCTGGTAACGTGCATGAAACGGCAACCATGCCCCAGGGTTTCTGGAAGGCGGTGCGAAAGCATGAAAAACCGTCCCCGATCGTCATGAACGATTTGATGCGCGAACCGTTCTATTCTTCGGACCCTCTATTGCAGCCGGGAGGAATGAAGACCTGTATTGCGGCCAACATCGTCAACAGCAGCGGCCATGCAGGTGCTCTGGCGGTTTTTTACAACGCGGGCAGAGCGTTCGACTCCAGTGAAGAAAAAATATTTTCGATTCTGGCGCAGGCCATCGGCAGCGAAGAGGAGCGTAAAAAGGTGTTTGATCAATTGCGCGAAAACCAGGAGAAACTGCTGGTATCGGAGAAGAACCTCAAGCTGTTTTCCGGAAAAATACTCTCGATACGGGAAGAAGAAAAGAAACGCATCTCCATGAATCTGCATGATGAGCTGGGCTCCATGGCTATTTCAGTGGGTACCCGGCTGAGTATCGCCAAAGACGAAATCAGGGACGGTAATAAGGATACCGCTGTAGATGTGCTGCAGCAGATGAAAAACTTTTTCAAGCAGTCACTGGGACGAATCCGTAAAATTGCGGTGGACCTGCGTCCGCCCGAGCTTGATATCATCGGTTTGCCTGCCGCTCTCAAGGATTATTGCCGCCGAACAGTGCAGGAATCCGGGGTTGATCTCAGTGTATCCATAAGCGTTGAGCTGGGCGAGGCTACGGTTACCAGCGAAACGTCCATTACCCTGTACCGTGTGACACAGGAGGCGCTGAACAATATAATTCGCCACAGCCGGGCCGCTCAAGCAACCTTTAAACTCACGGTTGACGGAAACACCATTACGTATATCATTAAGGATAATGGCGTGGGGTTTGTCACCGATTGCGCCGGCGCGACAGCCGGGCACGTTAAACTGGGCGTTCAGGGTATGCGTGAGCGGGTCGAGTCTCTGGGCGGACGGTTCGTGATTTCATCGGCTATGGGTAAAGGAACCAAGATTGAGATCGCTCTGCCCCTTGAACATCGGCAGGAGCTTGAAAAGGAACTGCCGGATGTGCGCCGTGCACAGGCATCGCCGGCGCCGACCTCAAAGGAAATTGATCCAACAAAGGTATGTTGATCAACGCATATGATTATTATTCTATAGGAGAGTTCATTATGGGCATTAAAGTGATTGTGGCAGATGATCATGCGATCATTCGTGAGGGGATTAAAACTGTGCTGGAAAGAAGGGCCGAAGGTATTGAAGTTATCGGTGAAGCATCAAACGGCAAAGAGGTGCTGGACCTTGCCGCCCAGACTCCTGCAGATGTCTACATACTGGATATATCAATGCCGTTCCTCAACGGTATTGAAACAACATACCGGCTGGTGAAGCGCTATCCGAAAAGCAGAATTATTATTTTAAGCATGCATGACGACAGTTCTTTTGTGGAGCAGGCGCTGAGAAGCGGCGCAAAAGGGTATATCTTAAAAGAAGATGCCAGTGAAGAAGTGATTTCGGCCATCAGCGAAGTCATGATGGGAAGATATTTCCTGAGCCCGAATATTTCCGAATACGTTGTCAAAGGGTTTTTAAGCGGTATCAATTCGAATAAAAAAACCGGACGCAAAGACGGTGAGCTCTCGAGCCGGGAAAAAGAGATTATGCAATTGATAGCCGAAGGCTTCAGTACCCGTGAAATAGCAGAGCAGCTTGATATATCAGTGCATACGGTCAATACCCACAGGAAAAGTATCATGGGGAAGCTGGGGGTTCATCGGCAAAGCGATCTTATACGTTATGCTTTGAAGGAGATTATCACCGGCCCATAGCTGTCTCGACTGTCAGAAAAGGCCCATCTACTGCGTTCCGCGTAATCTTCGTCACTGCGACGTGCGGATAGTCCCAAATTAAGCGAGGCATTCTACTGCGGCTGCCGCAATACCCGGGTCTACCGGCTGTTCTCCCTTTAGCCTCATCAACGTACTACAAAGTACGATTCTTCGGCTTACGGTCCGAGCAGCCTGTATCTCCGGGCATTTCAGCACCCTCGCTACGAATCCTCGCTTAAATTAGGACTATAGCGCCTCGTTCCTCAGTATTTCGCGCGCCTTGTATCTGAACCTTTTCTGACAGCCTCTCATGACGATGGTATTTTGATTTGAGCCTATTGGGATGGATTCCTTTTACTCAGGAATAGTTCTCAGATTTTTTACTGTCCCGTGCTTGCGTTACATATAATATACTGTTATTCTGGTGTCCTGATTTTGTTGTTCAATAGAGGCACCGTGTTCGAATGTTTCATGTGAGTATTAGAAAGGCGGGGAAGTAGATGGGAAATACCGGAATGCAACGATTTCAGGGTAAAGTGGTCCTGGTGACCGGTGCCGGAAGCGGTATCGGCCGGGCCATAGCCTGCCGTTTTGCAGAAGAGGGGGCTGCTGTTGCCGTCAGTGATATTGATCAGCCGCAGGTTTCTGAAACGGCCGCAATCATTCGGCAGATGGGCCGCACAACGCTTGATATCGGCTGCGATATGGGTAATGACGATGATATAGCGCAGATGGTCGACGCCGTTCTTGCAACCTTTGACCACGTTGATATTGTTGTGAACAATGCCGGTACCGGTGATTCCAACAAATCCTTTGATGAGGTCGACTCCGCCCTTTGGGACAGGATCTATGCGATTAATGTGAAGGGACCCTTTTTCCTGACGCAACGAATTGCCCGGCACATGATTGAAAAGAAAATCGCCGGCAGGGTTATCAACATCGCGTCCACCGAGGGGAAAACGAACCGGGGCGGCACCATTGTCTATGCATCGTCCAAGAGCGCTTTGATAGGGCTTACCCAGGGTTTGGCCTTTCAGCTTGCTCCCTACGATATAACCGTCAATGCGGTTTGTCCGGGCTTGATCGATACCCCCATCTGGCATAAGGGCGACAAAATGATGGACATGCCCCAGGGGAGTACCATAAAAATGGTTGTTGATGCTTCAATTGAGTCAATGCAGCTTAAAATGTCCCGGGCGGGCAGGCCTGAAGACATTGCCGGTGCTGTTGTTTTTCTCTGTTCGGATGACGCAAGCTATATGACCGGCCAGGCCATTAATGTCTGCGGCGGGCTGGAATATCATTGACGGGAGATGTGCTGAAAAAGGCATGAAAAAAGCTGCCCGCTAAGCCGGGCAGCTTTTCATTTGTATCGCCATTATAAAAAGATGGTGAATTAGAGTTTCGGGCGTTCGTATTTAAACAGGCATACGCAGTCACCATCAACTATTCTGGAAATAATGCCACCTTTCATGCCCTGATCCTTGAAACCCTCTTTCGTTGCGGCTACATCCATCTCACAGATTACTTTACAGGGTTTCTCAAAGCCGTATTCCTTGCATATTTCCATAACCGGGCATACTTTCTGAACTTCAATAACGCCATCCATGTCATTGTTGCTGATATCGATGACTTCCATGATCATGCCCATCTGTTTGTAAAACGGGATTGCCTGGGTAAATCCGGGTGCAAGCGGGGTATTTTCAACAAAACGTCCCATGTTCTGACGCTGCCGTTCGGGATAGCCTTCAAACAGGGTTTCCCAGGCTTTATCTTCGCCGGATTCCTCCATTATCTTTTTATAGGTTTCAAATTTTTTTCGAAACAGTTGGATTGAGTCCATGAATGCCTCCTTGAAAATAAAATTATGACCTGATTCATAGGGGTGATATTACAAATAGTCCTTATTACTATCATTTTATTTGCCGATTGGCAATAACAATATTGTTTTTGACAACCCGGGTCAGGATACTATAATAAACACATGAATAGATTGCAGTTGAAATAATCGGTGGTACACGTTGATTCTTCTTGCAAAACCTTAAATAAATCAACATAATTATATAAAATCCGTTAACATCGGAATAATTGCCACCCCCCTCCTCGCCGCATGTTTTCGTAATAAAAAAACTGATTTACAGAAGCGGTTATCAACCGAATGCCGACCGCAACGGGACAGTAGGCAGCGTATGGTAAAAAAAAATAATACAATTCTGTTGATATTACTTTTTGTTGTAATGGCAGGCCTGACAACGGTTTACTTCCATCCCTCCGATCTCTTTTCAAATACCCCGATTTACTCGGATGATTATTCGCTGCATTTGACCAACTGTATGGCCGCAAAAAGGTTTATGGCGGAATCCGGCAAGTGTTGGGGGTATGATCCGTTTTTGCTTGCAGGGTTTCCACGGTGTGCCCTGGTCAACGCCGACAATAAAGCCTGGGAACTTGTCTATTTTCTTTTTGAGCCCCTGATTGGAAGCGGACATGCGTTTAAACTGTATGTGTTGTTTTTCCTCCTGTTTTTCCCCTTCTTTGTATACGGTGCGGCCCGCAATTTCAATTTGTCGGCCGGGGTGGGGCTTTCCGCCGCAGTGCTGTCAATTCTCTATTTTTACCTTTCAATGCCCCATGATCTGGTCTGGTGGGGCATGATATCGTATGTTTTTGTGAGTTTTTTTTCCTTTTATGTTTTTTCCTGTTTCTACAAGCTGTTTGAACAGTTTACCTGGAAGCGCTATCTGGCTGTATTGATTCTGGCGTCGTTGTTGTTTCTGAGCCATATTCTGTCGCCCATGCATATTTTTGTTCCGGCAGTGGTCCTGTACCTGTGTAATGTTAAGCGGCTGTCACCGACCAAACATGGTCTTCTCATCATTATGCTTTGCGGAGTCGTCTTGCTGAACGGGTACTGGCTGATCAATATCCTCAAATTCTATCACTATAAAACGGTACGTCCTGAAAACTATGATTTTACCCTCCAGATTACCAGCGCCTTCGAAGCCGTAAGAGTCTACCTCATGCAGATGCGCAGTGTTCCCCATAATGTGCCGGTGTTGAACAACACGTTTGTGGAGGCCCTGCTGCTGGTACTGAGCAGTTATGGATTTTTTATCTGGGCTAAAACGCGACAGAAGGCGCTGTTGCTTTCTTTCCTGGCGGGACTGGTGTTTATTTTCGGAGTTGCATATTTCGGTTCACATCTCGCTTTTTTTTCCCAGTTTCAGCCTGAGCGGTTTACCATTCCTCTGAATCTCTTTTTGGTGTTCCCGGCTGCCATCGGGCTGGAACGTGTTCTGCGTGAAATATTTTCCAGGCGAAGTCCTGTGGCCATATGCTTAATTATCGCCCTGGGATTTGTTTTGTTATACCGTCCCGTTATTCGGCCCTTCGGCATTATCTATAAAAACAACCTGTATCGGCTCATGTGCCGACAGCCCGAACCGTTGAAGGAACTGTTAGCGTTTATCCAGCAGCACACGACCCGGGAAGGACGGATTTTAGTTGAGGATTCTGAATCGAGCAAACAGGAAATGGAAGCATACTATGGAACCCATTTCCCGGGGCTGTTTCCCGAATACGTCAGGCGTGAGTATCTCTGCGGGCCCCGGCCGATCTATCCTATTATGCACAGTTATGCAAGCTTTACCGACGGACTGCTCTTTGAACGCGACATACAGACATATACCCTTTCCGAGATGAAGGAACTGTTTGCGCGTTACAATGTGAAGTGGGTTATAAGCTGGAACGAAGAGTCTTTGAGGGTTTTTGATCAGCATCCGCAATATCTGAAAAAAATGGTCACTATCGATAAATTTGTCGTTTATGAGGTGATGAGAGAGCCCTCTTATTTTCTGCAGGGTTCAGGAACCGTAACCGCCGATTATAACCGTTTTGAATTGCAGGACCTTAAGGCTGAAGACGGGGCGGTAATTATATCGTACCACTGGATGGAATATTTACGTGCCGATCCCGAAGTGAACATTGAAAAGGCCGTTATCGGCGACGACCCTATCGGTTTTATAAAAATAGTGCAGCCACCCGAATCACTGGTAATCTATAATGCGTACAAGTAGTTGCCGGGCGCGAGTGGACCGGGACCGTTGATCCGGCACGGGTGGAAGAGATGTATGGATGTCGGGTCCACTCTCTTCATCCGGCAGTCGTTATTGGGAAGACTTTGCTATGAAAACGTTTTTGATTAAAACAACTATAGGGATGTTCGTGCTGAGCGGGCTGTTTCTTTTCGCCGGCTGTGAAAAGATTGTTGAGCAACGAAAGCAGCACTACTATGAAGAGGGGAAACGTTTTTATGAGGCCGGTGATTATGCTAACGCAATAGTATCATTTAATAATGCAATTGTTTTTGACAGCGAATATTTTGACGCTTATTACCTGCGAGGGCTCAGCTATCTGAAGCAGAAGCGATATAAAAACGCGAGCGATTCCCTTTTGAAGGTTGTTGAGGGACGACCTGATGATATTGAACTAAATATACTTGTGGGTAAGACCATGTTGAAAGCCGCCGACGCGGGCCGCCCGTTTTTTTATGGAAACGCAAAAGGGCGATTTGACCTTATTTTGGAGATGGATCCGGATAATACGGATGCTCTTGTGTTGCGCGTCAAGACATTATTGAAAATCAGGGCGATGGATACTCTCGAAGACGCAGAATTAGAGATTGAGCGCTTGCGTCAGATAGGGGTGCAGGATCCCCGCCTTGATATTTGTGCGGCAGAGCTTGCAATTTTGAAAGATACTCTTGACCTGGCGCGTGAAATGCTTATCCGGTCGTATTATGAGGGGGACGACTGGGTTGCAACAATGCTTTTCCTGGCTGAGCGGTATGAAGCGGGAGGAAATATTAAAGGATATATCGACATATATAAGACTGTTATTGCCCGGGTGAAAGACAAGGAGCCCTACCAGAGAAACCTCGCCTCCTATCTTCGTAAATACCGGATGCAGGAGGAGGAAGAGTCTCTGTATCGGTGGATGCTCACCGGGCAGGAGGAGGATGGCCCGGCAGTGAAGGTCGATATGATTAATTTTTATATTGCCTACGACCGCTTTGACGAAGCTGAAAAGCTGCTCGTGTCGGGGCTTGAAACGTACCCTGAAAATCCGCAGCTTAAAATGCTTTTGATTGAAGTGTATCAAAAGAAAGGTGCTATCGAACAAGCTATTCAGGTGGCAGAGCACATGCTGAAAAGTATCGACCCTGAAAGCAAAGCGTTCGTTGGCATGACAACGGTTCTTGCCGGCTTGTATGTTGATAACGGCGATCTGGAAAAAGCCACCCGGCGGATAGAGGAGGTTCTTGAAAAAGAACCGGAAAACGACAAGGCCCTGTTTGTGAAATGTCGTATTGATATTAAAAAAGGACGTAATATTCGCGCTATCGCCGACCTGCGCAAACTTTCGCTTCTCCACAAGGAAAATCCTGAATATGCTTATTGGCTCGGCGTGATGCATAAAAAACAGGATGAAGTAGTTATGGCGGAAAGGGCTTTCAGAGAAGCGCTTGAGACGATGCCGGCCCACAAAGATGCGTTGCTGGCGTTGGGGGAAATATATTTGTCCAAAGGGTATATGGCGGAATTGCGTTTGCTTGTTGCTGCATATCTTGCGATTAAGCCGGATGACCAGGAGGTGCGGGAACTGGTGATGAAAATCGATACGCCTCCTTTGTGAATGCAGTATGCCGTTTTCATTGCGTTGAGAGAGTAACCTTGGGACATGTGCCGACACACTTGAAAGAACTACCTGTATCGAATTCGTCGTGTATCGTACAGAAGCAGGTAATTTAGTTTTGACATTACAGCCATAAAATGTTTTTATATATGCATATCTGAATCGGTTCGTTTTCAGACACAGGCCTGTTACTCAATAAATTCCAAAAAAAAGTTTGCTTTATCCCTGTTGCAACTGCTGTAGTATCTATGATAATCATGGGCGCCCGGGTGTGGGCCTTGCAGAGTTTAACAGATGTGGGATCGTAATAGAGCGATAGGTGAGGGCTGCCTTGACTATCGGCAATTCTTTGTTTCGAAATGGAGCACGGGATGCGGAGCCGGGCTTGGGCGGAGCATTGCTGCAATAACTCCAGTCAGCCTGAAGGGAAATACGATTAACCGACGAACTGAAGACGCAGAGATCAAAAACTGCCGTGGGTAGGTGCCGTCCTGAGCAGTTTCCTGTCTGTGTTGTTTTCAGCTAAAAAACTACTTCAATGACGGATCGGAAAAAGACCATATTAATTTTTGGTGGTGGTGGGTTTATCGGCTCGCACTTTGTTGAGCGGTATCATCAGGAATACAATATACTGGTCTTTGATAAAAAATATTTCTCAAGAAAAAATATACAGCCATATGAAAACTCTGTTGATGTAGTCGAAGGAGATTTTCAAAATTTTGAAGATTGGATCGATTTGGTAAAAGATGCAGACTATGTTTTGCATCTGGTTTGGTCGACGTTGCCTGAGAGCTCCAACACTATTTATGATGTGGAGAGCAACATTATCCCTACGTTGAAGTTGTTGGATGTGTTGAAGGAAAACAGGGGAAAAAGGATTATATTTGTTTCTTCAGGCGGTACCGTCTATGGAAACCCGACCCAGTGCCCGATACGCGAACGCGACCCGACTATGCCCATTTGTTCCTACGGCCTTACAAAGCTGACTGCTGAAAAATATTTATATCTCTATAATTATTTATACGGGCTGGATTACGTTGTAGCGAGGCTGTCTAATCCATACGGCGAGCGACAGGAAAGGAATAAAAGACAGGGGTTGATTGCTTATGCACTCAGTTGTGCAGTTGATTCGAACGTTTTGACTATATGGGGTGACGGCAATGTAAAAAGAGATTACATTTACATAGGAGACGCCGTTGCATGTGTTGAAAAAATCGTCAAATATTCGGGCTCCGAGCGTGTTTTTAATGTGTCCAGCGAAACGGGATATACCATTAATGAAATTGTTGATTGTATCAATGAAATCACCGGAAAAAAAATTGAGACGAGGTATGAGACTGCAAGAAAGTTTGATATTAAAGAGAATGTCTTAAGTAATGTTCTTTCGAAGAAAGAATTGCACTGGCAGCCTGAAACAGTACTCAAAGATGGCATTTCACGTGTTTATAACTATCTAACTAGAAATACACAATGAATACAATAATTGTCGGCGCTGGAATAGCAGGATTATCCGCAGGGTATCGACTCATGGAACTGGGCTCCAAAGATGTTATGGTCCTGGAAGCCTCAGATGAAGTCGGTGGTTTGAGTCGGTGTGTTAAAAAAAATGATATGATTTTTGACCTTGGACCACACCAAATCCACACAGAAAACCAAATTGTCATAGAATATCTGAACAAAATTTTGCAAGATGATTTGCTGATAGAAGCAAAAAAGGCCAGCCAATGGTTTTACGGCCGCTATCTGAATTATCCGATGGGATTGAACGATTTGCTGTTCGGTCTGCCGTTTTTTCTGTCGGTGCAATGTTTTTTTGATTTTTGTTTCAGGTCTCTGAAAAACTTTTTTACTAAAAGGGATATGGAAAACTTTGAGACCTGGGTGATCAGCCATTTTGGGAAGAAAATGTACGACGTATATTTCGGGCCCTATACACAGAAAGTCTGGGGAAAACATCCGACCAAGCTTTCCGTGACATGTGCACAGGAACGCATCGCGGTTCAAAACATGATGGATGTCATATTAAGCGCGATTTCAAGTAATGTTACAAAATTCAGAAACCATTATCACCTGCCGCACTCTCCATACCAGAAGAAGTTTTATTATCCCAGGCAGGGAATCGGGCAACTCTCCGATCTGATGAAGGAGTATATCGAACAGCATGACGGAAAAGTCCTGGTGGATGAAAACGTTGACCGCATAACAAAGGATGGGGACACCTTTTCCATACACACGGCAAAGGGTTCGGTATATCAGGCGGATACTGTTATATCAACGATTCCCATCAATAATTTGCGGGATATGCTGCATCATGAAGAAAATTTTCCAAAGCCCGAGGAGGACGTGGAATTCAGGTCGTTAACCTTTTTGTTTTTAAGTGTCGCCAAAGACTCCGTCACGGACAATCACTGGATATACTTCCCGGATAAAGACTGTGTTTTTCAGCGGGTAATGGAATTGAAAAATTTCAGCAAATATACAGCCCCCGAGGGACACACGAATGTGTGTGCCGAAATCCCGTGTGATTACCAGGATGCGATATGGAACATGCCGGATGATGATCTCTATACAGCAGTTATGGACGGTATGGAAAAAGATAAATACCTGAACCGGGCCGACGTCGATGGGTACTGGGTAGCAAGGGAAAGGTATGCATACCCTACCTATGATTTAGATTATGAACAGCGGCTTAGTGCGATCAAAAGGTATATCGACCGATTCGACAATCTGTATTCCATCGGGAGACAAGGGGCATTCAGGTACATCAACATAGATGAAGTCATGTTGATGGGGTTTGACACTGCCGAGTCGGTTTGTAAAACATCTTAGTATTGAAGAATGATATGCCCTCCAAAATAAAAGTAGGTGTTATCGGCGCGGGACGGATGGCTCTTTGGCATCTTAAAGGTTTGAAGAAGATTAAAGATGTTGAAGTTGTGGCTGTTGCCGGGCGGACTCCGGAAAATGTCCATAAGCTGAACAGGAAATTTCGAATTCAGCATGCGTATACCGATTACCGGCAGATGCTCGAAGAACAAAAGCCTGATGCCGTTAGTATAACCACACCCACCTCTACGCACTGCCGGATTACACTCGACTGCCTCAAGTCCGGTGCCCACGTTCTCTGTGAAAAGCCCCTTGCCATGTCCCTTGAAGAAGCCGACATGATGCTTGAGGCTGAAAAGCAGAGTTCGAAGCTACTGATGCCCGGGTTTTCCCAGCGTTATTATAAAGAATTTGTCCACATGAAAAAGGTCATTGACCGTGGTGAGTTGGGGAAAATCCGGGTTGCCTGGTTTCGGAGGGGAATCGACCTCCCACCGCAAAAATGGTATTCCGACAAGGAAAAAAGTCCGGGAGTCGGCTTTGAACTGGCGATTCACGCCATCGACTGGCTGCGATGGATAATTGCATCACCGGTGGAACATGTCAGCGCGGAAATGACCGTGGATGGCTCCGGCAGCGGAATTGATGATAACATCTGGATGCTGCTGAAATTTACCTCCGGTGCCGTCGGCGTTGTCGGTGCTTCCTATACGTTTCCCTATCTTAAAAGGGATATCGGGGTTGTGGGAGAAAAAAAGTCGTTGTCCGTCGAGCGCTGTAAGGTCGTCACTGAAAAGTATGGTTCGCATTCTTTGGGAAAAATGGCCTTGAAAAACATGCAATACAGCTTCATTGTTCCGTACTGGCTTTTTTATAATCCTTTTGAAAGGGAACTGCTCGATTTTGTTTCCTGTATCAAAAACGGAACGCAGCCGCCAATCACAAGTATTGATGGAAGAGAAAGCCTGGAAATTGCCTGTGCTGCGTATGAGTCGGCCCGCACCGGGAATAAAATCAAGATTAACCCTGTTTCCTCACGGCAAGGTTGAAATCCATGGAAAACGCACCACGTGTCCTTCTTATGAATCCGATCGAAGAAGGCCAGGATTATGTTGTAGACGTCGACCCGGTTGTTTCACGCCACACGGGGGGTAAAACCAAAATAGGGGTTTTCTATCCGCTGGGAATGACCTACGTTGCTGCGGTGCTGCGAGAACACGACATCCCTGTGGAAATTCTTGACCCGATACCGGATGGATACACTTTTGAATCTGCTTTGGCGCATGCCGAAGGGTTTGACGTTATTATTATGGCGCTTGCGGCGAGCAATGCGGGAGGGGCTTACCGTTTTTTTTCCCCCCTGAAAGATAAAACCAGAATATTCATGGGTACTCATGCGACGGCCCTTGATGTCCGAATACTTGAAGAGGATTATTGCGATATTATCATTCGCGGTGAGCCGGAATTAACGGCACTGGAAGCCATCAGGAATCTCAACAACCTTGCTGATGTTGAAGGCGTGAGCTTTAAAAACGGAAGCGAAGTTGTGCGCAACCCCGACCGGCCGCTTAACAGGAATCTGGATGATCTTCCTCTTCCGGCCAGGGATCTTGTCGACAATTCAAAATATCATATCGTCTCGTTTCCGGGCAGACCCACTGCCATGGTGCTTACCTCGAGGGGGTGCCCATTTTCCTGCACTTACTGCGCGACACATCTTTTCTATAAGCATCGAAGAAATGTGCGGTCGCCCGAAGCAGTTGTCAATGAGGTTGAGCACGTTGTAAAAACCTATGGCATCAGCAATTTCTTTTTTGCGGACGATACATTTAATATCGGGGAAAAGCGCGTTGTAGAGATCTGCGATCTGCTTCAGGAGCGAAAGCTGCCCATACAGTGGCTCTGCCTGGGAAGGGTCGACACCATGACGGAACCGATGATCCGGGCTATGGCACGGGCGGGATGCAAAGAAATTCTTTACGGCATAGAATCGGCGTCACCCGATGTGCAGGAACAGACCAAAAAAAATATTACGCGTGAACAGATGACCAATACGGTTTCTTTGACCTTGAAAGCAGGTATCCGGGTTTCTGCTTTTTTTATGTTCGGTAACCCCGGGGATACCCTTGAAAGCATTCGTGAAACCTCTGCCCTGGCCCGCACTCTTAATCCTACTTTTGCTTCATTTAATATTTCCACACCCGATCCCGGAACGGAACTGTATGAATCCGTTAAGGACCGAGTCACCGGCAACACCTTTGAAAAATTCGACAGGCTGAATACCGATATCAGCATTTGCGATATCCCGGCTGAGCAGTTGAGAAAAGAGCTGGTGAAAGCCTATTTACTGTTCTACTTCCGGCCGTCTTTCTGGTTCAGTCTTTTGCGGTTCATTTCCTCGGATTTGTTGAATGCACCGACTATCCTGAAGGTCTTTTACCGCCAGGCCATGAATGTTCTCAAATAACATACGACCTATTATGAAAAGCATACACGGCTTTAAACGTCATTATGTCCTTTGTATTCTTTTGGCCATCACCGCCCATTCCTTTTTGATGAACGGCTTTTATCATGTTCACCGATATAATACCGTGGGTACGTATTATGAATCGGTTATGGCGGCCGTGGACCCCACATTGTTTAAGAATTCAATTTTCGTCCAGGCCGTGGAGCGTACCAACCTGAGAATGTCCCCCCTTTTTAAAGTGATTCCGTATGTTCTGCACTATGTTGATTTCGAGATATTTGCACTCATCCAGGGCTTTTTAAGCCTTTTTTTCACGATTGCAGGAATATATGCTCTCGGCTATTGTTTTTTTAACTGCTCTTTTACAGGCCTCTTGGCGGCGCTTCTCTACACCGTTCAATTAAACAACTGGACGCTTGGATCTCCGGCACCATACTTGAATTTTTTTCATCACAGCCTCCCGTATTCTTACCCGCTTATGATTTGGTCTCTCTTTTTTTTCTTTAGAAAAAAATATGGACTCTCAGTCTTTTTAGCCGGCATTTCCTGGAACTTCCATTCAATGTGTACCTTCTTTTTTCTTTGTGCCTATACCGTCTACTTTCTGCTGTCTCTGAAGGAATTCAAGGTCACCACGATTGTTTCGTGCTTACTGCTGTTTGCGCTGCCTGCCTCGCCGAGTATCGTGCAGATTCTTGAACATATGGGGTCCTCGCAACAGGTAAGCCTTCTCTGGCTCCGGGGGGTCAACTGGACCGCCTGGTATACATGCTTTCCTTTTACCTGGCCGGTGAGCTGGTTTGTTCGCGCGGGATTTTTTTTTCTGTTGTTTATTATGTGCTTTTTGCGCATGGAAGAACGGGAGGTGAAACGCCGGATTGCGATTCTTGTTTTCGCCGTTGCGCTGTTATGTCTTGCCGGTACGGTTTTTTCGCAGATGTATCCCATCCCGATCATCATTAAAATAAGTTTATGGCGCAGCACCTTTATATATCTGGTCATTGCCTTGCCGTGTATAGCCCATGTTTTGAAACTCTTTCTGGCGAAGAACGGCATTACGCGTGCCATAGCACTCATCTTTTTTGTGTTCCTTTCAGGCTATCTTGAGGATTTTGAAGTATATTATTTCCCTTTTTTGCTTACGGCATTCGCGTTGCTTCTTTATGAGCGCCGGCCAGCCGGCACCGGGGACATTTCAAAAGGGAAGAAAGGCTTTTTGGTTTTTCTGCTGTTGCTTCCGCCTTTTCTGTATCAGCTTTTTTTGCAGACCGGTGCTTATGTGGTGGCTGTTTTCTTCGCCTATGTCGCCTGTTTTGTTCTGCTTTATCTTAAAACGGGAAGTGTCGGGAAAGGGTTGATCTCCCCGGTTTTTTTAGGGGTTGTTTTTATTGCCCTTTTTGATATCGGGGTTTTCGTTGGTAATAACGGTTCTCATATTTATTACAAGGGGATATACCGGGGTGAGAAAGACCCCTGGGCTGATGTGCAAATGTATGCGAAATCGGTCTCACAAAAAGATGATCTTTTTATCATTCCTCCCTATCTGAATGATTTCAGCAATTATTCGGACAGGGCAGTATTGGGAGACTGGTCACAAGGGGCCAATATTATTTACCTCGACAATGTTTTTACCGAGCAATGGTTTGCCCGAATGAATGATTTAGGGTGGACGTCCAGGAACAATGCTGTTGAGGGCTTTGCTCAATTGACAACAGAACAAATAATCCGGGTTGCTGAGAAATACGACGCACAGTTTGTTGTTGTAGAAAAAACTAAAACCTTTGATCTGCATAAAGTGTACGAAAATAAAGATTATATATTGTATGGATTTTTTTCTGGAGAATAGATGGCGCAGGTTTATTTGAATTTTTCAGGGAGGATATCTTTACAGTCATTATATTCGGTTTTGTCGCTTTGAACAGGGTGTAGAATGATTCGACGGGAAAATACTTTTCAACCTCGGAATGATATTAAAGAGTTTGAGGGCTTTTTAAAGAATCGGTCGAGATTCCTTTCCTGCGGAATTCAAGCATGCCGATCACCATTCCCTTGAGAGTGTTGCTTTTTGCAAATTGCCTTTTAAACAGGCGCCTGTAGGGTGTTTTTCATGCTTTTATGAAATGCCATCTGGATGTTGTTGAATACAATGTTAGTGGTAACTTGATCCTGTTCTGGATTATTATTATCAAAACCGTATTTCATTTATGTATAAAGGATAGGTGAATTCTACATCAAAGTGCACCACGAAATAAAAATATAGGACATGACAGGGTTTCTGGTAATGTAGGAATGCGACAACCTAACAACCAGAAGGAG
>JANQGV010000099.1 GCA_028282925.1 Thermodesulfobacteriota bacterium
CAAAACCGGCTGGCCGCCCTGATAAAGAATTCGCTGGCGTTTGTTTTGCCGTCACTGACTGAAGGACTGGGCCGGGTAGTGCTTGAGGCCCAGTTGCTTGAGCGGCCGGTTGTGGCATCCCGGGTCGGCGGGATACCGGAGATTGTCGACGAAGGGACCACCGGGCTGCTGGTTGAGCCCGGCGACGAGGCGGCGCTGGGGCGGGCGCTGCTTGAACTGCTGGAGGATCCCGCCCGGGCCGATGCGATGGGAAAATGCGGCAAAGAAGCGGTTGCCCGAAAATTTAATTATGACTCATACTCTGAGTCATATTACCGCATGGTACAAGAAACATGCTCAGAGCGCTGAGGAGTTGTTACCCCGCCCATGTTTTGAGCCTGCCGTTGCTGTGGTGCGCTGTGCTCCTGGCAGCGGTGTGTTTTATGTGGAGTTGCAGTGCAGGCGATAATGAGCGGACGGCGGGGGTTTGTTACATCCGCCTCAAGAAGAATCCACCCTCTCTGGACCCTGCGCGCATTGTGGACCTTGACAGCGCGCGTATTGCCGCGAAACTGTTCAACGGCCTTGTGACGTTTGATACCGATTTGAAACCGGTTCCTGATATTGCCGCTTCATGGACGATTTCGCCGGACGGCCGCACGTATCTTTTTGTCCTGAAAAAAGGAGTTCTCTTTTTTAACGGCAGGGAAGTAACCGCCCGTGATTTTCAGTATTCATTCGAGCGTGTGCTGCATCCTGATACCCGTTCGCCGCGTACATGGGTGCTGTCCCGTATCAGCGGGGCCAAGGCATTTCAACGGGGCACGGCAAAGGGGGTGACGGGTATAACCGCCAAAGATCCATACACCCTTGAAATCCGGCTGGATGAACCGTTTGCGCCCTTTCTCGGTATGCTGGGTTTGACGACCGCCTATGTCGTGCCCAGGGAGGAGGTTGAACGGTGGGGGACCGATTACGGTTTTCATGCCAGCGGCACCGGGCCTTTTGTGCTTGCATCATGGCGGCATAACCAGTCGGTGCAGCTTAAAGCCCATGACCGCTATTTCGGATCAGGGCCTCAGCTTGACGGGATGATGTATAACATTATCCCGGAAGATTTTACTGCGCTGGTGGAATTTGAAAAGGGGTGTCTTGATGTGCTTCCGGACATCATGGCTTCGGAGTACAGCCGGTTTGTGAATGACCCTGTGCGGCGGTCCCATATTACAAAAATACCGAGCCTCAATACCTATTACCTGGGACTGAACTGCCAGGTGCCGCCCTTTGACGATGTACGGGTCAGAAGAGCCCTGAATGTTGCCATCGACCGTGAAAAACTATTAAAGACTCTTATGCAGGGACGCGGTACAATAGCCAACGGTCCGCTTCCACCGTTGCTGCGCGGTGACGATGGAGAACGTATGTATGGCTATGACCCGGCCCGAGCAAAAGAGCTTCTGCGCAACGCCGGCTATCCGCAGGGGTTTACCATGACCCTGTATCAAATGGCGGACCCCGAGAATCTGGATATCTGCCTGGCCATTCAGGCCTACCTTGAAGCTATCGGTATTACCGTCAAGATCGTTCAGCTTGAGTGGAGTACTTTTCTCGATGCGGTTGCCCGGGGAGAGGCCCAATCTTTCTGGCTTTCGTGGTGGGCCGATTATCCCGATGCCGAGAATTTTCTCTTTCCTCTCTTTCACTCCTCAAACTGGGGACCGGGCGGAAACCGCAGCCGCTTTGAAAATGCCGCCGTTGATGCCCTCATCGACCAAACGGTCAAGAATCCGCAGCGGACCCAAAGGCTTGATCAATACCGGGCCATTGAAAAATTGATTGTCCGGGAAGCTCCATGGGTTTTTTTCTGGCACAAGGCCGCGTGCGGCATCCATCAACCCTGGGTCAGGGGATACCAGGCGGTTCCCCTGGCTGTTATGGAAAAAGCCCAAGCCGTTTCACTTCATTTTTGATTTATTGATGGAATTTCAATAAGAAAATCCCTCTGGGGAGGGGCTCCCAGAGGGAAAGAGGAGGTAAAGAATGGAGAAAGTAAGTCTCCATCTATCCAAATTTTATTATACCATTTTATTATCAATATGCAAGAAAATATAATATATTTAAATAACTTTATATATTATGCAATTCATCAGCATATACGGTAAAAAAAGAATATTTTTCATTGCACCCTCCGCCTTGAGGTAAACTTTATGCGGATGAACTGAAACGGTGTACCAACGTGTCGATCAGGCTTTGCAGGGAGTCTGAAAGGCATACCTTATACGTTTCGGTTACCCGGGTTTTACGAAGCTGTTCCGGCAGCCGGGAGGTGCACTCGAGACAGTGTTGCCTGATTTCCTGAAGGTCCCTTTTGTCCCGGACCCGTTTCCCCTTCCTAACCACTTCCTGCAGCAGGGGAGTGCCCTCAACCTGTTCGCGGTCAAGGGCGATAATATCGCGACAATACCTGTTTTCCGTATCTGTCCGGCGATATACCTGTTTTATACCGGGAACAGTCCGTTTGTGGCTGCTCAATTTTATTTTGGGGCCGGAACTGTCTTCAACAAGTTTGTATACGCCGGGAATGGCCGCAACCGGTTTGGCGGTTATGAGTTCGGTGCCGACCCCATACAGATCGATGGGTGCGTGCCGGTTCTTATGATCGTCAATTAAATATTCATTCAGGTCATTGCTGGCAACAATTTTCACTTCGGGATACCCGGCCTGATCCAAAATGGAGCGAACCTGGCGGGCAAGGGCCGGCAGGTCGCCGGAGTCGAGCCGCACGGCACCAAGCCGTTTGCCTTCAGCTTTCATTTCACCAGCCACAACGGCGGCATTGCGTGCACCCTGCAGGGTGTCATAGGTATCAATGAGAAGAGTGGGGTTCTCCGGGAATATTTTTGCATAGGCCCGAAAGGCTTCCAGTTCGTTTTCGAAGCCCATAACAAAGCTGTGGGCATGGGTGCCGGCTATGGGGATATCGTAGATCTTCCCGGCTTTGACGTTGCTGGTGGCTACGGCCCCGGCTATGTAGGCGGCCCGCGCACCCTTCATACCGGCATCCTCTTCATGGGCCCGCCTCAACCCGAAGTCGACCACGCCCGCCGGAGCAGCAGCATGGACAACCCTGGATGCTTTCGTGGCAATCATGGTCTGGAAATTGATAATGTTGAGCAGGGTGGTTTCAATAAATTGCGCCTGGGTCCGCAGGGCGGAAACGCGCAGGATGGGCTCGTTGGGGAACACGGGCGTTCCATCGGGCATGGCGTGTACATCTCCCTGGAAGGTAAATTTCCTTAAAAATTCAAGGTATTCACTGCCGAACCCTTTGGTTTTCAAATACGCAATGTCGTCGTCGGTAAAGAAGATCGAGGTTATATACTCAACGGCGTCTTCAATGCCGTTAACGATAAAATAACCCCAGTCCTCAGGAAGCGACCTGATGAACAGGTCGAATGTAGCCGGTTCGTCCTTGTCATTGTAGTAGTAGGCGGCATTCATTGTGAGCTGATACAGGTCGGTCAGCATGGTTTTGTTGGGAGTGGTCATATCGGTTGTCTCCAAAGCGGTTCCAGGGTGAAGGGGGTTTTAGTTAAATTTTAAATCCTACGGATTTTAGTCGCGCGACGCGACTCGGGGAACTACCTTTATAAGACGCTTGCGCGTCTTCTCCCCCTTTTCTTTGTTCGCCCCAAAGAAAAGGAGGCAAAAGAAAAGGCGCCCTGCACCTTGTCCCGCCTTAACAGGCGGGATACCCTCGCGGCACGACTTCAGTCGGCGGGTCAACAAACTCGCCCCTGAACGGCGGGGCTCAAACATGTCGACCCTTATTTCCTCCTGAAATCGCTGCACTCGGCTGCGCTGCAATGGGATTAATAAAGCCGGTAACTAATCAACGGTAATAATCTTACTTATTAAGACTACGTATTCTTTTATTATAGAGATTATCAGGCTTTCCTTTGGTACGCATTTCAAATGCCACGCTTTCAGGCAAGGATCATTGCTTTTTTACGGTCGTCCCTTCATTCAAGGTTCAGAGCCTTGAGCAGTTTTACTCCTATGGCGTCTTTGGCAATAATGGCGCCTTCCGGACACAGTTCCTGGCAGCAAAAACAGCGGATACAGGCGGCATGCCGTATGGTTACCGGCAGGTTCGGGCCGGGTTGCCTGATGCTTGCGGCCGGGCAGGCCTGCAGGCAGATGCCGCAGCCCTTGCAGAGTTGGGAGTCGACGCGGGGCTGGGTGGTCAGATAGTGCTCGACCAAACCCGAAAAAAGGCGTATAAACAAAGGCCCCTGAACCTGCATGGATGCGGCCGGTTCCAGGTCGTGAATTCGTAACGGTCCGATTGCATCGCCGACAACTGGAATATCTGAAAGTTCAGTTGAAAAACCCATTTCCCGGGCCATCCTGAGAGTATAGATGTCATCAAATCCAAGCCCGGCAATTTCAGCGGCAACCAGGTCAAGGCTTACCATGTCACGGGATGCCGCCAGGAACCCCATGGTGCGCGGGGTGCCGTTTCCCGGACCGTTTCCTTCCATGCCCACAATTGCGTCCAAAATGGAAACAGCCGGGTTGACGGTATAGGCAAGTTCCATCAGCAGACGGGCAAAATGGTCGTAATCGCGTCCGGACTGAAAGTGCCAGCGGGCTTTTTGTTTGCCGACAAACAAGCCGTAGAGGTTTTTAACCGCAAGGGTCAGTACCATCATTGCATGGGTTTTAAATTTCGGCAGGTTGATGATAATGTCGGCCTCGGCAGCCTCCCGTGCAATGGTGAATTTTTTGTGTAAAAATTTTTCAGGGGTCGTGATGTCGACACTTTCGGTAAAGTTGACAAGGTCTATACCCAGTTCTCCGGCTACATCCATAATACCACATTTGGCGCACACTTTTTCCGCCGACGCCATTCCGGGTGAATCGCCGATAATCACTTTCCCGGCCCCGAAGTCCAGGCACATTTCAGCCACCGCGCGTACAACCGCGGGGTGCGGGGAGACCGCCTGCTCGGCCGTGGCCGGTTTCAGCAGGTTGGGCTTGAGTAAAACACGGGCGCCACGGGGAATGCATTTATCCCATCCGCCGAAAAGATCTTCACCGATGGTGCTCACGGCCTGTTTAATGTCGGGATAATGATATGTTTTACATGCATGCAGTGAAACGGTTGTGTTGGACATATCTGCTCCTTGGAGACTGCCGGAGAACGTCTTATATAAGCGTGAGTGGTTTCAGGAAATCGGACTTGTCTTTATTTGCCGCGCTGATTGCCTGTTCCGACCCGAGCACCTTTACAATACCGTTTCGGTTGAAGTGCTGCAGGATATCCGCAAAGTCTTTAACATGACGGGTTGTCGTGCCCAGAATCTGGTCGCGCATGAGCTGTCTGACCTCATCGGTATTGCCGCACAGTAACCGTTGCAGCGATACGTAGCCTTTGGTGTCGGGCAGCATATGTGCATCTATGTCTCCGATGGCGCCAATAATGCTTTTTTCAAGTTCGCTTTGTTCCAGTTGAAGGCCCTTGAGATATTCAGCCGTTTTATCAAATACGCCGAGCGTTTGCAGCAGGTTCGGGTCCCGGTAGGAGACAAGCGCCAGCGTGCCTGTCATGCGGTCGAAGCTGCTGAATGCGCCGTAGGCACCGCCCTGCACGCGTACCTGCTCCCAGAGCCAGGACGTGCGCAGCATGCCGGAAATGACATGAATAGATCCATGGTATTCATAGCCCCCGGCATACAGGTCGGCGGCTTTGCCGACATAGTTGACCAGGGATGGGACCAGCAAACCTTCGTTGCCATCGGGCAGGGCCATGTCCCACGAAGCAGGCTCAGCCGTGTGACCGGGCAGGGTGGCGGCAAAGTCCTGCAAGAGGCCCAAGTGTGCAGACAGTGCCCGTTCATCGGCGGTACAGTTTATTATCATTGCAGACCGGTTCACCAGCAATTGTCTGATTTCTTCCAAGGCACCGAGAACGGTGCTCCATTGCGAATCTATTTTTTCGGCCAGGTCCTTCAAAAAGAGATAATAGCCGATACCGTTCATGCAGTCTTCGGCCCAATCGGCTTCATGAAAGTGGGCCCTCAGGCGTCGGCCCACCATGAGGTGACCGGACGGGATCAGCTTTTGTTCCTGGGAGGCTTTTTCTTCAAGTACGATTTGTTTGAAGCGTTCGCGGTTGTCGAAGCGGGCGCTGAGCAGAATATCGCTGAAAACCGCCATAAGATCCTGCGTTTTCGGCATCATGGCCTTGCCCCGTAAAAAGAGCCAGGCCGCAGCCCGGGCCGAGTCTTTTACGGCTGAGGTAAACAGGCGGGGTTGGATGCCGCCGGTTTTGCAGCTTATGCGCTGGGACAACGAAACGTAGTCTTCATGTTTTGTACCGGTTTCAAGCAGCGCCCGTCCGAACAGTTGTATGTACGGTAGTAAATGCCGGGGCAGCAGGTGGAGGTCCAGCCCGATGTCGCAGTAGAAGATACCGCTGGTGAACAGATCATGAAACATGATGCGCGGATTGTCGGACTGTGTACAGGTGAGAGGCAGACGTTTATTTTTGCGTTCAATTTCGGATAGTTTCAACCGTGGAATGGCCGCCAGGGCCTTGGGGGGATCGGGCGTTTGCTGCATCTGTTGCAGTTCCCGGGCGGTCCGGGCCGCCTCCTGAAGCTGTTCGGGCGTCATTGCATCGTGAGCCTCTGCAAGTTTTTTTTGTTCGGCGGCATTATCTGCTTCGGCCAATTCAGCGTCGGGCTGCAGCAGCACCGTGGCCCGGTGGGGGTTGTCGACCAGGTGTTTCCGGGTGAGATCGCAGAAAAAGGAGGGATTACTCCTCAGCGTATCCTTCAACTCCGTGAGGGGTTTTTCGAAGGCCAGCATTTCAAGCGGGTTTCCGCCGTACAGCCAGGTTGTAAGAGCCCGCAGCATGAGAACCAGCCCCTGGGGAAAGCTGCCGCTATGGTTTTCCCGCAGGCGAAACTCGACCGTATTCAGGGCCGCCTCAACGGTCCGGGGATCGAATCCATCGGAGGCAAGGGCCGTAAGTGTTTCAAGAATGAGGGTTTCCACTTTTTGGGCATTGTCTACCTGGATACCTTTAAGCCCTGTTGAGAAATACATCTGCAATAGCTCGTTTTCAAGGCCGATTCCGGCAATACCGTCGCCAAGTCCCGACTCGATAAGCGTTTTACGGAGCGGTGAGGCAGGCATGCCCAGCAGGATATACTCCAGAACGGTGAAGGCGATATTTGCGGCCAGATCGGAGGTGCGGGGTAAAAGCCAGTTAACGGTAAGCATGCCTTTGCCGGCCGCGTGGTCGCCGGACCCGGCCGGGAATGATTTTGTGATCAGTCCCGGCTCAGACAGCGGGGACTGAGGGGCAACCGCAGAGTCAGGCGCATTTTGTTCGTATTCCTGGAGGTATTGGTCGACGATCCGCAGTCGTTCGGCCGGATCGTCGTCGCCATGAAAAAAAATTCTGGCATTTGAGGGGTGATAGTAGTTCTGGTGAAAGCGGTGGAATGCTTCATAGGTCAGATTCGGTATCTTTTTGGGATCGCCGCCGGAATCAAGCCCATAAATACTGTCCGGGAAAACCGATCGCTGACTGTACTCATGGAGAAGGCTGTCGGGCGATGAGTAGGCGCCTTTCATTTCATTATATACAACCCCCTTATATGTCAGTGTTCCGGGAGAATCGCCCGGCTCGTAGTGCCAGCCTTCCTGCTGAAAAATCAGTGGAGTTATGCGGGGATGAAAAACCGCATCGAGATACACATCGATAAGGTTGTAGAAATCGGTGAGATTTTGACTGGCAACCGGATAGCAGGTTTTGTCCGGATAGGTAAATGCATTAAGAAACGTCTGGAGCGACCCTTTCAGGAGCTCAACAAAGGGCTCCTTGATCGGATATTTCCTGGAGCCGCACAGTACCGAATGCTCAAGAATATGGGCTACGCCGGTTGAGTCTCTGGGCGGGGTTCGGAAAACAATGCCGAATACCTTGTTGGCATCATCATTGGAAAGAGACAGGAGCTCCGCACCGGTCCCGGTGTGGCGGTAGAGTGAGGCTTCCGTCTGCAGTTCTGTAATCACCTGTTTTTCCAGTAGTTCGAAGCCGAATTGTGCTTTCATACCGTTTCCTTTATTGTTCGGTTATTCATCAAGGTCTGTACCTATCAGAGGGTATTGTACAAAGAAAATGGGGAAAAGTGAAAGTATTTTCATTAAAGGCTTGATGGGCGTGCGAAGATAAAAAAACTTTTACTCGTTTTCTTCTCTGACACGCATGCGGATATCCCGGATTTGCGGCAGGACCTTTATGAATATATCGAAAAGCCGGGGGTCAAAATGCGTGCCGACATCTTTTCGCATCATATCCAGGGCCTCTTCTTCCGGGATGGCCGGCCGGTAGACCCGTTTATACACAAGGGCATCATAGACGTCGACAATTGCAACAATACGGGCCGTTTCCGGAATATCTTCGCCGACAAGGCCCTTGGGATATCCGGAGCCGTTCCATTTTTCGTGATGCGACAGGGCAATGTCTTTGGCCATATTGATGAGTGAAATATCGGAGCCGCTCAATATTTGTGCACCGATGGAGGGGTGGGTTTTGATGATTTCGAACTCTTCCGGCGTCAGTCTGCCGGGTTTTTGAAGAACGTTGTCGGGCACGCCGATTTTTCCGATATCATGCATGCAGGCAGCTATCTGGATTTCATCAAGCGTCCTTTTTTCCCATCCCAGGGCCGCTCCTATTACGGCGGAATACAGGCCGATACGGCGGATGTGCGTGCCGGTTTCCTCGTCCCTGAACTCGCAGGCACTGGTCAGGCGTAGACAAATTTCTTCTTCCCGCTGGTGGATTTCCTGTGTTCGTTCACGTACGTCGTTTTCAAGGCGGGCTTCATATTTCTTGCTCTCAAGGGAAAGCCTGCGACGTTCAAGGGCGTTTACCGTGCTGAGGACAATTTCGTTCAGTTCAAACGGTTTGATAACATAGCCGTAAGCTCCCAACTGCAAAGCGCGCACGGCTGTTTTGCGGTCATCTACGGCTGTTACCATGATAATGGCAATATCAGGATGTTTTTTCTTTACCTCCTCCAGAAGCTCTATGCCCGATTTGCCGGGCATCATGATATCTGATATAATCAGATGATAGTCGATCTGTTCCAGGAGGGTCAGGGCCTGCTCCGCGCTGTTGGCGGTGTCGCAGGCATAGCCTTCTCCGGACAGGCACTGGAAGATGATGTCGCTTATTACGGGCTCGTCATCAACAATCAGCAGTTTGGGGGACTGTATGTTTTGCAGCACAGGATTGCCTTTGTATGTGTAAAATCGGTATCTGTTTTGTATCCGGTATTTTTACCATAGCATTATTGAAACGGTTTTTCAAACACCCCCCGATTTTTTTTGTAATGAACAGGCCGTTGAAGTCGGGGGCCGCATAGGCGTGTATATAACCAGGAGAGCGGATGGCAACAGAGACAGCATTAAAACTCAAAAAACTACAGGACATAGTCGCCGGGATGGAAAAAGTGCTGGTTGCTTTTTCCGGGGGTGTCGACAGCACCTTTCTCCTGCGGGCGGCAAAAGACGTGCTGGGTAATAATGTAACCGCGGTTACGGCAGCGGCGCTTATTTACCCCGAAGATGAAACCGAGGATGCCTTTGCCCTGGCGGAAAGCCTGGGTGTGCGCTGCCTGCGGGTTGAACCGGATGTGCTTTCACATGAAACCTTTACGTCAAATCCGCCCGACCGCTGCTACTGGTGTAAAAAAGGGCTTTTTGAATCATTTATTGGCCTTGCCCGGCAAGAGGGGCTGCACTGTGTGATCGAGGGTACAAATTACGACGACCTCGGCGACTACCGGCCGGGCATGCGGGCTCTCGCAGAACTGGGAATCAGGAGCCCATTGCGTGAGGCGGGGTTGACCAAGGCCGAAATCCGGGCCCTGTCCCATGAGCTTGGGCTTCCGACCTGGAACAAGCCGTCGTATGCCTGCCTTGCGAGCCGTTTCCCCTATGGCTCACACATTTCCCGGGAAGCCCTGATCAAGGTCGGCCGGGCGGAAAAGGCGGTCCGGCAGCTCGGGATCACCCAGGTGCGGGTCCGGCATTACGGCGATACGGCACGTATCGAGGTACTGCCGGAAGATGTGCCGCTTCTGTGTAAGCAGGACCACCGTCGGAAGATTGTTTTGGAACTAAAACGACTGGGATACACCTATGTCACAATCGATCTGGAAGGCTATCGGACCGGCAGCATGAACGAAACGTTGCCGCCCGAGCCGCAGGAATAACGTTCCTGTAACGGCAGGTGCTGTAATGGACAGGAATCGTCATGGATAAAAAAAAGGTTTTTGTGGCCATGAGCGGGGGCGTTGATTCATCGGTTGCGGCCCTGCTGCTTCAGCAACAGGGTTTCGAAGTTGCGGGTATCACCATGCAGGTGACCGACGGCGCCGATTCCGCGCTTGACGATGCGCGTCAGGTAGCCGACCATCTGGGTATACGGCACCATGTTGTTGATTTCCGGAGCACCTTTCAAGAGACAATTATCGACTACTTTTGCAATGAGTACCGTAGCGGCCGGACTCCGAATCCCTGTGTCAGGTGTAACCGGCTGATAAAGTTCGGCGCTCTGCAACGCGAAGTGGAAAAAAACGGGGGAGCGTACCTTGCAACCGGACACTATGCCCGCATTGAAGAGGAAGGCGGAAGCGGACGTTTTTTGCTTAAACGCGGCCTTGATGTTCGCAAAGATCAGACCTATTTTTTGCATGCCCTGTCCCAGGAACAATTGAGAAAAACTCTCATGCCCCTTGGCCATCTCACCAAGAAGCAGGTGCGCAGTCTGGCCGCCGATAGCAAGCTGACGGTAGCTGCAAAGCGGGAATCGCAGGATGTGTGCTTTGTCCAGGGCAGTGATTACAGCGATCTTATTCGGCGGCTGGTGCCGGAAGCGGCGGTGCCGGGTCGTATCAAAGACACCCGGGGTACAGTACTCGGTGAACACCGGGGACTTGGTTTTTATACCGTGGGGCAGCGCAAAGGACTGGGGATTGCGGCCCCTGAGCCCCTGTATGTGGTCAGAATCAATGCGGTCGACAATGAGCTTATCGTGGGGGCCAGGCAAGGCGTCTATAGAGACAGCCTTGTGGCCGTGGATGTGCACTTCTCCGCCCTGGAAAACCTGGAAGAACCTCTCCCTGTTATGGCCCAGATACGCTATCAGCATCGTGCGGCACCGGCCGTGGTGACCCCGCTGGAAGGGCGGGAGGTGCAGGTAACCTTTGGGCAGCCGCAGATGGCGGTAGCACCGGGGCAGGCTGTGGTGCTTTATAGTCTTGATGGGGAGACGGTTATGGGCGGAGGAACCATTTTAACCTAAGAGACTGTCGGAGAACGCCCATCTACGGCGTTGCACTCACCCTTCGTCACTGCGACGTACTGATTCGTCCTAAAGCAAACGAACATTCTGCTGCGGTTGCCGCAATACCCGGATCTTCAGACTGTACTCCCTCCAGCCTCATCAACGTACTGTTGAGTACGATTCTTCGGCTTCCGGTCTGTGCAGCCTGCATCTCCAGGCATTGCAACACCCTCGCGACGAATGTTCGTTTGCTTTAGGACGAATGCGCCTCGTTCCTCAGGGTTTCGCGCGCCTTGTATCTGAACATCCTCCAACAGTCTCTCTTTAAGCGGTTATTACTCCAGGGCAAAATATATCCAGATTCCTCGCTTGATTTTGGCCTAGATCGTCTGATGAAGGTCAAGCAGTTTTCCCTGTTGAATAATACAACGCACGTTTGTTCCTCCGGTTTTTCTTTCCGGGCAGAATAATCAGCAATTGAAGTTCTTCTTCCAGTCTTCTAAAAAAGCAAAAGTGTGCAAAAATTCCATTTTATTGAATATCTTCCAACAAACCCCGTATTTTTACTCAGCACAGGTCTCTACAGTTAGCATGTGATGGTTGTAACTGGCTGGTATTGCAGAATAATTATATAGCCCGGGTGTAATTTTCCCTTGGCATTATATATGCATTTCCACCATAGGTAACTATCCCTCTATGCTACGGAAAACCATTCTCAGGAACGCCTATGCTGGAAAACCTGCGCCGTTGCGCGTGCTGTGTTATGCCGGAAACTCCCGGCCATATTGAGCTGGACGATCAGGGTGTGTGTCCTGTTTGCCGGAAGCAGCAACAGCATACCGCCTGCAGTCAAGACCGGGGAGGGTATGAAGCCCTGCGCCGGAAAACAGTCGAGTTGAAAGGGCCTTCCGACGCTCAGTATGATTCCCTGGTGGCCCTTTCCGGCGGTAAGGACAGCACCATGACCCTGTATCTGGCCGTCAGGGAGTTGGGACTGAATCCGTTGGTGGTTTTCATCGACAACGGGTTTTGCAATTCTGCAATGATCGATAACGTCGGCAATGCCACGCAGCGCCTTGGAGCAGACCTGGTGATATACCGCCCGCACCTCATCAAGAATCTGTTCCGGCATTTGCTGAAGCACAGGAGCAGGGTTTACTATTGCCGTATATGCAACGCCCTGATTGATGTCTATATTCGCAGGATAGCCCTGCAGCACAATATCCCGCTTGTGCTGGGCGGCCACACAAAAGGGCAGGAGTTTTTAAAAGGGGCCGAGATGTTCTGGATATACCGAGAATCCGACGCGGCGCTGCTGGATGCAATCCGGGACGAGCCTGAGTTCAGTCTGGTGTACGAAATATTTACAAGCCTGGCCCGGTATCTTCATGCTCACTTCAGTTCAATACAGTTTCTCTCCCCCTTTTATTTTATCGAATACGGCGAGGAGCGCATTCTTTCTATTCTCAACGGAGAGCTCGGATACCGGCTTCCCGATGTCAGCTGGCCCACGGGATCGACAAACTGTCTTTTCAATTTTGTATCACAGTACCTCACGGTAGACTATTTCGGATACTCGCAGCATGAAGCGGAAATCAGCACCCTGGTAAGAAACAATGAACTTGACCGGACCCGCGCGCTTGACATTATTGAAACACCCATCACCCGGCAACAGATGGACCTGGCCCTTGAGCGCATAGGTCTGTCAGCCGACGAAGTTATGTAACGGCCGGTCGCAGACCGCCACAGGTGTGCTGAAACCGGCGGGGAGTTACCCATGAAGCACGTCACAAAACCGTTCAGTTGTTATATCATCGGCGAGACATCACTGGCGCAGACCTGTGGAGAACATCTGCTGCAGCACGGCCATACAATACACGGTATCGCCTCACCCAACAGCACCGTACTGCAATGGGCGGAGGAGCGGGGAATCGCCCGATGCACTGCAGCCGATACTCTGGGATCCTTTTTGCAGCAGCACCCTTTTGACTACCTGTTCAGCATCGTCAATAATACCGTGCTGCCCGAACGCATTTTGAAACTTCCCCGGCAATTGGCCATTAATTATCATGATGCTTTGCTTCCCCGCTACGGGGGTATCCATGCAACCTCATGGGCCATTATGCAGCACGATAAGGAGCACGGCATCACTTGGCATGTAATGAAGCCCCGCATCGACGCCGGCGCCGTGCTGAAACAGCGGGCTGTTACGGTTACGGCCAACGAGACCGCCGCGAGCCTGAATTTAAAATGCTATCAGGCAGCGGCCGGAGCATTCGCAGAGCTGGTTGGTGAGCTTGCCGCAGGAACGGTGACGGAAACACAGCAGGACCTGGCCCGGCGTACCTATATGCCCCGCTACAAGCGCCCACCCATGGGGTGCCTGATCGACTGGAGGCGTGACGCAAAAGACATTGACGGTCTTGTCCGGGCACTTGATTTCGGTCAGGCCGATAACCCGCTGGGAGTTGCAAAAATTGCTGCCGGGGACGCGTTCCTGATCGTATCAAGGCTTGCGGTGCTTGAAGACAAAACAGGCGCGGCCCCCGGAACAATTCTGGCGGTCGGCGGAGAGGGAGTGCGGGTGGCCACCGGTACGCAGGATGTGCTTTTGAAGGACCTGCGTCGGCTTGACGGATCGGCCTGTCCAGTGGAACGTCTTGCGGGTAACAGCCGCTTTGCACCCGGAGTCAGAATGTTGTGCCCGGATACGGAAACGGAGCGAAAGCTTACCGATCTCTGGGGTGAGCTGTGCCGGCATGAATCGTTCTGGCTTAATCGCCTTATGAGCCTTACTCCGGTAGCTCTTCCGGACATGCGCCTTGCCGAATCAAAAAGCGAAAAGGGAATACGCATATTCCGTCACGCTGTTTCAAAACAACTGAGAAGCACTGCGGAACATTCTGCAGCAGAATGCCGTGATGTTGTGTGCGGACTGTTTGGGGCATTTTTGGCGCGGCACACCGGCATGTCTGCGTTTTCCATCGGTTTCGACGTTAAAGCGGTCTCAGGCGTTTCCGGGGGATGGGAAAATCTTTTTGCACCGGTTGTTCCGCTTACTTTTGCTTTTGACCCGGCACAGCCACTGCGCTTACAGGTCGGCGCTGCCGTCGCAGAGATTGCATCAGTACGGAGACATGTAACATGGGCTCTCGATATGAAGGCCAGATATGCAGGCCTGGAGGGTGGCGCTTTTCATATGCCTGTTACGGCTGTGTATGCTGATGAATGCGACGCTATTACGTTGAGCCCGGAGGCCGACCTCACCCTGGTTGTAGGACATGGCGGGGAGGAGTATCACCTGGTGATACGGGCCACCGCCATTGATCCCGTATACGCCGAAAGTATCGATAAACAGTTCCAGACGTTTTTGGCCTCTGCAGCCGCATCTCTCGACACGGAGCTTTCGCGGGTGCCTCTTGCTTCGCTTGAAGATGAACAGACAATGATATATGCCTGGAACGATACCGGACAAGAATTCAACCACAGCATCTGCATGCACCAGCTTTTTGAGATGCAGGCAGAGCGGCAGCCTGATGCTGCGGCAACCGTTTACAACAACAGTACGCTGACGTATGGAGAGCTGAACCGTCAGGCAAACCGCATAGCACGCTATTTAATCAGAACCGGTGTCAAATCCGGGGCACTTGTGGGTGTGTGCCTTGAACGGTCGCACGATATGATCGCCGGGCTTTTAGGGATTCTCAAAGCCAGAGCAGCCTATGTTCCCCTCGAGCCGTCATACCCCCGGGAGCGAATTGCCGCAATTGTACGCACTGCGGGCATCAAAACCATCGTGACCCAGGAAAGCTGCGCACCGCTGGTATCCGACACCGGTACGAACACCGTTGTTTTCGGCCGGGATACCGAACCGATACAGGAAGAAGCGCCCTCGCCGAATGTGGCCGGAAAAAGCAAACCCGATGACATCGCCTATGTCATTTTCACCTCGGGAAGCACCGGAACCCCGAAGGGTGTTGTGGTCACGCACCAGCCGGTAATCAACCTTTTTGAATGGGCCTACCGGACCTGCGGTTTTACGGCCGATGATACCGTACTTTTTGTAACCGCGCTTTCATTTGATCTGTCGGTTTTCGACATTTTCGGTATACTCGGATGCGGCGGCACAATCCATATCGCGGGCGACAGTCAGCGCAAAGATGTGCGGTATCTTGCACACATGCTGTGTGAAGGGCAGATAACGTTCTGGGATTCGGCGCCGGCGGCATTGCAGGTGCTTGTACCGCTGCTCAAAGAATACCCGCGTCCTGTCCGCAACACGCGATTGCGAATGGTTTTTCTCAGCGGCGACTGGATACCGGTTACCATGCCCGATGATATTCGGCAGGTGTTTCCCTCCACACGTGTCATGGCCCTGGGAGGCGCCACTGAAGCAACCGTCTGGTCGAACTATTTTGACGTTAATGTTGTTGAGCCGGTTTGGCGCAGCATTCCCTATGGCCGCCCAATGCAGAATTGTCGCTATTATATCCTGGACAAACGCCTGGCGGTCTGTCCGCCGGGGGTGGTGGGAGACCTGTATATTGCCGGTGCCTGCCTCAGTAAAGGATACCTGAACGCGCCCGAGCTGACCAGCCAAAGCTATGTTCCCGACCCGTTCTGCAACAACGGTACGAAGATGTATCGCACCGGGGATCTCGCACGGTTTTTCCCGGACGGCACCATCGAGTTTGTCGGGCGCAGCGATTTCCAGGTGAAAGTGCGTGGTTACCGGATTGAGCTGAGCGAGATCGAGCACGTGCTGCGGCGTCATACAGCAATCAAGGAGGCTATCGTTGTTGTTCGCGAGGACGCCGCAGGAGTACAGAAACTTGTCGCGTATATCGTTGCACAGCACGGCGCCGTACCGCACCCGCGGGAACTGCATGAATTTTCGGCGCGGTACCTGACGGACTACATGGTGCCGAATGTCTTTGTGCCTGTGCAGGAACTGCCGCTCAGCGCCAACGGTAAGCTCGACCGCGACAGGCTGCCCTGGCCGCCCGATGCACAGAACGAGCAGCCTTCCGTGCAGGCCGGCGCACAGGAAGAGGATGGAGCACTTGAAGAACTGCTTTCAGGCTATTTCAAACAAGCCCTGTCCTGCAGTGCCATCGGGCTGGATGATGATTTCATCGACCTCGGCGTGACATCGCTCAATTTTATCCAGATAGCAGAAAAGCTGTCGGCAGAACACGATATCTCCCTCAGTGTTGAGGCTTTTCTGGACCATACGAGCGTTCGCAGCCTGGCTGCCCATATTCGCGGCACAGAAGAAATCTGCGCTGATACTACCGCCACAGTATGCGTTGCCGAAAAGCGGCAAGAACCCCCGGCTCCACCGGTACCCGCCCCAGACCCTTCATCGGCAACACGGGCCACTTACACTGCCGAACTCCCCACCGCGGGGTACGATCAACCTTCCGGAACTCCGGACGTTTTCAAGCGGATTCAACTG
Organism: Thermodesulfobacteriota bacterium; assembly: GCA_028282925.1. Lineage (GTDB taxonomy): Bacteria > Desulfobacterota > WTBG01 > CAIYCZ01 > CAIRTM01 > JANQGV01. The sequence continues at coordinate 16,812 of JANQGV010000099.1, forward strand.
ATGCTGCCCCTTGAGGACTTTCTGGATAATGCGGCCCTGATGGAGGTTGCGGCAACTGTGCGCCGCGCGTTTGAACAGGCCGGGGCGACTATTACGGACAGGCAGCCGGTACCCGCCGGACACAAGACACCCGATTCAGTATCCCGGACTGTTCCACCCATGGCGGGGACGACTGAAAAAGAAAGCATAGCTGTTCGCGAATCAATGCTTGCCGAGCGGATAACAGCCTGCTTTTGTGATGAACTTGGAACGGGCAGCATATCGCCTGATGCGGATTTTATCGATTTGGGCATTACCTCCCTCAATTTGATCCGCATCGCGGAAAAGCTGGAAAAGCAACTGGGCCTCTCTATGGCAGTGGAAACGTTCCTCGACCATTCGACCATCAACGCCCTGGCGATGCACCTGGGTGGAGAACAAACAGAAATCAAGCGGACCGAGCCTGTCCCGGCGGCGTCCTGCCCGGCGGCGCAGACGCAGCCCATGGACTCCGGTAACGGGGAAGTGCAAAAAAAAGTTCCCTTGGAGCAGATAGACTACGACCCTGCATCCTATGATCAATGTGCCGGCCACCGGGAGTTTGATCGTGATGTGATCCCCCTGCGTACTTTCAGCACCTTTTTAGCATTGCTCAAGGAGGAGACTGTGCAGGGCGAAACGAAATACCTGTACCCGTCCGCCGGGGGACTGAACGCCGTGCAGACCTACCTGTACGTTAAGCAGGACAGGATCGAAGGTATCGGTGAAGGAATATACTATTACCATCCGCAACGCCATGTCCTCATGCCGGCTGCCCCGGGGCAGGCCCCTGAACGTGCCGCCTTTCATCCCTACAGCCATGCAGTCTATGACGCGGCGGCGTTCGGGCTCTTTTTTGTAACCCAGTATGCGGCCATCAAGCCGGTGTACGACGGCCTGAGCCAGGGCCTTGCCACCCTTGATGCCGGTTATATGGGCCAACTTCTGCAAAGCAGGCAGGCCCGGTATAGTATCGGCCTGTTCCCTGTAGCGGGATTTGACGGCGAACGTTTGCGAATACTGTTAGGTCTGGAAGAAACCCACGCGTTTACCCACACGATGCTGGGCGGGCATGTGTCCGGCAACAACGGCACGCTGAATGTGCAGGGCAGCGAAACAAAGCCGCTTTCAGAGTATATCAGAATGAACGGTGCCGGATTGACCGGGCACTTCAGCGGATCTGCTCCCGACAGGTCTCCCCTTTATGCCCTGGCTGAGGCCCGCCTTGAGTCGCTCAATGCCCTGACCCCCGAAGAGCATAAACATCTTCACATCAAACAGTTGCATATCAGGCGCTTTGACGACTGTGCCGGGGAAATCGGTCTGCATCCGGTCCATTATATCAAGAATGAGTATCTCCTGCGGGCGACACAACGGCAGTTTGCCCGGCAACCACTTGCCCTGGGGCAGCTATCGCGTTTTATGGCGCTTTTAAAACAACAGTCGCGCAACGGGCGCGACGCATATCTTTATACATCGGCCGGAGGTGACTATACCGTTCGTGCCTATGTATACTGTAAACCCGATGCAGTTGACAACCTTGCGAGCGGGCTGTACCGGTACGATCCGTTGGAACATGCGCTGCAGCGTGTCTCGGCGCCCGGGGCCGACATGATGGGATCGGCACATTTGCCCGGCAACCGCGGCTATTACAATGCATCCCGTTTTTCATTGTATCTTGTAGCCGATATGGATGCTGTTCAGCAATTATACGGTTCCGAATCGATCGCCCTGGCTATGCTGGAAGCCGGCTCCATGGGACAGCTCCTTATGGACCGGCAGGCGGAATCGGGCCTGGGATTGTGTCCGATAGGGACCATGCGCTTTAGTCGTATCAGCGATACTTTTCACCTGCCGAAAGGCTTTCATCTGCTGCACAGCTTTGTGGGTGGACCGGTAGAGCGTGATGTGCTGCTGCTGGGGCATGAATGCCTGAAGATTATGTAAGAAGGGAAAGATGCATACGTTTTTGAAAAAAGCCGTCAAGCCTCTGAAAATGCACAAGCTGGATACTTCCAGCGTCAGTCCATTCCGGCGAGAGATGGTCAACCTGCTGGCCTGTTCGGTTGATCCCTTTTCAACGGCGATGTTTCAAATAGATATCGAACCCTGCAAGCAACGGGCAAAGGAGGTGCGCCGGGCAGGCGGGCCGCGTATTACGCTGACGCCCATTATCGTAAAGCTGATCGCGCATGCCATTGCGGAGAATCCGGTTTTCAACCGCATGGTTTTCGGCGGAAGCATTTACCAGTTTGAAGATATTACTATCGGCAATCTGTCGATGATTCCCGGCACCGACGCGGTATCATACATTATGCTGGAAAATCCGCATTTGAAAACACTGGATGAGGTGCAGCAGGATTTGTTCAACGGCATTAAGGAAGCTCAGGACAGGGCCTCCGTGCAGCCGCATCCCCTGGCTTCTTTCTTCACAAACCTGTGCTACCGGTTCGGGTTGTATCGGCTGATCGGCCAAAAGCGCACCTTTGCCATCGGTTTTCGGCAGGGGCTGCTTCCCAGTATCAGCCTTTCGATCCATAGCTACACCGCCCGGTCGAATTTCACCATGCTCAAGGACATTGTTCCCGCAATCAACATATCGCCGCGTATGCATGTGAACGGTCCGATAAAAAAACCGGTGCTGGAAAACGATATTCTGGTGAGCAGGGAAGTGCTGGAACTTTCTTTAACCGCCGACCACCGGATCGTCGACGGGAACAACTTTTTTGCCTTTGGGCAGTCTCTGGAAAAAATAACGTCACATCCAGATCAGTACTTCGGCTGAATTAATGGAATCCGCGGGATGCAGAAGCACGATGTTTTTATGTCTGCAAACGGGCTTTTGAGGTTACTGAAGGAAGCCCGGGCCGGCAGAGTCGAGGCACCATCTGATTTGGGTACGGCGTCCGTCGGCGGTGATGGTTCGGATCTTGGAAGCGCCTGCATGGGGATACCAGGTGTATTCAATTGTTTGGGACGTCTGCATCGGGTCGTCCCAGCGGATTGTCACCGAGGTGGAACCAAGCCTTTTTTCGCAGCACTCATCGGCGCAGTCTGTGGTGCAGCAGCAACACAGTTGCCTGTTTGTTCCATTCAGACATCTGTGCAGTTTGTCGGTTATGGTAACGTCAACCTCTCTTGGTTGAAGAACGCTATGCACCCGGAAGCCCTCTTTTTCAACAACAAACAACCCGGTCCTGCTGAAAGCATTGTGCAGAATTTTTTTTGCCTGCTGCAATTCGTTTTCACGAATCACTTTGATATAGTCCTTGCCCGGCATGATGTAGCCCACCAGCATTCCGCGCGCAGGAGTGCCCTGAAAGAAGTTCGGAAAGAAGTTTTTGCCGAATCCGATGTTGCCCGATCCTGTTGGGGAAAATCCACGCTCCAGGCAGCCGTCACATTGGGAGGAAATGTGAGAGCGAATGGATTTCGCTGCTTCCGGCAGCGGCAGGGTGCCTGTAAATCCCCGGCCCGGCAGAGCCAAAAGCAGACAGCCCGCTATAATGAGGGTAACGGTCGTTTTCATAGCTGTTCCCTTTGAGAAGTTTTTTGCGCAGTTATTTTTATCTCCCTGGCGATGTACTTCAGTTTTCGGTTTTTTGTTTGCCGGTTTCCGGTTTCGGCTTGTCCTGTGCCGTCGCCGTTTCCTCTTCCGGCATTTTAATCGGGGTAATGATGCCCACATTGTCGAAATCGAACAATTCGTTCATGTTTGCACTGATGTAGGCATCGAGCTCTTTTTTGGAGAGGTCCAGGATGTAGGTGTTCTTGTCGTCTGATTTTCTTACCTTTATTGTTCCTTTTCGGATGTCTTCCTCGATTTTTTCATCCCGCACGGTATACAGCACCAGGTGGTCGTCAAAGCTGTACCCCATGCGAAGAATGGTATAGAGCCCGCCCTCTTTGACATTGAGAAACGTATGATCGTTCAGCTTGGTGATCATGATCTCCCGGCTGTCTGTTTTGAACGTTGCCCGGTCCTTGTCCCATTTCAGGGTCGAGGCAACGGCGGTAAAATCATCAAGCGCCTTGACATGGAAAACCTCATCGTCGTGCTTCCAGATACCGACCGCATTCGGCATTTCCTTGAACATGGGGTTTTTCTCGCCGACATAATGCACAGACTGCATGCGGCTGCATGCGAAAAGTGCCGGGATGGATAGTAGAAGTATGAAGAGTATGGTGATTCTTCTCAGCATGGTGCCCCCTTGATAGTGTTAAGGTTGCCGGGCGATGTATGCGCCGGTATTCTAAGCAGCGTTCAGATTCTTATACCCCGTCCTGGTTTGTTCCGCAAGAGTAGAATGTGTTATTGCATACCTTGCAAAAATGCAATTTTGTGAAGATTTGCCATACTGTGACATGCACATTTGTGCCGTAATGAAAAAGCAGAGTCGTGATGTGAAGGTATAACGCATTGTAAATGCTGATGCTTTTTTTTGTGCCTGGTCGGGACTTGCGTGGCACAAATAATGCTAAAGTATTAATTTTATACCATCACCGTTATCTACCATGCGTTTTAACCGGATGTGTGTTAATGTGAGCGCCTGGTTCAGGCAGCTCAAGGGGAGACGGTTATGAAATGCCTGTTTGATTCAAAGATTGTCAGCCTAAGCGCCTGTGTTTTTGTGGTCGTGCTCGTAACCTCCTGTTCCCGCACCTATCCGCCGTTGCCTGAAGCTTTGGATGCCATGAAGCCTGATGAAACGGTTGACTATTATTCCGTTACCGTTGTCGACTGGGACGACGGGGTCTATCATGTGTTTACACCACAAGAAAATGAGCCTGCCATCGGATTTGTTTTTTACCCCGGTGCTTTTGTCGATCCCAGGTCTTATGCGCCATCCGCCCGCGCAATTGCCGCAGCGGGATACCTTGTCGTCGTTGTTTCAATGCCGTTTGATTTTGCCGAACTCGGTTACGAGCGTGCCGATCAGGTTCTGAACGATTTCACTTCAATAGATACCTGGGCAATCGGCGGGCATTCCATGGGTGGTAAAATGGTCTGTAAATTTATAAAGGAACGAAATTATCCGGACGCTGTCGGTGGTGTGGTGCTTTGGGCTTCACGGCCGTCCGATGCATACCGTCTTGATGAAACAGACCTGCAGGCCGTTTCACTATACGGTACAAACGACGGAATAGCATCGTTGCCCATCATTGAAGATTCGCGTAATCATCTTCCGCAGGATACCGCCTGGGTGGAAATTGAAGGGGGGAACCACACTCAGTTCGGTTACTATGATACTTCACCTTCTGCAGTACAACGCAATGACAAACCTGCAGACATTACCAGGGAGCAGCAGCAGAAAATAACCGTTGATGCAACCATTGATTTTCTCGACCGCTTGTAAGGCGGCGATTTGTATATACCGGTTGTTTTTTTATACACAATAAACAAATCTAAGGGGAGTGCGTGCAATGAACAAAACGATGATTGCGAGTACAGGTGTTTGTGTTTTTATCATCCTGCTTTTCGTGCAGGTGACAACCGTTTACGGGCAGAATATACCAAAAACCCTTGAAACCATTACCGCCGAGGACGGTTCCGTCTGGGAACGGGTCAGCGAGCCCGGCTTCGGTAATTTCAACAATATCGCCATTGATGCTTTGTGTCCGTTCCAGGGAGATCTGTACGCACTGACCCGTAACGACTCCGAAGGGTGTGAACTGTGGCGTACCAGCGGTAGCGGCTGGGAACAGATCGAGGTGAGTGGTTTTACCGACAGCCCGGTGCACGACTTTATGCAGGGCGGGTACGGCGATATGATTGTGTTTAACGACTATCTGTATGTGGCGACCTCTTCGGGATACGAGGGCAAGTTTTTCTATGAGGGAGTCGGCTGCGAGTTGTGGCGCTTTGACGGCAGCACCTGG
>JANQGV010000164.1 GCA_028282925.1 Thermodesulfobacteriota bacterium
GCGGGTCAACAAACTCGCCCCTGAAGAACGGGGCTCAAACATGTCGACCCTTGTTTCCTCCTGAAATCGCTGCACTCGGCTGCGTTGCAATGGGATTAACAAAGCCCGTAACTAATCAAAACGGTAAATGCTTTTAATAATCAACGCTGCATTTATTAGTGTGGTGATTACCATGATGTCCTGTGCTGTGCACGGGGCATCATTTTTTTTCAAGGGACGCCTCTATGTCCACCCCGTTCAGAACGATCCCCATCAGGGTTTTTTCTTTTGCGGCGGAAAAGCCCTTCACCTGAAAGCCGTGCTGTCGGGCAAGGGCTGAAATCTTTTTTTTGAAACCTGCCTGATTCAAGTCCCAGATGATGCCGTCGGCAAAATGATTGATGATCGTGTTGGGGGCATGCTTTTCATGAACAATGTCAAAAATGACAAACATTCCCCGGGGTTTCAGCGTACGGAAGCATTCCGAGAAGAGCAGGTCGTGATCGAGGATATGGTGAAAGGCATCCGGTACGAATATGGTACGGAACAGGTTGTCGGGGAACGGTAACCTGTAGGCAGACCCGACAAGGGGTTTGCCGAACCGCTGTTTTTTTGAGCCGTATTGCACAAAGGCCGTATTCACATCCATATTGATGATATTTGCCGGTATTTTTTTTAAGACTCGGGAAGAAAGTCCGGTGCCGCAGCCAAGTTCAAGCAGAAGGCCGTTTCCACCAGATATGGAGGGTTTAAGCATTCTTTTCTGGGAGATATCCGGGAAATGAACAATATGGTTCAGCACTTCGTAAGCGCGGGCATAGCGATAAAACAGTTTGGATAGAGCGGTTTCCTGCATGTCAAGGAACCCCGTCAATGAGTGTTTTTTGCTATGTGCCCAGTATAAAGAGAAAAGAGGGGTGTGTCAAATTGTGTTTGCAGGAGAGTATTGTACAATTGAGGAGACCAGTTCATCCAGAACATTTTCAAAAAAATTCATAAACTGTTCCGCATCCCGGCGGGACATGAGCCCTTCCAGATAGTTAAAGCTCATATGCAATGCATTATTATAGCCGCAGAAACTGATACATGAACCAATCGAAGGGATAGGCGGTGCAACCAGATAACAGGCCGAGATGTCGGCAGAGCCAAGTCTGCCGGGTTCAGTACGGCCATTTTGATCGATCCATATTTTACCGACGTTTGTGATTTGAAAGGAATCTCCGGCAGCAGAATTATTAAAAAGAGCATTTCCCCATAAAGAAACAGTGGATTTCATAAGCCTGAGATCGAGAAGCCAGGAAAGATTAATAATATTTGCCGCCATATTATTGTATTTAGCCGATTGAGACTGTGAATGAACTTCCTGAAGAATGACAGAAAAATCTTTTTTTAACAGATAATCGGGAATCATAATTATGAACGTTGAAAACCGGTTTCTGTGATCCTGCAGGTGCTGCCCATCTGTTCGAATGTTTTGATGTACCTGTATGCTTACCGATCGGCAGGGCTCCTTACGGCTTTGTTTCCAAAGATGAATGGTTTTGATCTGGGTCGCGATCAGTACGTCGTTTATGGTCATCTGTCGGCTATCAGCCGTAGCCTGAATGCGTTGCATTTTGTTTTGACACAAGGACCGCTGTATTGTTTGTATGAACCCGGACATGGAAGTTTTGCCATACAGGAGCTTTGCCGGAGGAAGGCTTTTTAAGAGGCGGGTATGCCGTTGTATAATTCCGACAGCCTTGAAAAAGCCGTAAAGCCTGTTAAGAAATCCCTTAACGAGCAATGAGGGAGGAGGAAAGGTAGGTTTGACTGAAGAGATATCAGGTGTGCGACCGGAAGATAGTTCGTTATAGGCATCAAAAACATCCTTTATGAAGAGGTAGTATCCGTATCCATCTGCGGCTGCATGATGAAAGAGAAAAAGTAGGGTGTATCTGTTGCCGGGCAGGGCGCAAACTGCAATATGAAGAGGAGGCTTTTCGAGGGAGTTGTGGCAGGAAGACCAGGAAAACTGGATATCATTACTTTTTTCTTCCATCTCGCCAGGGGTGCATAGAGTAAGATCATGGAACTGTACAAACTGATGTGACTCGATGTGCTCAAGAGGAACCCAGGCCGGCTTCCAGAAAAAAAGAGTGAAGGGGTCTTTAATACGGGATCTGAAAATCGGATAGTGCTGCACTGTGTTTCGGCAGGCCTGTTGAAACAGATCAAGATCTACAGTACCGTTGGCCAGTTCAACCTGTATGCGTGAAACCGGAACATAGCCCAGCAGTTCAAGACAGTAAAACATCCTGTCGAGCTGGTTTAGTGGAATGGCAGTTTTGGGAGGCATGCGGGATATAGCCGAGTTATTCTATTCACGTTGCGTTGAGAAAATATATGCCACATTCTATAGATTGTCAATACAGGAAACTACCCATCTTGGATGAGGTTTGCTTGTTTAGTAAAATTTCTTAAGCCACGGCTTTCAGCCGCACAGCCTGACAGCTTTGAGTGATGTAAAAAAAATCCGTCTATAAGAATTTATAAGACGCTGCGCGCCTTCTCCTCCTTTTCTTTGCTCGCTCCAAAGAAAAGGAGGCAAAAGAAAGGGCGCCCTGCAACTTGTCCCGCCTTAATAGGCGGGATACCCTCGTGGCACGATTTCAGTCGGCGGGTCAACAAACTCGCCCCTGAAAAACGGGGCTCAAACATGTCGACCCTTGTCTCCTCCTGAAATCGCTGCACTCGGCAGCGTTGCAATGGGATTAAGAAAGCCCGTAGCTAATCAAAGGCTAAATACTTTTATATTAGTACGGAGATTGAAGTTTTAAGGCTACGCTTTGGGAGAAATTCTGAAGAACAGAGTATATAAAACCGGAACCACAATAAGGGTAAGGATTGTAGCAAAGGTAAGCCCCGACATGATAGTTACCGCCATGGCACCGAAAAGGCGGTCGGTAAGAAGGGGTGTCATTCCCAATACGGTGGTAAAGGAAGCCATCATAACCGGCCGCATACGACTGACCGATGAATGCACGACTGCTTCATAAGGGTCCTTGCCGTCGTCTATTTCGTTATCGATTTGATCGAGCAGAACGACTGCATTCTTTATCATCATCCCGCACAGGCTTAAAGCACCCAGCAGGGACATGAATCCGAACGGTTTGTCGAAAACGAGCAGGCCGACGGTAATGCCGATGCCGGCCAGGGGCAGGATCAGGGCGATGATCAGCGGCTGGCGAAAGGCATTGAAGAGGGCCACAACGGTAAAGGCCACCAGGATACCGGTCAGGGGCATGGGTTTGCCGACCGCTGCGCCGGATTCCTCCGACTCTTCATAGTCTCCGCCCCATTCAACGAAGTAGCCCGGAGGCAGATCAAGCGCTTCAATCTTGTCCTTTATTCGGCCGAGGACCGTGTCGGCGGTTACGCCATGACGGGGCCGGGTCTGGGCTGTTATTGTACGGCGGCGATCATACCGGTGAATAATAGGATCTTCCCAGGTTGTTTTCACCTGTGTAACGACCTGACCGAGGGGCAGGCTTTGCGGCCCCAGGCCCCGTACGGGCATTGCCTCGATGTTTTCAATGTCATTACGTTCCTCTTCCGGAGAGCGGATAATAATCGGCAGCAGTTCATCGTCTTCGCGGTAAATGCCGACCGGTTTTCCGTCGGTTAGTACTGATAATGATGTGGCCAGGTCCGGTCGGCTGACCAGCGCGCGTCGGGCGCGGGGCTGGGAAAACTCGGGATAGAGCACTTTCACACGCTGGCGCCAGTTGTCACGGGTTTCCCTGGTGTCGGGATCGGCGTTCATAATGGCTTTGGCCTGTTCCGCAAGCTGGCGCAGCTTGACCGGGTCGGGTCCGCTGATGCGGGCCTCTATTTTAAATTCCTTAAAAGGTCCAAGGGGAAACGGGCGTACCCGCGGCTCTGCCTGGGGGAACTGCTCCTGCAGGTATCCATCGAGACCGGCGATCAGGGTCTCCATCTCTTCCAGCGAACGAACATTTACAATTAAAAGCCCGAAGCTGGTATTGGGAATCTGGGGTTCGTATTCGAGAATAAACCGGGGCGCCCCAGCGCCCATGCAGGCGGCAACATTGATAACCTCCGGCTTTTGCAGCAGGTGCTGCTCGATCCGGGACAGGTCGGCAGATACATTCTGCATGCGTGACCCCTCGGGAAGCCAATACTCAATGGTGAAATAGGTGCGGTCGGAATCGGGGAAGAATATCTGATCGACGTACTTAAAGCCGAAAAGGGACAGGCCCAGGAGCACGGCCATTATCATGAGGGTCACAAAGCGATGATGCAGGGCTTTTTTCAGGACGTAGCGGTAGTTTTTGTAAACCGGTCCGCGATAGGGGTTCTCACCGATGGTATGTTCAGGAACCCGTAAAAACATTTTACAGAGAACCGGTGTTGCGGTCATGGAAATGATCCAGCTTAACATGAGGGATATGCCGACAACGAGAAATATGCTTTCGCAGTATTCACCGGTATCGTTCTGGGCCATGTAGATCGGCAGGAAGCCCAGTATGGCGATTAAGGTAGCCCCAAACAGGGGCCACCCGGTTGCAACAGCCGGGCGGATCGCCGCCGTTGTAGGGCTATCGCCGCGCTGCAGGCGTATGAGCGATCCTTCGGTAACCACGATGGCATTGTCTACCAGCATGCCCATAGCGATTATAAGGGCGCCCAGTGAGGTGCGGTGCAGATCGATTCCCAGGGGCAGCATGACGATAAGGGTGCCGACGATGGAAAGGGCCAGGGCCCAGCCGATGAGCAGACCGCTACGTAATCCCATTGTAATCAGCAGGATACCGATGACAATAGTAACGGACTCGGCCAGGTTGGTCACAAATTGATTGATTGCTTTTGTAACGGCTATTGCCTGAAAGGCTACGGTGCCGATGTCCATTCCGGCCGGTATGTGCTGCATGAGTTCCTGGAGCCGCTGCTTTACGGCCTTTCCCATCTCGACAACATTCCCGCGGGAAACGGTGGACAGTGCAATGCCGATAGCAGGTTTGCCGTTAAAGCGCATACGTGTCTGGGGTGGGTCGACGTATCCGCGCCGGATGCGGGCGACATCCCGCAGGAGCACCAGTTCATCCGGGGGTGAACCCCGCAGCACGAGATTTTCAATATGGGTGATGTCTTCAAAAGCACCACCGGCCTCAATGCGGATACGCTCGGGTCCGGCGTTAAGGCGCCCGGCATCGATTTCCATGTTCTGTTTTTGCAGGGTATCGATTATTTCCGCCGGATGCAGACCCAGTTCCGCAAGCCGGGCGCGGGACATTTCAAGGTAGACACATTCCTGCTGGGTCCCCCACAGCACGACCCGGTTGACGTTTTCAACCAGCAGCAGTTCACGCTGCAGCATCAGGGCATAGTCTTTGAGTTCGGCATAGGAGAACCCTTCGCCGGTGAGGGCCAGGAATACGCCGAACACATCACCGTAATCGTCAAAGACTTCAGGCCTCCCGGCACCGGGGGGCAGCAGGGGTTCAACATCATGAATTTTACGACGTAGTTTGTCCCAGATCTGCGGAAGGGCCTTCTTGCGGTTGCTCTCCTTAATGTCCACATATACTATGGAAATCCCGGCCTTTGAAACCGACCTGACCTTATCGAGCCACTGGAGCTCCTGGGCTGCTTTTTCAATTTCATCGGTCACCTGCAGTTCAACTTCCGTGGGCGAAGCACCGGGATACAGCGTGACAACGGTGGCGGTTTTGATGGTAAACTCGGGATCTTCCAGCTTGCCCAACTGTCCATAGGCGTACAGCCCGCCGCCGAACAGCAACAACATGCTGAAGATAACAATGGCTTTATATTTTACCGCATATTCAGGTAGCTTCATGTCTTTGGTTGTGTTCCGTCAGTACAGGGTTACGTATGCATGCTTACAGGAGTGAATGCACTTTTATTCATCCCCGGCACGGTCGGCATGCTGTTTCTGCATCCAGTCGGTGTTATGAACCGTGACTTTTTGGCCCGGCTGTAAAAAATGCGCACCGGCGCTGACCACAAGCATGCCTTCCTGCAGATCGCCGTATACCTCAAGCCCCTCCTCGGTCAGGCGGCCTGTTTTAACGGCCTGCCTGTCTACGGTTGCGGTGGAGTTGTTGTATTGCCAGACCCAGCTCCGGTTTTCACGGTCATTTACAACCGCCGACACCGGGACAAGCACGCACGGTTTCGACGTGCGGGACGTAAAAGAGATATGCACGGTTGACGCCATTCCCGGTCTGACCTGAAGGGATTCAGGCGGCGTTAACGTCACCGTCAGCGGGTAGGTCTGGTTCGACGCCCGGGGCTTACGACCCAGCTCTTTGAGATGTGCTTCAAGGCGTATTCCCGGGTAGGTGTCGAACGTGCACGAAAAACGTTCCAGGTGAATATCGTCGGCAACCATCTCTTCGGGAATGCCGGCGGTAACCTCTATTACCGAGCAGTCGAGAAACAGCACAATGGGCTGGGTCTCTTTGACAAAGTCGTAGTTTTCAACAAACTTACGGTGAACATAGCCGGAGAAAGGTGCACGCAGGCTGGTGTCTTCCAGCGCATTGCGGGCGGCCTGCAATTCCTGGCGGGTTGCTTCAACCTGGGCGCTGATACGATCGAAGGTTGCCTTGACATGATCGAATTCGGCTTTCGGCACGGCATTTTTCGCGTAGAGCTTTGTATAGCGGGTGAATTGAAGCTCGGCGTCGACATGCTGGGCCCGGTATGCTTCGAGCCGGGCAGTCAGTGCCTTTACCCGCACATCAAAGTCGCGGCGGTCGATTTGTGCAATCAGCTCCCCTTCCTGAATGTACTGCCCGACATCTACCGGGAGTTTGCGCAACGGCCCACCGACTCGAAAGGCAAGGGTTGCTTCCCGAACGGCCTGGGCAACGCCGGGAAAGGCACGCATGGCGCTTGCGGAAGCGCTTTTGACCGGCTCAATTTTGACCGGGCGGCCTTTGGTGGGCCAGATGGTGACTTTTTTAGTTTTGCCGTTCTTAAAGAACAGCCAGGAAACGCTTATACAGCATACCAGCACAATCGGTATGATATATTTGTTTCTCAGAGATAGTTTCATGTGTATTCACAACGCCTCGCTTTAGTAGTGTGTTTTATTCTTCGACCGGGACTTTCGGAGCTACCCCCCGGCCGGTCACGTCCAGAAGAACGGCCCGGGCGACCTGCCGGGAGTATCCGGCAACGGCATGCTGCATTCGCGCTTCATCCCGGCGGGTCAGTGCGGAAAGGCGTTCTGAGAGTTGTACCAGCCCCTCCTGACGAAGCGCCGCCGTTTCCCGGAACTGCTCTTCGCGTGCCGTAAGCAGTTTCTGCGAAACAGTGCACTGCTCATGGGCGGACTGCAGGTTTAAAAACGCCTGTTGGGTTTGCAGCATGACCATCAGGCAGGCCATTTCGCGCCTGACATATACGTCGCCGGCCCGCTGTTTGGCCGCCTTGTACGCATTGATATCGGCAAAGCCGTTAAAGAGCGACATAACTCCATCAAGGCCCCCAAACCACTGGGTTTGATACCTGATGAATGAATCGGTTGTATTGCTGAAGTTTATGGTCCCGAAAATTTTCGGCAGGAACTCGGTAAGGGCAATTTTTACCCTGTCCTTTGCAATCGCATAGGAATAATCCTGTCCTTTCAGCTCCGGCCGGTTCAGGAGAGCTTCCAGAACAAGGTCATCCAGGGGTGTTTCCCGGTACGGCGGCTGTTCGGAGTGTGTAAGCCGTACCGGCGACAGGGGGTTCAAGCCCATGGCTTCGAGAAGCTCAGAGCGGGATTGGCGAAGCCTGCGCCTGTTTTCGTTCACGGAAAACTGCCGGGACAGAACCAGGGCCTCTGCCTCGGCGACATCTCCGGCCCGGGCCATATCAACGGCGCGGGCCTGGCGCACTTCGTTTTCAAGTGCCCGGGCCTGTTCCAGGGCGGTTTGCAGGAAGGCGCCGGTTTCCTCAAGGGCCAGGCAACGAAAAAAGAGACCGGTTACTTCGAGGGATATCAGTTGCCGGGTCCGCAGGACCACCAGATTCTGAATATCCTCACCCTTGCGAAACATGCTGTACAGGAACCAGGTGTAGGGCACAAATATGGGCTGCTGCATGCCGAGCATTGTCTGCCTGATGCGCCGGTCGGAAACAGTGGTGCTCATCGGGCCGATGACGGCCTCGGGCTGGTAGCGGGCCCACTGCTGCGACAGGCCTGCGTCCACTTTGGGTAAAAACCGGGCAAAGGCTGTTTTGCGCTCAAGGGTGGCGATGTTTTTCTGAATGCGGGCCGACTGCAGCTCAAGGTTGTTTGCGACGGCTATGCGAATACTGTCCTGCAGGGTAAGGGAGCCGTCTTTGGGGATTTCCTGCCGGGTTCGGTTGTCGAGACTGCTGAGAAATCCGGTGGTCTGTTCACGGCGTATCTTTGCGGCATCGGGCGTTGCGCAGCTTGAGAGGAGCAGCACCGCCAGGAGCAGCACGGAGAGCGGTCCTGCGTGCAGCTCAAACGTGTTTTTCAGAGTGCTGTATTTTTTTGCTTGACGTGACATTGCCTTTTTCTTTGCTTTACGTGGACGGCCGGGTTACCGCAAGGCCTTTTAAGATGATCTGAAGCTGTTTTTCAGCCATCTCTTCAATGGTTGATCCGGTATCGGGCAAATGTTTCTGGTTGTGCAGCGTCATAAGCCCCTCGAAGCTTGCCCAGAGGACAAGGTTTATTTCCCGGCTGGTGTATGTATCTAAAAGATTTTGATCGGCCAGGTACGCCTCCACCGTATCGCATGCAAGGGATATGGCTTTCTGGTCGAGGGCATCGAGCTTGTTGAAAAGATCATTCGGGAGTCCGACGTTTCTGAATCCGCTGGACAGCATGACCCAGCGGTCATTGTGCTTCAGGTAGAACTCAAGATAGGTTGCCTTCAGTGCTTTCAACCGTTCCAGGGGGTCGCTGTGTTCGGCAAACGTCTTTGAAAACATTGAAATCAGCAGATTGAATGATTCTTCGCAGACCTGGGCGTAGATTTCATCCTTGCCTTTGAAGTAAAAATAGACGGCACCGGTAGAAAGCTGGGCCTCCTGGCAAATGTCACGCATGGTTGTGTTGGCATAGCCTTTTTTAAGCATCAGTTTGCGTCCGGCATGCAGGATCCGGTCTCTCCTGGCCTGGCGCTCGGCTTTTTGTCTTTTTTCCAGCACATCTTTCATGATTGCAACCCTTTTTTATAACGGCGTTTTAAATTAGAACGTTGTTCTATTATAGAACATTGTTATAGTCTCGTCAAGTCCCCTTACTGTAGCGGCTGGTGAAAAATGCTCATCTGCCGATTCGTGCTTGACCTTTGTTACGGTGATGGGTGTATAAGTGTTTAGTATTGCATGATTTTTTTACCGGCATTTCGGCCATTCAGCAAACGGCGAAAATCACGCTTAGAAAAAGGATGTTTTTTCAGAGCAATAAGAAAGGATCAGGGGCTCACGATAACGTCTTCTATGAGTCCTTCGTCGGTTTTCTTGAGGGTAAAGTGCTTGCCGGGACGGTCCTTGCGGATGTAGATATCGTATCCCCAGCCGTCCTGTATCCAGGCCAGCAGTCCCGAGGAAAGATCGATAACATCTATGCAGTAGCGCAGCCGCGGCCAGGCAGGATTGGAAAACCGTGGGATAATATGAAAGGTGTCCAAGTATTCGTACCGGTCGGTAAAGGCGGTTTGGTCGGCAATGCCGGTGCTGCTGCCGGGAAAGCTGCCGGCGATTTTGAGCTGGGCATTGTATAAAAAGACATATTCGGGTGCGCGCTTCAACAGCAGTTCAAGCTCTTTGTGCTTGTAGGAATCAAAGCTGAGGGCCGCCCGGGAAAGCTGGAGCTGCGGTGCTCCGTGTTCCTTGCGCAGGGCCGCAAATTCCCTGCTGTTCAGACCGAAAATATCCAGGATCGGGGCTTCGGCAAAATAGGCCAACCGTCCGACATCTCCCATGGCCATAACGGTTGTGTCAGGCAGTTCTTCCTTTATCCAGTTGCCCATCTTTTTCTGGTTATGAAAGGCAAAATCGCTTATTTCTTTCCAGCGGATGTTGAAGGTGAGGTCGCGAATATATTGCTCTACGGCGAAAAACAGCAGGGCGGCCGTGAGAACGCCCCATGCAACTCTGCGATATACAGAAGCAGTTCTTTTAAAGTCCAGCCAGAGCTCGGAAAAGAGCACCTGGCTGAGGAGGATCAAAAGCGGAACAATGGGAACGGTATACCGAAAAAAAGGCATCCAGTCGAAACCGGAAAACCCGATGCTGAATAGTGCCCCGGCAGTGGCGAACACTCCGGTGATGTTTATGAAGGGGTATTTCGAGCGGGCTATGCGGGCGAACCCGATAAGAAACAAAAAGAAGAAAAAGCAGTAATTGGTGATAAAACCCTTGTTGATCAACAGCCCAAGCCCGGTGCGCAGCAGGAAGGGGAATGAGCCCTTGGCATAATAGGTGTTGGGAAGCGGCAGACCGAAATAGCTGAGACGCCAGAGCACGAATATTCCATACACCACTACAAAAAGGGCCGCACCGGGAAGGTAGGGCTTAATGGACTCTCTTTTGACAATACATTTCCACAGGCAATACCCGCCGTAAAAAACAAAAAAGATAATACCCTCAGGCCGGGTAAGGGCAAGCATCAGGAATACAACGCTTGCACAGGCAAAGGGCAACGGCCTGCTGCCGGCCCATAAAACAAGCAAAAGGCTTAAAAGCACCAGGAAGGTATACAGGGAGGTCTCGAGTCCTGCAAAGGCGAAGAACTGAAAAGGAAGAAACAGCATATACAACAGCGGTCCGAAGGCGGTGGTCGGGCCCCTGAACCCGCAGAAGCGGCGGGGAAGATACCAGACAAGCAGGAGGGAAAGGGTGTTGAACAGAACTCCGGCCACCTGTGAAAATGCAGGCATGGAAATGCCGAGCGAGTGTCCCAGGGCGATAAGCGACATCCAGAGAAAGTTTGAATAGCCCTCAACCGGGTCGCCGGGATTAAAAACGGGGCCGTTTCCTTCGGCAAAATTTTTGGCGAACCGAAAGGTGATATAGGCGTCTTCACAGGCGAAAGGGTTAATGCGATAGAGGGCGTATGTTTCGATACAGAATACACCTACAAGAAGTGTGAATACGGCGATCGACAGAGTTTTTTTGTTGCTTTGCATTTCCTGTACAGTTGCTGAAGGTTAAAAAGCCACTATGTGTTTACTAAACGCCCCAGGGTAAGCGACTTCAGGCACAAGCGGGAATTCTGTACATCGCCCGGATATTTAGTCTGAGAGGTATTCAGCAGAGTAAGCATCTCGGCCTAGATTTTTAAATACCGCTGTAATCATGGCGGCATTCTTATTATTCACGGACCCTTTTACCTTAACCACGCTTCGGCTGTTCGAGCACTCGGTTATGCGTGCTTCCATAACGAGCTGGTCACCGGGCTGAATGAATTTCCTGAATTTAGTTTTCAGACACTGGTGGAATACCGGCTTTATGTCATGAATACCCTGGGCGGCCAGGGTTCTTTCGGTAAGAAGAGCGGCGACCTCCACCAGGGACTCCATAATAACAACCCCGGGAAGAATGGGTTTGAGGGGGAAATGGTCCCGGAAGTATTCGTCGGTTGCGGTAATGTTTTTTATGCCTGCTAAGCGGTCGGAAGAACTGCCTTCCATGACTTTGTCTACAAAGCGTAACCGGGGTATGACGATTTTTTCACGCATTATAAGTGGTGCTTTGTCGGGCGTCGGTAATGGATAGCCTTCCTGGTAGAGGTCGTTAAATTGCATCCGAACCTGCTCGGGGGGATCCAACTCATGCAGGGGGTACAGGTAGCATACGGCATGTTTAAGCTCTATAATGGTTTTACCGTTGAGGAGGACGGAGCCGTTGGCCAGCGCACTTTCCTCGCTGAAACTTTCAATTTCACCCACAACCTCAAGTTGATCGCCGGGCCGTATATGACCGGTGCAGGTATAGGAATCGACAATGGTAATGACCGGCTTTACCGTGAAGTCGCGCGCTTCAATAATAGCCCATGAAACAAGCTGTGCAGCCGACTCGGCCGCTATTATTGAAGAATATACCGGTACATCGGGAAATATCTCCTGAAGAAAGCGATCATTCCAGGTGATGTTTTTTATGCCTCTGGCACGTTTTCCCCGTTCAAGGGAGCAGATTTTATCAATCATGAGAAAACGCATTGCCCCAGCCTCCTTCTCTTATCGTTCAAGAAAGAACCTCTCCTGCCAAGCGCAGGTATTTGTCTTTAACAGCATCTTTTTCCGCATCAGGAATTTCGTACAACACATAGGTGATATTTGCAATAGAAATTATAGGGGTGCCGTTAACGCAGGCTTCAGCGCGTATGCCGGCTCCGTATTCGTTCACATTTTCCAGGTGTACGTTCAGCACGATCCGGTCACCGGGCACGGCATCACCGGTGATTTTAACCCCCTTAATCATAACCATAACGGCAAGATGACGTATGCCGCCTGAGACGGTCACCGTCCAACCGCCCAACTGGGCAAGCGATTCGATGATAAGGGGCGGTGGCATGATCGGACAACGGTCGAAATGGTTGATAAGAAACTCTTCCTGTGCCGAAACATTTTTGATCCCCACGGCCTTTTCGCCGGATACAAATTCTGAAACAGCGTCAAATAGATAAAAGCGCATTATAGCTCCTTACGTCGGTGAATGCTCACTTTTCTGCTACACGATTTTGCTTGAGTTGCGATGCCACCGGGCTATATTTTTCATGCCCTCCTCAAATGTTACCCGAGGGTTATATCCAAGTTCCTGCCGGGCTTTTTCAATGTGGTATGTGCCCCTGCAGCTCAGGAGGTTGACCGCAAATCGGGTCAGCAGCGGTTCGTTCTTAAACCGCAGCAGCTTTGCCGCCACCTCAGAAAGACCACCCAATCCGTAGACTATGGAATAGGGCAGGGAGTAAAACGGAGGGCTGCAATCCAGGGCCTTTGACAGCCCGCTGAAAAACATTCGTGACGTAACGGTTTCACTGTCGGTAATGTTATAAATGCTTCCAACTGCACCCGGTGATTCAGCAGCCAGGATCAAGGCGTCGACCAGATTTGCAACATAGGAGAGACACAAGGGGTTGTGTCCACCACTGATATAGCAAAGCAGATGGTATTTTGCCAGGGGGTGCAGGCGCGGAAGGAATGTCGTGTCGCCCGGGCCCCAGA
>JANQGV010000167.1 GCA_028282925.1 Thermodesulfobacteriota bacterium
GCGGGTCAACAAACTCGCCCCTGAAAAGCGGGGCTCAAACATGTCGACCCTTATCTCCTCCTGAAATCGCTGCACTCGGCTGCGTTGCAATGGGATTAATAAAGCCCGTAACTCATTAAAGGTAAATATTGTTTTAATCAATGTTGCCTTTTAGCTATGGTTTTCAGCCCCCTCCTTCTGAGGACTACCTAATGTCTCCTGCGCGGGGGGGGATATTTAATAGGTAATGGAAAAACCGTCGAACTCTCCGCGGTACTCCTCTGCCACGGTTTCAACACTTTCAACAGAGGCGTAGGAGGGTCCTTCGTGGCACCAGGCAACCATTCTTTCAACGGAGGACTGCTCGCCCTCGAATACGGCTTCAACCCGGCCATCGTGCATATTTCTAACCCACCCGGTAACACCACTCAGGCCTGCCTGCTGCTGGGTATACATGCGAAAGCACACGCCCTGAACCCTTCCCCGGATGTATACATGTATTCTGCTGTTCGGCATGTTGCCCGTTCCTTTCACACAGTGGTGTTGTATGAATAAAAGTATAGGAAACCCGGCATGATAAGTCAATTAGGAAAAGGGCGAAATGAACGGTTATCCGGTACAGGCCTCTTTTTGTACGGTTTTGACTTTAGCGGTAAGGTTGAGAATAAAGGGCCCGCGCTTTTGCACATTATTAGGCCGGGTATCATATTCTTCAGCCGTGATTCGCTCGATCACCCTGGCGGTGTCCCCGTTATGCTCGTCAAGATAGGTTTCAATCATGGTGCGGTATCGCCGGGCTTCCTTCCGGATGCCGTCCAGAAACCGACTGACATCGCCACCGGTCAGGATGCCGTTATGGGCAATACACAGTGCCCGGGGTTGCAGGGCCTGGATTGCGTCAATGGAGGCCAGGTAGTCGGTGTAGCCGGTCAGGTACGGAGTGTGCAGAAAGCCGTCTTCAAAAACACCGGCAGCCTCGCCGGTAACAACGGCACCGCAGTGCGGGAAGTAAAAGCTCAGGCTGTCGTTGGTATGGCCGGGTGTTGAAAGAACCCGGATGTTTCTGCCCCCGCCAAGATCAATAACGTCGCCGTTCACCAGAAGGAGGTCTACCGCAACGCCTGTGAAGCGAACATCCTCATCACCGATTTCGTCGGACATTTCGGTTTCATACTCGCGGTTCAAACGGTTGATGGTTTCGATTGCGTTGGGGCGCTGGAAAACAGCGGCAGCCTTGGGGCTGGCGGCAATGCGCATGCCGGGCAGCGTGCGGCGTAAATAGGATGCAGCCCCGGCATGGTCGAAGTGCGAATGGGTTAGGGCAACGATGAGGTTACGAGAGTCGTTAATACGGCTTTGTATCTGTTGCAGGTAAAAGGGGCCGTAGGCCGAAACTCCGGGATCAAAAAATACAGAGGTTGTTTCGCCCTGGTAGAAGAAGGCCGGTACGATACCGTCGCCCACTGTGGTGATGTTTTCAAATTGAGAGTGAAAGGTGAATGTATCGTTTTCCATAAGATTTTTCTAGGAGAATGTCGGATAACGCTCATCTACGGCGTTGCACTCACCCTTCGTCCCTGCGGCGTATAACCACATACACCTCACTCCTCAGGGTTTCGCGCGCCTTGTATCTAAACATTATCCATCATTCTCGTATTGTAAATTAATATTGGCTACAAGGTGCCATGTTTTTTTAAAAGAGTGTCAATTGTGTTTCGGAAAAAGCTGTTCCAGGTAGCAGGTGGCGGGGCCGTCCATTCCATAAACGTTTTTTGAACCGGGTGCTCAAGCCCCAGGCGGTAGCAGTGCAGGGCAAGGTTGCGGCCGTCGAACTCGTCGCGGGCACCGTAGCGCAGGTCTCCAAGGATAGGATATCCCATTCTGGACAGCTGGACCCGTATCTGGTGCGGCCGGCCGGTTTTAAGCGTGATATCAAGCAGGGAAAGATCTCCCTGGTCCCCAAGGTGCTGCCAGTCGAGCTCGGCATACCTGGCCCCGGGATGGTTTTTGTCAACAACTCTCACAACCTGGTTTTCCTTTACAAGATGGTCCCGGCAGGTGCCCCGGCCTTTGCAGTGGCCCTCAATCACGGCAATATATTGTTTCAGGGGACGAGCGGTTCGAAACTGCTCCGACAGGCGTGAAGCGGCTTTGGATGTGCGGGCCAGCACCATAACACCGGATGCAGGTCGGTCCAGGCGGTGCACCAGCCCGACATACACGTTGCCCGGCTTATTGAAGACAGTTTTTATGTGCTGTTTTGCCAGGGTCAGCAGGTCTGTGTCACCGGTTTCATCGGCCTGGGCCAGGAGTCCGGCGGGTTTGTTGACGACCAGAAGGTGGTTGTCAATATGTAAAACATCTAATTCCATTACTATCCTGGAAAGACTGCCGGAAAACGCTCATCTGCTGCGTTGCAATGGGAACAATCTAAACAATAAAGGTTAATGTACTGCTTTTTTGGCAACACCGGCATTGAACTTTTCGGGGTTTATAATAAAGCGAATATGGGTTGCCTGACCGATTTTTTCCTGTTCGTCCCACGCTTCAAGCTTGAACGTCAGTTTTTTCCCTTCAATCGCGGTCGCCTCTGTTTTTACCCGGACCTGCATGCCAAGTGGTGTTGCCGCCGTGTGCTGCAAATCCATGGCGCCTCCTACCGACTGCTGACCCGGCTCCAGGTGCATGTCGACAAGTTCCGCAGATGCCCGCTCCATGAAGCACACAAGGGAGGGCGTGCCGAATACTTCCGGCAGGTTTTGATGAACAGTCTGAGCGTTATGTTCCGGTGTCGTGTCAATGGTAATTTCATGGGTCATGCCGACTTGAAGGGAAGTGCTCATAGTGTTGCGTCCTTTCTCAAACGGTTACTTGAAAGCACCGATCTGGCAGGTGCAAATTTTTATTTTCAGAGCTTCACAGGCTGCCGCCACATCCATTTTAGCAATGCCCAGCTTTTTGGCGCTGTCCCAAGCAGCCAGGCAGGGCAGGCGATTGTCCACAAGGGCCTGCTCAATGGCTTTGCGTAACTGTGGGACCACTTCCGGAGCCGGTTTAACAATGCATTTTTCAGGGCTGTAGCCGAACAGGCCCATCTGGCATTTTTCAATGCGGGCTTCCATCAGGTCAAGGGCAACGCCCACATCGGCAGGCGCTATCGCTAAGTCGGAAGCCACGGCATGGGCGGCAGCACAGGTTATGGTATCACCCTGAAGTTTCTCACGAATCTTTTTTTCCACTTCAGGTTTCAGTTCGGTTTTGGGGGGGTGTTTTGCGGCGTAATGGCCGGCGTCTTCATGTGTCACGGGAGTACTCCTTTCCTGACGTTATCAAATATCCCAAAAGTTTAAACGCATACATCCGGAATGTCAAGTATGGCTGCAAGACTGCCGGAGAACGCCCATCTATCCCGATCATATCGGGATTGCGCCCACCCTTTTTCCCTGAGTGTATCGATTAAAAATATCAGCTTTTTTAAGAAGTATTTATAAGACGCTATGCGTCTTCTACCCCTTTTCTTTGCTCGCTCCAAAGAAAAGGGGGAAAAGAAAGGGCGCCCTGCAACTTGTCTCGCCTAGACGGCGAGATGCCCTCGCGGCACGATTCCAGTCGGCGGGTCAACAAACTCGCCCCTGAAAAACGGGGCTCAAACATGTCGACCCTTTCCTCCTCCTGAAATCGTTGCACTCGGCCGCGTTGCAATGGGTTAAGATGGCCCGTAACTAATCAAAGATAAACGATTTTGTTAATCGATGCCGCACACCTTATAGTAATACTTTTTACGCTTTTTCTATGGGCGAAGAAAATTATTTACCGCACCAGAGGTCGAGTTCGTTCCTGGCGGCGGTGTAGCCCAGGCTGTGGGCCCGGTGCAGGTCGGGGCAGCCGTTTTGACCGGTTTCATGCTTTGCCTTGCCGCGCAAATAATAAGCAAAGGTGTAGTCGGGGTCAAGGCGCAGGGCTTTGTCCAGGTCGGCAAGGGCGCCGTTAAAATCCTTCAAAACAGCGCGCAGTACAGCGCGCTCGGTGTGGAGGAGTGCCGTGCCGGGTCGCATCCTCAGCGCGATATCCAGGTCGGTAAGGGCACCGGCGTAATCGCCCAGCGTGCTTCGGGCTTTTGCCTGGGCGGTGTAGGTTTCGTAGTGACCGGGCCTGATTTCAAGAGCCCGGTTATAATCCGCAAGTGCTCCCTGAACATCTCCCAGTGCATTTCTGATGAAACCCCTTTTTGACCAGGCGTAAAATTCGGTGGGATTTTTAGCAACAATATCGTTCCAGAACGTTATGTCGTTTTTCCAGATTTTACAGCGCTCATAGGTGGCTACCGATAGAAAGGCCACATATACAATAAAAAGTCCTTTGAGCACGGCTTTCAGCTCTGTGCGTTTCAGCAGCGCGGTAAAAGCAACGGCGGCTATGAAAAAGAAGCCGATTGACGGGAGATAGCTGTATCGGTCTGCCATATAATAGTTGCCTTTGGGCACCGGAAACAGTTTAAGCAGCAGAAAAATGTTGATGATAAAAAAGGCGACACCGAAAAAAACCAGCCGGGAGCGTTTGGCGGCATAGGCCGCAAGAATGCACACCAGGGCAACGGTGACCAGGTTGCACCAGAGAAGCAGCGGTATGCCGCCGTCGGCATCGAACCGGTAAGGGTAAATGGCTGAAAGGTTGAGGGGAACCAGCAGCTTTGCGATGTATTGTACAAAAGCATACCCGGCATAGACAATGCGTGCAACAAACGAAACAGGATTTTCAGAAAGGTCCCAGGCCGACTTCTGCGCTGCCCAGGCCCCCAGGCCGAAGGCCATGGAGAGGAGCAAAAAGGGCACTTTTTCCAGCAGGACCTTTTTGTCGAAAACATTCCTGTTGCTGAAATAATCAACTGCGAGCAGCGTTACCGCCAGGGAGAGCGCCTGGGATTTCGACAGCAGCGACAGCAGAAACAGCGCCATGGCACAAATGTAATACTTTTTATTCCGGGCCGAGGTATATACTACATAACTGATAAGAGCAGAAAGGTAAAAGAAGCTGTAGAGCAGGTCTTTGCGTTCCGACATCCAGGCAACCGATTCAACGTGCAGTGTATGCACGCCGAACAGGGCCGCTGTGACGACTGCCGTTGTGTAGTTGTTGCAGAGCCGCAATATCAGCCAGAAGACCAGCAGTGTGTTGAGTATGTGCAGGATGTAACTGGTGAGGTGGTATTGTGCCGGATCAAGCCCCCCGATCTGGTAATCGATTGCCAGGGAAAGCAGGGTCAGGGGATGATAGTGGCCGTCGTATTGTCCGAGGAAGTAGGTTTTCAGGCTCTGAAGGGAGAGATCGGTAATGTGCGGGTTGTTTTTAATATAGCTGTAGTGCGGGGTGTCCCAGTAGTTGAGAAAGTCATTTTCAAATATCGGCAGGTACGAGGCAGCGGTTATAATGATGATCAGCAAGACCGGAACTGTATTTTTTATGGTGAGCATGGAGGAAAAGGTTCTCATGGGTTCAATGCGGCCTGTGCTGTTACCCGACCATTCGTTCGTTCATGCGGATAACCCTTTGCGCAAGTGTTTTGGAAATGCTCATGATGAGCTGGGGGTTGCATTTAACAAGCTGGAGAAAGGAGTCTTTGTCGGCCACCCGCACCAGGCACTTTTCCGCCGCCTGGACGGTTGCGGTGCGGACGCTGCCGGTCAGGAAGCTTATTTCGCCGAACAGCTCGCCGGTATCGATGCTGCCGATCTCTTTACCGTCGCACAGCACCAGGGCCGACCCGGAAATCATCTCAAATATTTCAAAGGGCTCATCGCCTTCCGTAATGATACGATCCCCTTCGTTGTATTCCCGCAGCACAAAATCGGCTGTCACATCCTCTTCCATATAGAGTGAGCATAGATACAGGTTGATCTTGTTGTCGAGGTCCTGGAGGGTGATCCACTGTTCAAGGGAGGCCGGGTTGTCCTGGATGGCCGAGAGGAAGTCCCGGCGTTGAAACCGGGTCACTTCCGCCGCAAGATCGCTGGTGAGCGACCAATTGCTTTCCATGGGGTGTACAGCGTTGACAAAGTCACCATTGGAGTAAAGCCGAATTACTTTTTCGCCGTCTTTGAGTTTGAAATACCCATCTGAAATAAAAACCGTATCGCCCTGGCCGGCGGCATGGGCAAGCAGGTCGCTGTCGGCCGGAAACCGTTTCGATTCACCTCTGTCCCGGATCTGCTGAAACAGCTCTTCCGACATGATTTTATACGATTTGTAGAGGTCGGCCAGTTCCGGAGGAGTTCCTTTAAGGGTAAGCATACAAAAGCATCCTTTTACTGAAACATCGGCAATGCCGGGATGAACGCTAAAGGATATTAAATATTACTATATATTAATAAAAAATATAGAAAAAAACGCCCTTATGGTCAAGTGAATTAATGTACAGGTCATTGTTTACCACCGAATCGGCAGAAGTTGACAATGGGCGGTTACTCGGGTATTCTGATAAGCTATGTTACGGCTCGAAAATGAACTGAATACCATTAAACAGGCCGGGTTGTACCGCAAGCTCATCAGTGTGGGCTCCCAGTCCGGTCCCAAAGTGGTTGTCGACGGCCGGGAGGTTTTGATGATGGCCTCCAACGACTACCTGGGGCTGTGCGCGCACCCCCGGATGAAAGCCGCAGCCCTGCAGGCAACAGAGCAGTGGGGAACCGGCTCCGGCGCAGCCCGCCTGATATCGGGCAACGTGGGTCCGTTTACCGTCCTGGAAAAGCGTCTGGCGGCATTCAAGGAAACCGAAGCCGCCCTTGTGTTCAGTACCGGCTATATGGCAAACCAGGGGCTTCTTGGGACCCTGGCCGGTAAAGATGATATAATCTACAGTGACGAACTCAATCATGCCAGTATCATTGACGGGTGCCGATTGAGCCGGGCTCAAACAGCGGTGTACCCCCACCGTGATACAGCCGCACTTGAAGGACTGCTGCTGCAGGGGGAGCGCTACCGGCGGCGCATTATTGTTACCGACGGCGTTTTCAGCATGGACGGTGATCTGGCGCCGGTTCCGGAGCTTGCCGCCCTGGCCGATAAATATGATGCGCACCTGGTGATAGACGATGCCCACGGCACGGGGGCCGCTGGAAGCAGAGGGCGCGGAACGCTTGAGCACTTCGGCATGCAGGGCCACGGCGATGTAACGGTTATGGGCACCATGGGTAAAGCCATGGGAAGCTTCGGCGCGTTTGTGGCCGGGTCGGAGCAACTGAAAGAGTTTTTGATCAACCGGGCCCGCAGTTTCATTTTTACAACCGCCCTGCCGCCCGCAGTGGCGGCCGCATCCGGCGAGGCGCTCAGTATCCTTGATGACGAGCCCGAAAGAATTGCGCGCCTGCAGGAAAACGCCGCCTTTATGCGAGAGGGGCTTACCCGGCTGGGGTTCAACACCCTGGGAAGCGCCACACAGATCATCCCCGTTTTTATCGGCGAGGTTGAAACGGCCCTTGCGATGGCGGGAGACTTGGTGGAGCAGAACGTTTTTCTGCTTGCCATCCGGCCGCCCACGGTCCCGGAAGGCACCGCCCGCCTGAGGCTGACCGTTATGGCGGACCATGCCCGCGATGATCTTGCCCGAGTGCTGGATGTGCTGGAAAAGACGGGCAGGCGGTATAATGTAATATAAAATTTTGATACTAAGAGTGTTTAACAGCCGGAAACATTGGGACAATAGACTACGTAGCGTTTTAGTAATACCAGGGAAGAACGGGTAGTTTTTAACCTAGCACTCATACTTTGTCTTGCCACCTATGGTGGCAAGAGCTGCGCACTTTGCTTTTTGCTTGCGACAAAGAGCTGCAAGCGGTCAATCCGGAGGATTGACTCAAAGGAGGCAAAAGAAAAAGCGCCCTGCAACTTGTCCCGCCATCGGCGGGATGCCCTCGTGGCACAATTTCATGCGGCGGGTCAACAAACTCACCCCTGAGAAACGGGGCTCAGACATGTCGACCCTTTTTTCCTCCTGAAATTGCTGCACTCGGCTGCGTTGCAACGGGATTTCAAAACCATCAGGTTGTAAAATATTGAAAGCGTTGAATCCCTTTATGCGCTCTGTTGAGGGCAGTTCAGGGCCTTCAGGGATAAATGATTGTGACGGTGGAGAAAGAGATGCGGAACGGAATACATTACGAAATGACCGGTAGCGGAAAGCCCATGCTCCTGGTGCACGGGTGGTCCATGCACAGCGGGGTGTGGTCCGACTTCAGCAGCGTTTTTTCCGGCAACAATACGGTGATTTCCGTTGACCTGCGCGGCCACGGCAGGTCGAAACACGTGGGCGGCCCCTACGATTATGAAACGTTTGCGGCGGATATCGCCGCGCTGCTCGATTCTTTAGCGTTGCAGCAGGTTACGGCCGTGGGGTGGTCTATGGGCGCCTCTATCCTTTTAAAGATGATTGCCGGTTTCAGTGTGCCGGTTGACTCTCTGGTGCTTATCAGCGGCAACCCTTCACTTGTGCAGCGACAGGATTACCAGCAGGGTATTCCGGAGGTTGTCGTGCGGCGACTATATAAAAAGATCGGGAGAAACTACCCCGACAGCCTGCACGCCTTTTATGACCTGATGTTTACGCCGGAGGAAGCCGTGCAGCTTCAGCAGGATGGCTCCCTGGCACGTATTGCCGACCCGGCTTCGGGCCCCGCCCGTGAGGCGGCCCTGGAATCACTGCTGAGCCTGCAGAACGAAGATGTGCGACCCTGCCTCGAGGCGGTTGCCGACAGGCCGGTACTGGTCGTTCACGGTGAAGAAGACCGGATTTGTGTTCCGGCCGCGGCTTGGTATATGCAGGAGCGCCTGGACAATGCCCGGTCTTTGCTTTTGCCGAACACCGGCCACGTACCTTTTATGACCCGGCGGGAGGTTGTGTTTGATGCAATCGCCGATTTTATCGGGAGATTGTAAATGACCGTCATTGATAAACGTTTTGTCAGAAAATCTTTTAATGCCAGCGCGGCGACCTATGACGACAATGCCGGGCTGCAGAAGCGGCTTATCGAAACCCTGATTGGTGAACTGTGCCGGGAGGATATCGGCCCGCAGCAGGTGCTTGATATCGGCATGGGCACCGGCAACCTGACCCGGCGGCTTACCAACCGCTTTCCCGGGGCCCGGGTGTACGGCTGCGACCTTGCCGACCGGATGATATCCCTGGCGCGGAACAAATTCGAGAACCCGGAAGCGCACCTCTTTGCGGCCGCCGATGCAGAGTGCCTGCCGTACCGCAGCGGCGCCTTTGATCTGGTTGTGTCCAGCTTTACCTACCAGTGGCTTGAAACATGGGAGCATGCTTTCGGCGAGGTGAAAAGAGCCCTTGCAGAAAAAGGCAGGTTCTTCTTTACGGCCTTCGGCAAACAGACCTTTAACGAGCTGCGGCATTCTTACGTGCAGGCCTGTGATGAAACCGGGTATACCAAAGGCAAGGCCCTTGAGCTGACCATAACCGAAGACAGGATCAGGCAGCGCCTGGAGCAATGCGGGTTTGCCGATGCGACAACCCGTTCATACACCGTGTTAGAGCACTACGGCAGTGTTGCCGACCTGGTGCGGACCATAAAAGGCATGGGTGCCCGCAACGCATCAGGAAACCGGAACCGCACACCGGGTGTCAGGAAGATCTGGAAACGGATGGTTGACATCTACGAGCGAACCTATGGCGGTGCTGACGGTATTCCGGCCACGTATGAAATAGTGCTTGGTGAGGGGCTTAAGTAAAGCAGAGAAGTAGTAGATTAATGCAGGTCTTTTTTTAGGTTATAATACAGAATCCACGTGAAGGCCGCAACGCCGTCTTTCCAGCCGATTTTTTTCCCTTCCTCGTAATCGCGGCCGTAATATGAAACCGGGACCTCGAAAATTCTGCATTTCAGTTTAGCAAGCTTTGCCGTTATTTCCGGCTCGATGCCGAAACGGCTGGACCTGATGGTGAACTTGGGAAGCAACGAGGCTTTAAACGCTTTGTAGCAGGTTTCCATGTCGGAGAGGTTTATGTTGGTCAACATGTTTGAGAACGTTGTGAGAATCTTGTTGCCCACATAATGCCAGAAAAGATGTACGCGGTGCGGCGGTCCCCCCAGGAATCGCGAACCATACACAACATCGGCGCGTCCGTCGATAATAGGTCCGATGATTTGAGGATATTCTTCCGGCGCATACTCAAGGTCGGCATCCTGGATGATAACAATGTCACCTTTAACATGGGCAAAGCCGGTATTCAGTGCGGCACCCTTGCCCTTGTTTATTTCATGAAATAAAAAGGTTATGTCCGGCTCTTTTTTTTCGAGGTCGTACAGCAGCTCGCGGGTTCCGTCGGTGGAGTAATCATCGACGATAATGATTTCTTTCTCAATCGGGACCTTTTTCACGCGTTCAAGCAGCGTAAGGAATGTTTCTCTCTCGTTATAGACGGGAATGACTACGGAAAGCTTCATGTGTTTAATCGTAATGTATTGTGATAATGTCTAGTATTAATATAAATTTATGTGAAAGTAAATAAGATTTTTCATAATGTATTTGAAATCTTGATTTATCGCCGTAATTCTTTTATAACTAAAGGTCTACGGAGAAGGGGGCAATCAAAAAAAATTTTTTAGTAAACAGTTGCTGCTTCATTGCAGGAAAGGGGACTATGAAGAACAAGCTTAAATGGGTTATCAAGCTGGCATTCACCGTTTCGCTGTTTATCCTGATTTTCAATCCTAAATTTTTCGGCATACAGAAAGAGTTTATTCCCGTAACCCTTGAAGGGCTATGGAATGAAATCAAGGGCATTGATACCGGCCTGTTCTTCAAGTGGATCCTGGTGGCAATGGGTATCAAGGCCATGGGCATGCTGTCAAGCATGCTGCGCTGGGACCTGCTCCTGAAGGGGCAGGCGATTAAATTGCCGTTCAAGCACCTGATGGGAACGTTTCTGGTCGGGCGCTTCTTCGGCATGTTTCTGCCCAGCACTATCGGGCTCGACGGCTACCGGCTGTACGACGTTGCCAAGCACACGGGTAAGGTTGTGGAGTCCACAACGGTTATCCTCATCGAAAAGCTTATCGGGGTCATTGCGCTTACTTTCCTGGTATTTATCACCCTGCCGCTGGGCCTGCGGTTTCTGCCCATCAAGCCGCTGATCCTGGCCGCGGTTTTGGTTGTGCTGGCCGCTTTTATCGCGGCGGCCTTTATTATGCTTTTCAATCCGAAGATCATCCAGATTGCCCTGGCCATTATGCCGATTCCGGGCCGCAGTAAAATACAGGGAAAGATCGATAAAATCGCACAGGCGGTCACCGTCTACAGCGGCCAGAAAGCGCTGCTTGCCAAGGCGCTTGTGCTGGGATTTTTTGTGCACCTGTTTACCGCCCTCATGTATTTCGGCACGGCCATGGCTATCAACACCAAGGGCATAGACATCCTTGACATTCTTTTCACCAGCCCGCTGATGATTTACGGCACGGTCATCGGGCCGTCGATCGGCGGTGAGGGAATCCGCGAAATAATTTTCGCCCTTATCCTGGGCGCTAAAGCGGGCAGCACCAAGGCGGTGCTGTTCGCCCATCTGGGTTTCTGGGTCGGGGAAGTGCTGAGCCTGGCCGGCGGCATTATCTACATCGTGCGCCCGGCTGAGTACCGCCCCAAATCAGAGGAGATCCAGGAAGTAATGCAGAAAACTCAGGCCGAGGGTGCAAAGGCGTCGGTGGCCGAAGAAGGGCTGCAGATCATAAGGAACAATATCGGGCAGGCGATCCGGGCGGGACTCATGTGTGGTATATGGGCCGGTTTCATCGTGGGAATCCTGGAGGCCTTTGTTACGGTGTTCTCGTTTAACAACCTTTCAGAGCATACGGTTCTGTACTGGGGGCCGGTGGGTTACGGCCTTTTGGGGCTTTTCATGGGGGCCGGCGTAGCGCTGCTGGGCAGCGTGTTTACGCTTTTTCGAACCAGGGCCTATAAGCCCGGAAGCCTGTGGGCATTCTGCTTTGTGACCGCCTTTTTCCCGCTGGCGTTTATTATTGCGCGGTTTCGGCTTGTGCGCGACTTTCTGCATGAGCGGGCTCTGACCCTGGGGGAAACCATGGGCCTGCTGGTTGTGTTTGTTGTGGTCTGTCTGGCGCTCTATTGGATCATCAAACTGCTGTATAACAGCCGGGTGTTCCGGTCGGTGCTGGGGGGCGTGGGCGCCCCTGTCTGCTGGGTGCTGATTATCGCCGCCGCCTTTATCTACAATGCAACGGCATTTTCCGGTGCCGGATCCGAAGCGCAAACCCCGGATGCACAGCGCTCCGGAGAGTATACCAACGTTATTCTGATTATGGCCGATGCCCTGCGGGCCGATTACCTGCCGGCCTACGGGTACACAAAAAACAGCACGCCCAACATCGATGCCCTGGCCCGCGACGGCATCCTGTATGTAAACAATTTCGCCCAGTCGTCCTGGACCAAACCCCAGTCGGCAACGCTGCTGACTTCGCTGTATCCCTCGACCCACAACACGTACTTGAAGCCGCACGTGCTTCCCGAGGAGATCGACACCGTGGCCGAGATTATGAAAAAGGCGGGCTACCGCACGGGAGGTGTCGTATCCAATATCAACCTGTCGCCTGTGTTCAATTTTCAGCAGGGGTTCGAATACTACTGCTATCTTTCGCCCGACTATTTCTTCCGGGCCAAGGAGTCGTCATCCAAACTGTGCCTCTACAACCTGCTGCGCCTGGTGCGCATCCGGTTCTTTTCGAAAAAGAAATATGTAAACCACTACTATCAAAAAGGCGAAGTGGTCAACGACCATGCTATGGCGTGGCTCGATCAGGTCAAGGACCAGCCGTTCTTCCTTTTCATGCACTACATGGACCCCCACGATCCCTATTTCGCCCACCCGTTCAACGGCGAGGGCATTGCCCGGGCAAGCCAGCCGAACCCGCCACCTGAGCTGGCAGAGCGCATGATTGAGCTCTATAATCAGGACATAAAATATATGGATGATCAGTTCGGTGTTTTTGTACAGTTTCTCAAAGATCGAGGTCTGTACGACAAGACTATGATTGTTTTTACAGCGGACCACGGTGAGGAGTTTTATGATCACGGCGGCTGGTGGCACGGCACGACGCTCTACGACGAGCAGATCAGGATCCCCCTGATCATCAAGCTGCCGGGCAGCAAGCAGAGGGGAACCGTTGATACCCGGATTGCACGCAGTCTCGATGTTGCGCCCACCATTATAGGGGCGGCCGGCGCCGCGGTGCCTGGTGCCATGCAGGGCATGGACCTGTTCTCAGGCGAAGAGCGGCCCGAATCTTCCTATGCCGAAGAGGACCATGAGCACAACGTTATCCAGTCAATACGAACAGAATCGTGGAAGCTTATTCTTACCGAGGAGGGCAGCCCCCGCATGGCAGCGCCGGTGGAGCTGTTTGATGTGGAAAACGATGCCGGAGAGAAGACCAACCTCGCCGAGGAAAAACCCGAAAAAGTTAAAAAGTTTTCAACTGCAATTAGAAAACTGGTCGAAAAAATCCTGGGCAACGCCTATAACGCCAGCGAAGGCGAAATCGACGAGGCGACACAGGACCGCTTAAAGGCGCTGGGGTATGTCGAATAAAAAAAGGCTCCTTGTTATCGGCCTTGACGGGGCCACCTGGCAGATCATTGGGCCGCTCTGCCGGCAGGGAGCCCTTCCGGCCATAGCAGGCCTCATGTCACGGGGAAGCCGGGGCACCCTGCAGTCCACAACTCCTTCCGCAACCTTTCCGGCCTGGTCGACCCTGCTGACCGGCAAAAACCCGGGCAAGCACGGGATTTTCGACTTTACCGAACGGATTCCGGGAACCTATCAGGTGCGGTTTTTGAACGCCACGTTTCGGCGCTCGCCGAGCCTGTGGCGCCTGTTGAGTGATGCGGGTTTACGGGTCGGCTGCATGGGCGTGCCCACGACCTACCCGCCGGAACCGGTGAACGGGTTTATGATCAGCGGGTTCGATTCGCCGGTTGCGGGCAGCATCGACCCATCCTTTGTGTATCCTCCGGAGCTGTACCAGGAGTTACAGCAGGAGCAGCCGGATTATTGCATATCGGATTTGCTCGAGACCTACATGGACGAAAGCTGGTATGCTCGCGCCCGGGACACCGTTTTTGAATCATTGTCTCGCAAGGCCGAAACGGGCCTGTACCTCTACCGCAAGGAGCCCTGGGACTGTTTTATGGTGCTTTTCGGCGAAACGGATACCGCATCGCACCACTTCTGGAAGTTTTTCGATCCCTCCTCTCCGCGATATACCGAGCGTGCCGACTTGCAGGAAGTTATCCCCGAGGTCTACAAGCGAATCGATACCGCCATACAGCAGTTTCTCGATCTCCTCCGAGACAATACAGCGGTGCTGCTGGTTTCCGACCACGGGTTCGGCGGCATCGGCAACACAGCGTTTTCACTGAACCGATGGCTTGAGCAGCAGGGGTACCTGACCTTCGAGCACCGGCAATCCCTGCCGGACAGAGTCCTGCAGTTTGCAAAACAGGCCGGGGTGCGGTATCTGCCGCACTCTTTTCAGGAAAAAGTGTTCCGGTCCGGCCTTCGCAGCGTTGCGCAGAAAATGGAATCAAGCAGCCGCTTCAGCGGTATCCAGTGGGAGCGCACAAGAGCTTTCTCCGAAGAGCTGAACCATTTCCCCAGCATCCATCTCAACGTCCGGGGCCGGGAGCCCCAGGGCATGGTGGAGCCGGGTGCATCGTATGAACGGCTGCGCAGCGAAATAATTGAGCGACTTGGTGACTGGCGCGACCCGGAAACCGGCGAGGTTTTTATCAGGGAGGCCCGGCCACGGGAGGATGTCTACAACGGGAAGTATGTGGACCTTGCGCCGGATATTATCCTTGATATCAACACGACTGCCGGGCACAGTTATGCGAGTTTATCCGCCCGCTATTTTGGCCAGGGGCAGTGTTTTAAAACGTTTTCCCCTGCAGACCTGACGGGCGACAGGGCCTTGAGCATGAGCGGTTCGCATCGCCCGGAAGGCATATTCCTCTGCGCGACACCGGACAAGCCGGCTGAGGAAGAGGTGCTGTACGGCCTTACCCTGCAGGATGTGTGTCCGTCGGTACTGAGCTATTTCGGGATTGAACCGGACCAGGATATGGATGGAAACGCTATCGAGTGTTTGAGCGGTACTGCACAAGCCGAACGAAGCGTTGCGGGCAAGCCGTATGACGCCGCGTGCAGCCCCTACTCTTCGGAGGAGGAGCGGAAGGTGGAGGAGAGGTTGAAGCGGCTCGGATATATTGAGTAAATCTGGGAGACTGTCGGATAACGTCCATCTCCGGCGTTGCACTCACCCTTCGAAGCGGCTTGGGTATATTTAGTGAATTGAATATTTTTCTGAAAGATGCCTTGTGGTCGTGTGCCGCAGAAAGGTTTTAAGCTTTTCAGATATAATAATAAGCGTGGCACACATTCGGCTTAACTTTAGGAGCTTCGATTTACTTTTCTTTGTTCGCCCCAAAGAAAAGTAACAAAAGAAAAGGCGCCCTGCAACTTGATCCCGACATCTGTCGGGATTCCCCTCGCGGCACGATTCCAGTCGGCGGGTCAACAAACTCGCCCCTGAGAATCGGGGCTCAAACATGTCGACCCTTTCCTCCTCCTGAAATCGTTGCACTCGGCTGCATTGCAACGGGAACGAAACCCTCCTGGCATAATCCGTGAT
>JANQGV010000264.1 GCA_028282925.1 Thermodesulfobacteriota bacterium
CGTGCCGCGAGGGTATCACGCCAACGGCGTGACAAGTTGCAGGGCGCCCTTTCTTTTGCCTCCTTTTCTTTGGAGCGAGCAAAAAAAAGGAGGAGAAGGCGCGTAGCGTCTTATAAACATATTCTCCCGAATCGCTTCAAACTATTCGGGTCGCACGGCCAGAGGCCATGTTTTTTTAATTTCACTAATCAAAGACAACGTATGAATGCCCCAGGAAGAGCTTTTATTGCTTGCATACTACTGCTGACTGTTACAGGAATCACGGGCTGCCTGGCCCCGGCCTTACCACCGCCTTCGACCTTCGACCTGAAGGGGCTGGACACCTCTCCCCTGCTCGACAAAGTCATTGTACTTGATCCCGGCCATGGCGGGCCGGAGCGTGGCGCCATCGGCAAAAGGGGCCTTCAGGAGGCCGAGGTCAACCTGGGGGTAGCCCTGCATTTGTGGGGATTGCTGAAAGAAGCAGGTGCCCGGCCGCTGCTTACCCGCAAAGCAGACGCAAGCATCTACCGGGAAAATGAATTCGACCTCAAAAAGGACTTGGATGCCCGATCCCGCTTCAGCAACAAAAACAATGCGGACCTCTTTATCAGTATTCATCACAACGCCTCAGGGAAAAACAAAAAAGCCAATAACCTGCTTATGTTTTACAAACTGACCGACCATGGTGTATCCCGCGATATCGCCCGTGAAACAGGTGATGCCCTGAACGAGGCACTGGCTCCCCCGGATGCCCGTGTCTATCCCGGCAACTATCATGTATTACGAAATACTGCTGCACCTGCGATATTGGGTGAGGCCTCATTCATGACCCATCCTAAAAACGAACTGCGGCTTGCATACCACCGCACCCTCATGCGGGAGGCCCAGGGATATTTTCTGGGAATACTACGCTATTTCAGCAAAGGTGTCCCGGAGATAACAGCTCTGGCACCCCGCAATGCCGTGGTGCACACCGCGCAACCGAAAATAACCGCAAACCTCAGCCCCGGCCGTGCTGCTGCAATTGATCAGTCCACAATCCTTTCAACCCTCAATGGGAAAAAAACAGCACGGCATGTCTTTGACAACGATACTTTTTCATATGTTCCGGAAAATCTTCTCCCAAACGGAGCACACACGTTCTGCATATCCGCCCGTAACACAGCCGGAAATATATCAAAAACCGCTTGCGCAACCTTCACCGTGTCGCTTCCTCCGGCAACCGCGTCTCTGGTACCGGTCTTTCCGGTGGTGCCGGCCGATGCAATGTCGGGCACCCCGCTGGATATCACCGTGCAGGACCGTCTCGGCAGGCCGGTGATTGATGAGACACTGGTGCATATCTCCGCAACAGGAGGCACGGTGCTGACCCCGGTTGTCAAAACCAGAAACGGCCGGGCCCGGGCCAAACTAATCTCTGCCGCAAACAATCAGAAAATAGTCGTTACCGCCCGGGCGGGCAAGACAACAGCACAGTGCCCGGTACGCTTCGGCACCCCGCAAGATGCCCTCTTCATGGCAACCGTACGAGACACCTGCGGCAACCCCGTCTACGGTGCATCGCTTGTGCGCAACCACCAAGAAGTCGACCTGTCGGACACAAACGGATTTCTCTACGATAGTGTCCCTTCGGATGAAAACATTTCTTATACGTTGTGCAAAAAAGGCTATCATCCGCTGAGTTTTCAGCCGGAGCTTTCGCCCGGAAAACTTACGGTTAAAAACATGCTGCTCCGGCCGGTTGACGAAGGTGTTTTTTTTGGGCGCACGATCATGCTGGATGCGGCAGGGGATACGCCTGAATGCCTTCCATTGCTTCTTGAGTTGAAAAAGCGGATTGATTCGGCGGGCGGAACAGCGCTGCTGACATGGCAAAAGCCCCCTGCCCCCACACAGCGCCGGAGGGTTATTATGGCTGGCCGGGCCGATGCCGATATTTTTCTTACAATTGAGTACCACAGGCGGAATTTTTCAGCCGGATATTACTACAAAAGCAAACAGGGCCTCAAGCTGGCAACTCTCATCAGGGAGTCTTTTAAAGGATTAGGTGTTCTCAGAAAGGAATGCAATCCGGAGCCGTCGACACGCTATGTCATTATCCATACCGCCATGCCGGCCCTGTGGCTGACGCTGCCGGAAAAGGCCCATGACGCACTGCCCCGGGTAGCGGACGGCATATACGGCTCCCTTGCCGAATTGTTCCGGCACAACGGGCTACCTGAGCCGCAGTAAACTGCAGCCCAGGTAGGCAAGATTCTTCACATAGAAGGGTGAAAGGCGCTGTGCACGCTTGAGAAAGGCTCGCCCTTCTTCCTTCTGCCCCCGCTTCAGGTAGTGCCGGCCGATATAATGGCAGGTATCGGCTATTCTTCGCGCATACATCTTGGGCGGTATCTTCTTTTGAAGGTACTCTTTTTCAAGGACCTGCAGCCTGAAAAGACGACCGGCCAGGCTGTCGGTGCTGATGCCGTCGGGGTTGTCGACATACACGGCCAGGGAATCGTCGATAAATCCGACGGGGTATGCGGCGGCTATGCGCAGCCACAAATCATACTCTTCACATTCGGTAAGACTCTCGTCAAACAGCCCGATTGCGTCAAAACAACCTTTCCGGATAACCGCCGAAGAAGTACGGATAAAATTTTTCACAAAAAGGTCGTTCAATACCCAGCCCGATTTTCCAGGCCGGTTCTTCTCGCGATAGCTGCCGTCCAGACGTACCGACGCGCAACGGGAAGCAACCAGGCCGTATTCCCGGTGTTCATCGAAAAGGGCCATCTGCCGCTCAAGCTTTTCGGGTTTCCAGTAGTCGTCTGAATCAAGGAACGCGATATATTCACCCGTGCTTTTTCGTATGCCGGCATTTCTGGCCCCGGCAATACCTTTGTTCTCCTGGTAAAAATAGCACACTGCCGAACCGTATTTTTCCAGGACCTCCCGGGTATTGTCCGACGAACCGTCGTCTATGACCACAATCTCGGTATTACTGTAGGTCTGCGATATAACGGAATCAATTGCCTTGCAAATACAATGCGCTCTATTAAAGGTTGGGATAACAACGCTTACTTTTCCTGGCATGACCTTACCTGAACCTAAAAAATCCAACTTCAGTTACCACTACCTGAATTTCACACACTACAGAGAGGAACGATAGTATCAGAAAACCTACTTACTTACAAGTTCTTGCTGCCGACCGGTGACACGGAGCCCTCATCATCAGAAACACCAAGCAATTCAGCGTAAAGACTTTCTACCTGCTTTACAATGGTGTCCCAAGAATAGATGGTTTCCGCTTTCTTGCGTGCTGCTTCACCCAAACGCCGGCAAAGATCTTCATCATCCAGGAGCTGCAACACTGCTTCGGCAAAACCGTTGACATCACCGTTTTTCACCACCATACCGTCCTGAAGATGGTCTATTGCTTTGGCAGAACCTTCACACGCCACAATTGCCTTACCGGCAGCCATATAATTAAGCAGTTTTATGGGAAATCCGGACCAGGCCGTTCGCGGCAATACTGCAACCCGTGCCCGGGCAAGGATGGCCTGCACTTGATGAAAATCGATATGGGGCAGTATGACAATCTTTTCCCATATACCAAACTCCCGGCACTGTTTTTCCAGGTCCCTGGTATCACAATGCGTTACAAAAACCAGGCGTGCATCAGGCTTTTCTCGTGCAACAGAAACGAAACTTTCTAATAATAAAGGTACATTTTGGTAATTGTCGAGATTTCCCGTATAAAAAATAATGGGGCCCTGTATTGCGGCAAGGGAAGGAACATCCTCGGGGGAGGATGCAGGATATGTTATGCCGGGAGGAATGCAATAGACCTTCCGGGCAGCTATCCCCCGCTGCACAAAAAAATCCTTCACTCCCGGGCTGATTGCGATAATTCTCTGGACCAGGCGGGCGGTAATGCCGTCCAGGACACGGGCGGCTGCACCGGCCAAAACTTTCGTAACCGGCCACTTAAAATAGGTATGCAACTCATCTGCCATGACGCCATGCGTATTAAAAACCACCGGAATTCCAGTTAAAAAATGCACTATTGCAGCAACCAGAGCGGCTTCATAATTATGGGCATGCAGTATATCAACATGGTTTTTTTTCACTACCTGCATTGTTCTTACCACCAGCAAAACATCCAGAAGCGGCTTGCGCCAACTGGGGCCGGCACGCAAATTACGGTAAGGAATCAGCCGGGGAATACGATAAATCGGCACGGAAAAACCGGTGTGCCCATATCCATTCTCTCCGAAATGATACGTTATGACTTTCACCTCATGCCCTCTACGAGCCAACGCTTCAGATAGTTGTCCGATATACACCTGAGACCCCTGAACAGTTGGAAACGGGCACGCGGCGATCATGGCTATAGAGTATTTTCTTTGCATATGAGGCATTTCATCTTTTTTTCTATTTGATCCCTGCTCTATCAAATAGAGGTTTCATGATAAAAATAATAAATATATTTATATTATTTCTATCCTTATGTATAAATTTAATGATTTGACAATAATAGCACTTTTTGATATTTTTATGTGATAAGGTACATTTCCCATCTCATTAAAACACAATCAATGAATTTAATAAACGCGATTGAAAAGATAATAATGCATAACAGGCGGTTATTAATTGTACTCATCCAGGTACTGTTAATACCTTTTTCTTATTTTATCGCGTTTATGCTGCGCTTTGATTTTTTTCTTGATAGAACTCTGGTGATCGAACCGTATCTCAAAACGGTTCCTCTGCTCATTGTTTCACGCCTTATCCTTTTTTACTACGTAGACCTTTTCAGCGGGTGGTGGCGCTATGTTAACATAGAAGACATAATAAAAATAGCAAATGCCGTTGTTTTCAGTTCACTGCTGTTCATCACTTCGGTTGTCTTCACCGTCGGACTCGATGGGTTCCCCCGGGCCGTCCTGATCACGGACACTATTCTCATCTTCCTTTTTCTATCCGGCATACGCTTTCTGACCAGGCTGCTTAAGGAAAAAATCGAGGCAAAAAAAACGTTACGCGGCGCTACCAAAAATGTTCTCATTGTAGGCGCCGGCAATACCGGGGTAACCGTACTAAACGAAATCAGAAACAGTTCAGATCTGTATCTCAATCCCATTGGCTTCATCGACGACGACAAATCCAAAAAAGGATTCAGAATCAGGAACCTGGAAGTGCTCGGGGACCATACCCAGATCCCTTACCTGGTCAAACAATACAATATCGACGAGGTGCTTTTTGCAATCCCTTCTGCACCGTACAAAAAATTACACACGATAATGGAAATTTGCCAGAAGGAGAACATCCCCTATAAAACCCTGCCGGGTATGTCAAAACTCATCTCCGGCAAAACATTTGTCAGCCAGATGAGGGATGTCGACCCGGATGAACTGTTGGGCCGGCCGGCCGTTTCTTTTGAAAGCGAAAAAAGCAGGCTCAGAAAGGAATTATACAATAAATGTGTACTGGTAACCGGTGCCGGTGGATCAATCGGTTCTGAATTGTGCCGGCAGATTGCCGAATTCCAGCCGTCTTGTTTAATTCTCTACGAACGAACGGAAAGCAACCTGTATTTCATAGACATTGAGATTCGGAAAAAATTCCCTCAACTCAACGTTGTTTCCCTCATCGGAGACATTCTCAACCAAGAGAAGTTTGAGTATATCCTGACAACTTACAACCCCTATATCATCTATCATGCGGCTGCGTACAAGCATGTGCCGCTCATGGAAAAAGACCCTATCGAGGCTCTAAAAAACAACTTTCTCGGCACAAAAGTCATAAGCGATTTAAGCGTTAAATATGAATTAAAAAAATTCGTTTTCATCTCCACCGACAAAGCCGTTAATCCCTCAAGCGTCATGGGAACAACAAAACGCATGACCGAGAAACTCCTCCAGACATACGGAGCCAAGCCGACCAAGTTCATCTCCGTACGGTTCGGCAATGTTATCGGCAGCAGCGGCAGTGTCATCCCTCTCTTTAAAAAACAGATTTCAGAAGGCGGACCGGTTACTGTTACGCACCCGGAAACAACCCGTTTTCTTATGACCATCCCCGAAGCCGTCCATCTGGTCATGCTGGCGGGAACCATGGGCGAGGGGGGAGAAATCTTTCTGCTTGATATGGGTGAGCCGGCCAACATTTCCGAACTGGCCAAAAGCCTCATAGAGCTCTCCGGGCTGACTCCCGACAAGGATATTGCCATTGAATATATCGGTCTGCGCGAAGGCGAAAAGCTGCATGAAGAGCTGTACTGGGAAGGTGAAGATATCCTGCCGACATCTCACAAAAAAATCCGGAGCCTGTCAAGGACCCGTTTCAACTACCTGAACTATAAAATCCAGATGTCCAAGCTTGAACGGGGCCTGGAAAAAACAATTGACAACAACGAAATGATCTGCGACTTAATGAAAAGCATGGTGCCGGAGTCAACCATCATACTCAACGGCGTCAACGGGAAAAAACACTCCGGCTGAACCTTCTACTCCCCCACATCAGCTTCCAACTATCTTTCGTAACGTATCAGCCACATACTGTATTTCAACATTTTTCAAATTACTGTAAAAAGGAAGTGCTATTGTTCTGTCGGCAATGTGTTCCGTTACAGAGAAATCCCCCCTTTTATGCCCGAACATTTTTCGATAAAAAGGTTGGAGGTGTATCGGTGAAAAATAGTTACTGCACGCAATGCCTTTTTTCTGCAGCTTTTCCATAACGCTGTCCCGATCTTTACGCTTAAAATCGTTTTCAAGGCGTATGACATAGACAAACCAGCTCATGGTAATATTAGGAGAACAATAGGGTATCCTTATTCCGTCTATGTTTTTCAGGAGTTTATTATATTTTTGAGCGACTCGTTCTCTTTTTTGCACTATTTCACGCAACCGCTGCACCTGGATAATCCCAAGCACACAGTTAATATCACTCAGTCGATAATTATAGCCCAGCCGGACATGATTGAACCAGCTTGACCCGTCCCCCCTGCCCTGGTTTCTCAGACTCCTGCACATATCATATATCTTCCTGTCATCTGTAACAACCAGGCCGCCTTCGCCGGTTGTTATCTGCTTGTTCGGGTAAAACGCAAAAACACCGGCCTCACCGAATGAACCGGCTTTCCGGGGTTTCTTCCACCTTTTACCGGCTGCGCCTTGAGTGCTGCGGTATTCCGCACCGATGGCTTCACATGAATCCTCTATGAGCTTTATATTGTACCTCTCGGCAATATCATATAAAGCGTCCCAGTCAGCCGGGTGCCCGAACACATCAACGGCAAGTATTGCTTTGATTTTCTTTCGCCGGTTTTTTTTCAGAACCTCCTCAATGCTGTCGGGACAAATGTTATAGGTATCCGGGTCAATGTCGGCAAACAGTGGGGTGGCCCTTTCAAACAGCATGCAGTTTGCCGAAGAAATAAAACTGAATGGTGTGGTAACAACACAATCGCCGTCGGAAATGCCCAGAGATTTAATAATGAGGTGCAGCCCGCTGGTACCGCTGTTTACGGCGATACCATATTTACGGCCGGCCGCCTGCGCACCGATTGTTTCAAACTCGCCAAGCTTCGGCCCCAAACTTAAATTGGGCGACAACAAAACGTCCTGCACAGCCTTTCGTTCTTTCGCAGTAATGTCAGGATTTGAAAGTGGAATACGCATATACCGGCCCCTACCTATCAATTATTTATTAATAATTACTGTATTATTTCCAAAAGAGGAGAAAGCTCTGCCAGGGTCAGGTCGGCTGCACCGGCTTCATCTGCAGGCTCAATATCCGAGTACAATCCCTCTTCGCGCTGTATTCGAACCGTTTTCCAGCCGAGAGAACGCGGTGTTGCAAAATCCTTATGAGGATTATCACCGATATAGACGCAGCAATTTCCAGGCACCCCTAATGTTTCCATAACCTTTTCAAAGCCCGCCGGATGCGGCTTCCAGAACTGCCTTCCCAGGATATCGGTTAAGACGATACAGTCAAAATACCGACGGATATCAAGGGCCTCAAGCTTGCGGGTCTGTGTCTCTTCATACCCGTCACTGATGAGTCCCAGTCTTTTTTTACCGTGAAAAAAATCCAGGGTACCGGCTGCATCGGGATAGAGAGCAATAACCGGCGTATGCGTTCGATAGACCTCGACAAGCTTCTGAACGAGTTCCGGAGCAGGATCAATTCCGGCTTCAGCGAGAACGTCATTAAAAAGCGTGCCGCGGGTTCCCGAACAAAACAGCTTCCACATTTTCGAAAAAAAATCATCCTGAGAGACGCCGTGGCCTTGTATGAAACGACAAACCGCCTGAAATCCGCTTTTGGCGTAGACCTGCTCAGACGTCAGTGTATCGTCAAGGTCGAAAACAATCACTTCAAGGCCAGACAGTTTCATAGTTCAACTTTTATTGGGTCGTATAACTCGTGCAGGAATCC
Source organism: Thermodesulfobacteriota bacterium (assembly GCA_028282925.1). Taxonomy (GTDB): domain Bacteria; phylum Desulfobacterota; class WTBG01; order CAIYCZ01; family CAIRTM01; genus JANQGV01. Next base: position 8,416 of record JANQGV010000264.1, read on the forward strand.
CGTACGCCACAACATCGTCGGGTATATCTTTTGTAACAACCGCCCCTGCGCCGATAATTGTATTTTTTCCGATTGTTATTGAGTTTATAATTGTCGCGCCGATACCGATATGGGAATTGTCGCCTACGCGCACATCTCCGCCAAGCACCGCCTTGGGTGAAATATGCACATTTTCACCGATTACATTATCATGTTCAATAAGTGCACCGGTATTGATGATACAATTCTTTCCGATATGAGTGCCGGAGTTTACAATCGCGTCCGCAAAAACAACTGTTCCGCCACCGATATTCACATTGGAAGAAACGACCGCTGTCGGATGTTTAACCGTAATCAGGTTGAAGCCTATCTCTTCCAGCATTGCTCCATATTTCGAACGCACAGAGCCGTCGCCGACAGAAACAATTGCCTTTTTAATACCTTTATCAAAAACATCCTTTACGGTTTCCATGCCGCCGGGAACCGGATATTTGAAAAAATAGTCTTGCGGTACATTGTCGTCAAGCACATAGGCAATTCTATGCTGCCCCTCCTGTTCAATAGCATCAATGACCACCTTACCATGTCCTCCCGCACCAAACACCATCATATCCTCTTCGTTTGTCCTGCCGGGTTCGACAAAAACCGCGTCATCATACCGAAGCATTATCAGATCTTTTTGAAAAGCCCGGGAAATGTCACCAGGATCTTCCCCCCGGGCCATTTGAATAATCCAGCGGGGAAAATCGGCTCCGGCCTGCAATGCCAAAGGAGTTCCTCCGCCGAACCGGGGATTGATTTCCACAAATTTGACCCTCCCGTCATTAGTTAAAAAACACTGAACATTCACACATCCCCTGCCGCCCTTCAAAAGATCGCCGACATGCCATCCTGCATCAAGAACCGTTGCATCGTCCACTGTCTGTCCCTTGCTGACCTCTCCTGCCCGCACTTCAAGGCGTTTTCGGGGCACCACGCACCTCACCTGCCCCTGGAAGTCAAAAAGAATATCAAGGGTATGCTCGGTCCCCGACACATATTCCTGCAGAATTGGCCGCTGTACATAGTTGCTGAAGAAATCAAGCTCATCCCTATTACGCACGGTAAATGTTCCCTTACTGGCATTACCGTCAAGCGGCTTTATAAAAAGAGGAAACTGCAAATCATCTGACTCCAGCGCCAGATCCAGGTTGAAAACTTTGGGGGTATCTATGTTGTTTGAAACAAAAAAGCCATACGTTTTATATTTATTACTGGCAATCTCAATAACATTCGTTTCGGAAATGACGGCATTTGTGCCGACGGCTTCAAATGCCTGCCTGCTTTTTGACAATTTCATCAAATCGGTGTCGATAAGCGGGAACAGCAGTTTAATATTCTCTTTTTTGCATATATCCAAAAGACTGGGGATATAGGCTTTATCGTCGATTTCACATATTGTGTATGCTTTATCAACAATGTGAAAAGCGGGTGATTTTTCCGAAACATCTACCCCTATTACCTTGCCGGGTAACTGAAGGTCTTTGAGCGTTTTTTGAAAATGTCGGATTAAGGAAACCCTTCTACCAACGCTGGTGAATAAAATATTGTATTCCTCTGTGTTCCGCATAGCAAGTAGTGCCTTTGCATAGTGTAATTATTTAATAATTTTTTATGATATTTTAACATATGTTCTATTTTATTGACATACTAAATTTATAATATCCTGGACCCTGGCACGTCCCTGAATGACAGTACACAAACAGACTCTGTTCACCCGGACAAAACAACAAACAGGCCTTTTCGTATTGTCATATCTTTAGCCGCCAACATGCCGTGCCTCCGCTGAAAATAAAAACCCGCGATCTAATGATCATTTACCTTCAACCTTTTTTCACTTTACAAAAAAAACAGTTATGATTTAATATAAAATTACAAAAAATCATTAGCTCTCAGCAGTAGATTTTTTTGCGGTGATCATTCCCTTTATTTTCACATCATGCCCTGAATTAAGTATAAGGCTTTCTAAAAAGCGCTTTTCAAAAAGCCTTTTATGGATTTTATGTATTGATGATACTCAATAGCAATCAATCCAATAACACGTCGCCTCCCCTGGAATTTTTCATCCACAAGCACCCTGTGCATTCTCTTACACGCATTAAAACAGGCGGCAAGTGCTTATATTTTTGCCCTGTTTCTACGGCAGCACAACTGCTGGCAACTATTGATTACGCTGAGCAACGGAAAGTCCCCTTTGTTCTCTTAGGTAAAGGCTGCAACGTGCTCATGGATGATGAAGAGTTCAATGGGATTATCATCAAACTGGAAGGGGAGTTTAAATCAATAGAGTTCAATCCGGGCAATAAAACCGTCACGGCCGGAGCAGGCACGGCGCTCATGACGCTCGGGCATCAAATAGCCCGGCGCGGATATCTCGGCTGCTCATTCTTTGGCGTTATTCCCGGCACCGTGGGCGGAGCAGTAAGAATGAATGCCGGCATTTCAAAAGATGCGGAAATGAAGCACTACATCATCAACGCATCAGCCCTGGACCCAAAAACCGGC
>JANQGV010000267.1 GCA_028282925.1 Thermodesulfobacteriota bacterium
CATGGAACTGCCGGGAGTCTCGGACGAGCTCAAGGAGCGCATGCAGTTCATAATCGATGCCGACATGGCACAGGTTGCACAGGTCGTAGGACAGGTGCAGAAAGCATAGTCATTCATAAAACCATGGTGGGTACCGAGGATGCAAAATATTCAAATAAGGAGAAAAAGGACGTGCAAAAAGGGGTGATATTCATCCGGATGTTTGCAACTGCCGTACTTGTCGTCGCATTGTGTGGGGCTTGCATGACGGCAGGACAGGTCGCCGTGAAAGCAGAACCTCAGAAAATCTCCCAAAGCATCAAAGCTGCGGCTGAGGTCGATAACAACCATCCCCCCATTGAGCCGGGCTTTTCCTGTGTCGACTGCCATGAAATCAAGGTCGATGCCGAGACCACAGCCACGCAAAACTGGCTGTATGCCGAGACTCCGGGCAAGGAAGCAAATGAGGGTGTTATGCCGGAAGAGTTGTTGCTGCAACACGTCAGGAGGGTGATTGGAGGAATCAAGATGGAGTCGAAAACCTTTGTACTGGGGACCAGCATGAACAACCGCCCCCTGACAACGACTGCTGAATTCACTCTCGATCCTGAAAAAATGATATTGTACGGCTTTCATGAAAAGGGCACCGAAAAACTCAATCATATCAAAACCAACCCCTATGTCAGCCTGAATTACCACAAGGAATTTGAAAGCTTTGATGTGTTTTTGTGCTGTCAAATACTGGGAACGGCCGTGTTGATCGACGGTACCGGCCCTGAGTATGAACGGATTATCATTGATTTGTTGCCTTATGAAGACGGTGCCCGTGTACCTGAAAGCGCTACACCGCAACAGCGGGAGGAACACCTGAAAAAATTTCGCCGGGGAATCAAAAAAGGTTTTTATATCAGCAAAATCGCCATTGACCGGCTTACCATGATTAATATAGATTTTGTAAAAAACGGCTACCGCCGCGTCCAGCGCTGGGAACGAAAAAGGTAAAGTACTGCAGGCGGCCTATTGCTTTTCTCCGCCCGCACACACAACAAGATCTCACAGGAAGGATATCGACGATGTATATTGTAGGTTTTCTAGGAAGTCCGCGGACAAAGGGTATTTGCAGCCGTCTGATGCAGGCGGCCCTGGACGGCGCTCAAAGTAATGGTGCTACAGTAAAACATTTCGACCTGATCAAGTGTAACATTCAGCACTGCATGGGTTGTTGCAAATGCCTGTTCGACGATCCGGCGCGTGCAATCGGCCGCTGTCCGATCAAGGACGATATGGGCGCTCTTTTAGAAGAGTATAGCCGCGCGGATGGGTATGTATTTGCAAGCCCTGTGTATGACGGTGCCGTAACCGCTTTAATGAAAAAATATCTGGAAAGAAAAATAGGGCTGACCCACCGCTCTCCTGATGCACCGGCCACTATCGGTGCTGCACGGGTACCGGCCGAATTCAAAAAAAAAGGACTGCTGATTGTGACCGGCAACTGCCCCGATGAGTACCGGGAAGTCATGGGTGATCCGTGCTTTGAACAGATGGGCGCCCATTGGATGATCGAGCAGGTGGAAACGGTTGAACAGATATATGTCGGCGGTACGGAAGTGCTGTCGGAGGCCGATATTGAAAACAGACGGCAAAAAGCGTTTCAAGCCGGCATTGCTTTAGTGGATGCCGTCAACAAGGAAACGTAACCGCATATGTCGGTTTGTTGAGTGCGCGGTGTCGTGGAGGAAACAATGTCAACGGTAAGGAGAAAATACAATGGTAAGAGCAATACTGACTGCCCTTGCGGGCCTGCTTTTTTTTGTTGTGTCGCTGCCGCTTATGATGCCGCTGCGAATGATGCAGGAACCGATAGAAAATTATAACCTTTTCTACGTACCGTTTCTGTTGATACTGCTGGGATTCCTTTTTTACCGCTGTTGCACGGTGACAAAGCAGACGAAAGCGTTTCTGTATGGTTTTTTTGCCGCCCAGGTTGCCTGGCAGCTTTTCGGCGAGGTGGCCAGTATGCCGGTTGAAAAGGGTTTGATCACACAATTCAGCGGCATGAACATCAAGCTTCTCGATGGGTATTTTTATGTGATAGGAGGCTGGATAGGATTGCACATCCTCTGGCGGACGCAATCTATTAAAAATTCGGTTGCGGTTTTCTTGTTGACGTTCCTTTCTCTCTGGTCGTTTGAGCTCTATATGGATAACTATTCATCTCGTATTTCAGTTGACATGATGCCTGTTATCGGCAACAGTATTGGTATCATAGCAGCCGTTGTTTCTGTCGTGCTCATTGTTTTGGCAAAAAAAACAACGCAACGTGAAAAGCAAATCGTGTTGGGATGCCTGTTGTATGTAACGTTTTCACTGGTACTGATGGGGTTTGGTCCCTGGAAAGCTCCTCAGAAGTTTTATGTTAAATATGAAGCCCGGCATATTGCCGATGAAATAAAAAAGCTGCAGGAAGAGCAGACGCGCATACAGGAACTGACGCACTATATGATTGAACAGGGCATGGTAAAACCGAATGAGATACAATAACCAACGAAGGGCATGAAGACATGTATGATGTAGCCATTGTAGGAGGCGGTCCGGCAGGACTTATGGCGGCTCAAACTGCATCGACACTCGGTTTGAAGGCGGTACTGCTTGAGCGCAGAAGAGATATCGGCACAATTTCCCGGGCCTGCTGTCAGCAGTTGATTATGGACCATGATTACCAGGGTGAAACCATCCGGCTTGAGCATAATGAAATCGTTTTTACAAAAAACCGCTTTTCGGTCGCTTACAGCGGACCGCAACTGCCCGTGTGTCACAAATATTTCATTTCGCCGTCCGGCCACAGGGTCCACTTCGTCAAAAAAGACGGCAGCCCTATTGTTGTTGTAATCGACAAGGGGCGGATGCTGAGCGGATTACTTGAGCAGTGTCTGCGACACGGGGTACATTTCATCAGCGGGGCGAATGTGACCGGTGCCGATGATACCGCCCACGGTATCGAGCTTTCGTATGTGCACGGAGGCAAAACCGAAAACGTTCAAGCCCGTAAGCTCATTATCGCCGAAGGCGTCAATGCCGTACTGGCCGGCAAGTTCGGTTTGAATACCGGTAGAACCAGATATGCCCGGGCTCTTTGTACCATGCTGCTTGTCGACGGCATGGATATATCCGACGCCTCATCTCTGGAAAGCTATATGGGTGTCGCCTATCGGTCGTTTGCACCGGTTATTACCGGCCCGGCCCTCGGCGCAGAAGGACGGCGTTATATTGTGCTCATCGGCACAAAGGAACGCCGACCGATACAGATCTACAAGGATTTGTGTGCTCAAAGCCCGCTTGCCGAAAGCCTTTCCGGCGTACGGACGGCCGACGTTTTAGCATGTACGGCAACGGCCTATTCACCACTGACCGAACCCCATAAGGGCAATGTGCTGGTAGCGGGTGATGCGGCTGCCTATGTCGAAGTAGAAATGCAGGGGGCCATGGCCTGCGGTTTCAGGGCCGGTCATGCCGTTGCCCGCGAGATTGAAGGGCAAAACGGTTTCGCCGATTACACGCGCTGGTGGCAGGAATCGTTCGAGTTTAACGGCAAAGAGTTTATGCAGGTAGCGCAGGGATTTGCACTGGTACCGACGTATAGTGATTTTGAGCTCGATTATCTTTTTTCGCTGATAGAAAACGAAACGCTGCCGGGCACATACAGCCAATACACATCGCCGAAGCTTTTGTGGCAGGCGATCATGCAGCACGGAGACCGCATTGAGCGTGAACAACCCGGTCTTTTTGAAAAAATACACTCACGAAAACTTTCACTCAACGATTCTTTATAAAGGAGAACGCCTGCATGGATACCTGTTTATCACAACTCCTTGAAATAATCGGCTCCGGTCGGCGGTTGCAGGAGATGTCGGTACCGAAGGAGCTTGCCGAAGTCCGGCTGCCGTTCGGCATTGTGCGGGTACGCTGTTTCAACTGGTCTGCACAAGACATCCATAAGATATATGCCATGCGCACGACGGTCAAGCTCCTGGGAGTCGACACACTCGGTATCGCCGTTTATCCGGAAACGGACTATGAAGTCCCTGTTTTCATAGCCGACATAACCGCCATGAAGAAAAAAGTGTTGGGCTATATCAATGTTACCCCGCTCTTCACTGACAAAGAATACGTGCATCACTATATTGAACCGTTTAAGAATATACATGAACGCTATTCACGGCTTTCACGTTATGAAAACATTCCAGAATGGATGCACGGGTACCACACGAATTATACCGTCTATTCCATGGCCGGGGCTGAGCAACTCGGAACTCTGCAGCAATGTGCTGCTGATTATCTGACCCTGTATATGGAGCTTTTCAGCGCATCTTCTCCAACCGCCGACGAGGAAAAGCGTTTGCATATCAGCCGGGCTCGGCAACAATACATACGTGACATACAGGAAAAGGACAGCGCACGCAAAATGCTGGGAAAAATAATCGGCTCAAAAAAAGCCGACCGGATCTTTAAAGAAGTGCTGGTCTGAATAGAGAGTATCCGGAAATCTGCCGGAGCGCAGGGCGCCTCGGAGGAGTATCTGGTGAGAAAAAACCAAATGGTTCTTATTACTATAAGGAGACACGAGTATGGACACCTATGATGTAATCGTTGTGGGCTGCGGCCCGGCAGGCATGATGGCCTGCGGAGAATTGGCCAAAAGAGGGGTAAAGGTGCTGGGCATCGATAAAAAACCCCGTCTGGATATCAATATCCGAACCGCT
>JANQGV010000284.1 GCA_028282925.1 Thermodesulfobacteriota bacterium
CATGGAACTGCCGGGAGTCTCGGACGAGCTCAAGGAGCGCATGCAGTTCATAATCGATGCCGACATGGCACAGGTTGCACAGGTCGTAGGACAGGTGCAAAAAGCCTGATTGAGAGATATTTGTTCCTGAGATATACAGAAAAGCGGCGATCCCGGTGAGGGGATTGAAATTATTTCTTTTGGTGGATACGTCCCATAAGCAAAATTCATCGGGAAAGATCCTCCGTTCCTGCCTGAAGAAGGTCTCGATCCCCTCTCGATGAATGCTACTTATTGAACTCCCATTTTTTCTTTACCGGGTAATAGCGCAGGCGGGAGCCGGGCTTTCTGAACTGCCACTCGTCTTCCATTACATTATGTTCCAGTTTCGCCCTCGGTCCCTTGTATTCCAGCGTCTTGTCATAATAGTTATAGTGCAGGCGTGCATTCCACCAGATATACTCCCACTTGTCCACCGTAAAATTATATTTATAGGTCGACCGGAAGTCGTCGATATCTTCCTGTGGCCGTACGGCCCCCGGCATTGTAGGTCCCGCGTATGACTCCGGCCGGGGAAATTTTTCATTCTCCTGCATCATGTAGCAGCCGGGCATTGCAGGTGCAGGCGGACCCGAAATCTCAGGCCTTTGGAAATAGAACTCACCGGCTACCGCTATGCCGGCAAATGATACGATGATATATACTAAAAATAATTTCTTCATGACAGTCTCCTGCTGTTAAGTGACGTCCTTCTATGTATGCTTTTCAAACAGTATAATCGCTATAAAACGGCAAGTCAAATGCAGCCGTAATGTGTTCAATTTTTTGCAGGTCTTCTTCCGAGAGCCGTTCCTTCCAGATTGTTCCCATTTTACAGGTCTTTCTTTCCAGGCCCGAATCCAGCGATTTTGAAAAGGTTATATCGGCCGAGGTGGACGCGGAAATTTCCTGCTCCACCCTTTCGGACCACAGCAGATTCACCGCCGCAAACAGTTTTTTAAATTCCGCAAGCGGCTCAGCGCACAGATCTTCATAGCGCACCCAGAAATATCCTTTTTTTTCAATCCACTTCCACAAAACAAAATTGATAACCGACCAGATCAGGGCTCCCTTTTCCACATCCATCCGTCTCTGCCGGTAGCGTTCCAGCAGGTCCCTGAACGGGTGCAGCCAGTCCTGCATCAAGGGTTCCTGATCAAGGAAAACATTCAAATCGAAGTCCCACTGCAAAGCAAGTACGCTTGAAACAAAACCAGCCGGATGCCGGACAAGAATAATCACATCCAGGTCGTAATGAGCATCGAGCCAGCCCAGGAGAAACGCCGCGGTCGGATCTTTGATAAAATGCCGCTGTGGTCTGCGGAACCAGTTGCTCCTGATTGTATGGTCGAACTGCGACCCGGCATAGTGCCCGGAAAAAAGTCTCTCGGTAAAGCATGTATACAGATCATCCTCCATATGCTCCGTAAGGTACTGGTACTGCCGGGGCATTCGGGGCACCACCGACGGATTATACGGCTCCCGCCAGAAGGCGACGGTATCGGCATATGAAAGAACACGTCCGACCCACGAAGTTCCCGAACGGTACGCGCCTGTCAGGAAAATCCCCTTTTGAGGGCCTTCGACAGACCCCTTTGCCGGGACAGGATCCGGGGTAATTATTTTAGAGAGAACCCGTAACAGACCGTATTTCTTTACAAAAACGACCGGGTCGTATCCATGGCGCGCAAATACCGAAGTCATATCCTGTTATCGGAACAATTTATTCCACACTTAAGCTCCAGGGTGCCGTAAAACGGGGATTCTGTATAGTATAGATATAGTCCTGCAGGTTTTGCAGTTCGTCGAAGCTTTTCAGGCCTCCCACCCTCCAGTAGAGCATTTGTTCCTGCTGAGCCATGGCGGTGATAAGCGCCCTGGCCACAGGGCCGGGTTCATAAGAAGCACCATATGTGTAAAAGGTGAGCATAGAATCGCCTGAAAAGTCTTCCTGGGGTGAAAACTGGACTGCAAACCATGTATACCCGTCTGCAACCCACGAATACGTGACATCGGTTGCAAAGGATGTCTCGTCAGCGGGCGACTCCAGGTAAAAGTCGCAAAGGTTGATTTTGGTTGCCGGGTCGCCCAGAAAGGTCAGAGATTCAAAGGAGTAGTCCTCCAAAAGTCCTTCCTGATAGGTCGCGATACTTGCATCGGTGCAGACGGCACCCAGAACATTCCTGTTCTCGTTGAAAAGCATGTTTAAAATCTTCATTCCCACGGACCGATGCTCCACAACATTGCCGCCCGCGGCCGGGGAAAAACAGGCCAGTCCTCCACCGTTCGACGTCCTGACGAACTCCTCGGTAAAGCTCTCGGCAAGCGGGCTGGAAAACCCGCCGTTCCAGCAGCTGAAAGAAACCAGGAAGGTCGGTTTGTCGTAGTTGTCCAGCGAGCCGAAATGTGAGGTATTGATGAGTTGGGTCCAGTCCGTAATATTGCTGTGCCCGGTGTAAAAGGTCATTGCCCGGCCGGCATTGAACTTGGCGATAATTTTCCGGCTGTTCTCATCCTTCAAGCCCGGGAAATCATCTTCTGAAAGAAAATCCGTGTAATAATTAAAGGGGGCCAGATCCGCCATCTCCCCGTTAACCAGGTGAAAAGTATCGCTGTAAAGGCCTCCCACAAACTGTATGTTGCGCATCCACTCCGCAATCGGTGCGGTTTCATAGTCGATGATTTTATCAATCAGCAGGCTCAGTTGCTCTGCCGATTTCACCGGCAGGCGGCCGATATACATCATTGGCAATTCGCTGTCGTCCTTAACCGCAGCATACCAGGTGTCCGTCGGTCGGGGGTAATCATAACCCCGCATCTTGCAGGGGATAAAATTTTTCGACCCCTTTTTGAGCGTGTCGGTTGCATCGCTGCATCCATCGCCCACCAGCAACACATATGTGGGCGCGGGGCGTGCCCAGGATTCATAGGCATAGCCGAGAAAGTCCTTGATTGCCTGGGGGTGCAATATTCCGTAGTTGAACTCATCATACACATCTTGCACTTTTACCACGGTGACGGTATAGCCGTCGCTGCGGCGGTGTTCGGCCAGACGCAGCGTTTCGGTGTAAAAATCTTCATGCGCGATCATAATATAATCGGCCTGAAGAGAGGTGTTTTTTAAATCCGACGTTTCGTCGACGTACATCGCGCCGGGCTTGAGCCATGCGGAGGGAGTGAGGGCCAGATAACGCTTCATATATGTCTGTTCCTGACCGAAAACCGCCGCATATCCACCTGATCCGTTTTCCCTGACTTCTATGCTTTGCATTGTAATCACATGGTCGGGATAGGTAATGTCGAACAACGCAATGGATTCATTATCAAATCCGTCAATAGTCACATTGTAGGCAGAGGTGTTGTTGCACGAAAAAAGCAGATGGTTGTCGGTAGTGGAAAAATATCTGCGGTACTCTATCTCAATATAATCCAGGTAAAAAAGGTTTTCCGCGCCGGTATCAAGGATGTTCGCAACAGTAATCTCGTTGCTGCCCTCTTTAAGAATGTTTGCCGGTATTTCAGTCTCATATACATAAAAAGCAACCCCGTCGAAATAGCAGTCGGCGGTCCAGGTGTTGTTCAGCGTTATCTTTCCGTGATGGTCCGGGGCCACCGTGGGATCGTCGTTGCCGCCCTTGAACCTGATCCTCAAAACAGCTTTTTGCGCGGTATCTATATCGGTAAGGGAGAAAGAAAAAGCATCAGGGGAATTTGCATCTTCCGTTCCGGAACTGTCGGGCATCTGTTTCCATACATAGTGGTCTATGTTTTCATTGATCATTATCTCTTCCGACTCAAGATGCAGTGTTTCCGTATACTCTTCCAGGGTTGCATAGCTGCTGTTGGGCCTTTTATCCGCCTCATACATCCTTTTGGGGTTGTCGGCCCCGGCGGTAAGCCAGTATATATTCTCATATTTAAATTTTTTATCGTCTTCAGAATGATGCGTCAGGCTGCTCTGGGCAGGTTCACCGTAAAACAAAAAGTAATCGCCGGAATTAAACTCCCGGTCTCCTTCACCCACAAAAAGCATGGCAATGTCAAGGCCTCCGCTCTCGAGCTTCAGAGAGGTCGGATCGATTCCGGAAGGATCCCATCCTGCCTTCGTGATATCTGCATATGACACCGCATACATTCCCGCCTTTTCAACAACAATCTTTATGGGGGAGCCGGCAGACGGCGAACCGCTCGCATAAGCCGGGCTCGCGAGATCCACCCCGGGTGTGGGCTCAAAAGCCCACGCAGGGGTATCGCTTGTAAAAAAGACCGGTTTCACAACAACTGTGCACAACAGCAACACGGATAACAGGCGAAGAAAATAATTCATATTCAGGTTCCTTAACGATACACTTTTCCGGAAAAGTCACCCGGCATTTTTAAAAAAATAAGATTTCTCAATATATTACATCCAAATCACTCGATCAAAAAAAGGTCCCTTTCCCCTATCTTCCCTCTCTTATATATAACACAGTATTACAAAAAAAGTAGCAGACCCATATAACTTGTCTTACAGGCCCTTGACGGGCTTAGTCGGTTTGAAGGTTCATCAATACCCCCCGGTATACCTCCCGGGTGGCATCGGCAATCTGCTTCCAGTTGTATTTTTCCATGACGGACCTGGACTGCCGACGCTTGCCTTCATCCGTACATGTACACGCCGCAAACCGGGTTATTTTCTCAGCAAGCCCGTCCACATCCCCGGGTGCAAAATAACACTCCTCTTCCAGATCAATGTTCCTGTTTCCGGTAATATCGCTTGCCACACAGGCAAGCCCATAACTCCGGGCTTCAAGCAGCGCAATGGGAAAACCTTCATACACCGACGGCAGAACAAACAGGGCTGCATGGCTGTACAATTCATACAGAGGTTCCTGTGTCAAAAAACCCGGCATGATGATGTCCGGGTTCTTGTGCGACGCCTGCTTCAACTCTCTGCTGTATGTGTCCTCATGGTCCGCATCGCCGACAATCACAAGTTTCAAACCACTCACATTACATTTCTCAAACGCACTGATCAGCGTCCGGTAATCCTTCTCCGGCACAAAGCGCCCCACCGACAAAACATATTTTCCTTTTTCCAGACCGTACCGCCGCAGCGCGTTTCCACTCTTCAGCATCTGCGGCACGGCAACACCATTGGGAATAACTTCCGGCCTGCGGCCGTACTGGTCTTCAATGTCCCGGGCAATTGCGTTCGAAATCGCGATAACACGATGGGCAAAGGTTATCCCCAGTCGTTCGGCACATTTCAAAAAGCTGCGCGCGGCACGCCCCCATTTAACGTGCTTGTAGTTGGGGCCATGGGTGGTAACCACAACCTTCATGCCCAGCATTCGTGCCAGCGGTGCAAAAAAAGACGGCCCGATGGCCTGGATATGCAGGATATCCGGCCGGTAATACACCGCCGTCAGCACACCCACAAAGGTATGCAGCAGGGCCTCAAGATGTTTATGCCGCACCGCGGGAAGCGCAACCAGTTTAACGCCCCGATACTCTTTGACACACGGGTCGACATAGGGCTTCCTGGTAAACACGATAACTTCGCATCCCCGGGCCGTCAGGTATACGGCCAACTGTTCACAGTGCTTCTCAACCCCCCCCTGCACATCGGGGAAGCCGCGAAGCCCGAGCAAAATGACTCTCATGGCTCCCTTTTAAATAGATAACGGGAAATGAAGCGATAACCTGATTTTGTTGTTCAGAACCCACCACATCGGTTTCCAGGGCTTGCGTACCATGTCGTGCCGTTCGGTCACGATGAAACAGCAGTCTTTTGTGCAAGCCCTGACCTTTTGCATAATGCTGCGGGCTTTTTCCGAGGCCAGAATAGTTTCAACGGAATCGTCTTTAATGTTACCGCAAATCCACTTCTCATCCGATCCGTTACACGGCGTAAGATTTCCCCACGGATCGACAAAAAAGAAATCCTCACCCGCACCACACGGCGGGCGGTAGTTACAGCCGTTTCCCTCAAAGCGTTTGTAAATACTTTTGTTGAAATATGCCCGGCCGTAATCCTTGAGCTTGCCGGTCAGCCCGCGACGGCGCGACTGCAGCAACGCCTTGATGAATGCACCTTCTCCCCGAAGGGCTTTTTCACGGTCACGCAACGCATTATCATACTTGTGAAAATACCAGGAGTTGTGCATAACCGAATTACCCAGCTCAACGTCCAGATAACAGCACAATTCGTACAGACTGATTAAGTCGTCTACATTTTCATCGCAAATAACAATGGAAAATCCGATATTTTTACACTTTGTTTTTTTCAGCTCAAGGATGGTCCGCAGGGCGTGGTCGAAACCGTTCTTGATACCCCGCAGCCGGTCATTCAGGGCCGGCAGGCCCTCAACGCTTATACGGATCAAAGTCTTTGGATAACGCTCGGCAAGAGAGACTATTTTGTCGGTAAAGTAGCCGTTGGTGCTCAATTCAAGGAGTGCCGCCCGTGGATAGACCACTTTAAAAATTTCATCGATATCGTCCCGGATGGTCGGTTCGCCGCCGGTAATATTGATGCGCAGCCCCTCCGGCAGCCGCTCATAGTAGGACGGGTCGATCTCTTCATCTTTTTTCGTGGGATGCTGCCATATATCACACATATGACAGCGTGCATTACATCTGAATGTTGTGATAAGACTTGCTTGCATACGAATTTCCTTCCTGACTACTGTCCCCCTAGTTCCAGTACCGTGAGTGAATGCGGCTCAAAGGTATAACGCACAGCGTCTCCATTCCCTAGAGCGACCGGTTTGTCGACAACCTTTACCACCTTATCCCAGATTTCGTTCGTTGAATCCACCCGCGCTGCGTTCAAAACCCGGGCACGGGCTTTACCAACCGGGCCCAATCCGGAAATGTCTATCCGGGCGGAGATCGGGTCATCCATGTGCTTATTGACCACCATCAAAACCACGGCCTTGTCGTCCGATCGTTTGCTCGCATTAACGGACAGGTAGTCAATGCCGGTATCCACGCATGGTTTAAAAGGCTGCAACGTGACGTCTTTAAAATAAGCCCGCCCCCGTAGCGGCCTGGCGCTGCTGTCCCGCCGGGCATACACTGTCACAGATGCGGCATCCGGCAGTGTTTTATACAGCGTTTCCATATACTGCCAGTCGGACGTTCCCTTGACCGTCTTCGTGCTTGCGGCGGACCGGGTCTGTGCCCAGCCCCGCCCGTCCATAATCTGAAGTCCTACACCGTGGGCATCCACCAGATTCTCAGTTCGTATGTAACCCGACAGCCGATAATAGGTATCCGGTTTTACCGGCACCTTCATGTGTGAATGAAAATAATTTACTTTTTGGGGGTTTTTAAAATCAATCACAAGCTGCTTCTGTTTTTGCACAACCTGTATGCCTGCCCGGTCCGTAACTTTCCACTGAGGGGGTAATATACTCCCTGCCGTGGCTTTTCCGCACCGCACCAGACGGATAAAAGACTTAAGCGGATGCGTGTCACCGGCGGCATACGAGGGTGATGTCACCGCAACATCCAGCAGGATGTCGCCGAAATGCTCGGCATACAGGCTGGCCACATGAAAATTCGGCCGCTTGTAATACTTTTTCTTCGGTGCTTTCCAGTCGCCTTTAAAGTTGATCATACCGGTATAGGCCCGGCCGAATTGCCAGTGGTTTGCCATGAGAACCGGCACTTCCGGTTTCATAAAAATACGCATAAGTTCCGCATTGATGAGGGCATTCCCCAGGGTGTGCCGGTACGGCACCGGCTTGTCCTGAACAAACCAGCCGTTATATTCGGTAATGGCAAGAGGCACACTTTTTCCTGTTAGTCTTTTCAGGAGACGGCTGGTGTCCTGCAGCGCATATTCAGCAATTACCAGTGAAGGCCCAAGGGTAACGGCAAAGACCTCCCGGGGGTCCATCCTGGCCACATCCTCCTGGGTTGCCTCGGGCTGTGGATACATATGCATGATCCCGAAATCGATGTTGTTGCGTATAACCGTCAGCACCCGGGTGTTCCAGTTCTGAATATCCATCACAGGCTTGTTCCAGTCAAGCTTGTGCAAAACAGCCCCGACGCTGATGGATGAATCGACCTGCTTCATTGCCTGGTAATACTTCAGATACCGCAAGGCATATTCCTCGGGGACCACCTTTGCAATGCCGCGATGATTTCCGTGCCATACTTCGTTGCCGATCTCAAAATACTTGACCCCATAGGGTTTCGGGTGGCCGTTTTCCGCTCTTTTTACGGCCCAGTTTGTACCGCCGTTTATGTTCGGCCCGTCGGCCGGGGCGTTCAAATACTCCACCAGGTCGGCGGCATCCTGCTCGGTACCGTGAAAATAGCTTACCGTGAAAACCGGATCAGCTCCCATTGCCCGGCAGGAAGTCAAAAATTCATCGACACCGTAGCGAAATCGGACCCTGCCCTTACCGATGGCGTCTTTCCAGTTGTAGTGGTGCGCTCCACAGCCGCCTGGAAAACGAGCAATGGAAATACCGGCCTCTTGTGCAAGGGCAACCACCTCCGGCACCGGCCGTTCTGTTGCCGGGTCCCAGATACCGGCCCCGTAATCGGAAAATCCGGTATAATTCCAGGCCCACCGTTCTGTGGGGTCATGATACGTGGCCGGGTCGTACCCAAGCATATTGTTGCCGAAGATATATGCATTTACCGGACCGAGGGTCTTTGAATAGTCGACCCTGATTACGGCCTCTCCCGCAAGGCTCTGCCCCACAGGCCCTGCAATCATCATCAACAAAACGAAATATACCAACACCCGATTCATCATGTAATCACACATTTCACTTATCACGTCGTTATGTACGACGAAATGTTTTTACCGGTCTGTGGTTTACTGAACACAAGACAGACATTGTTCATAAAACGTTTCAACTGCACGGCATTGACAATCGTGTCGTACAGTTTGCCGAACGGACACAGCAGTGCAAACCGGTGCAAATAGCCCAAAGCAAACGACCAGTACCCGGCATCCCTGGCAACAAAACCGGCATCGGTAAACAGTCTTGTCAGCATACCGATATCATTAAAAGCATACACGGTTTCAACGGCATCGGGCCCCTGGAAAATTTTATGAAACCAGAAGGGCGTATGCTTTGCCAGTCTGCATTCAGGCGCTGTCGGGTTCGGAACCGTAAGGACGCACATCCCGCCCGGCTTTGCCACCCTGTAAAGCTCCCTTACCGCCGACGACACATCGCCGACATGTTCAAGCACATAGTTGGAGAAAACCGCATCATAGCTGTCCGTCTGCACCATGTCCATCGACTCCACCGAGCAATGGAAGCATTCACCGGTAAACGGTTCATCTATCACATGCCGTACAATATCTACCCTGTCACAGACAAACGGCTTTTCCCCCCTCAAGAGCTCTTTTTCTATGACCGTGCTTTTCCCGCTGCCCACATTCAGCAGCTTCGCCGGTTTACCGTCCGGGATTTGCCTGAGATATGCCCTGAGCACCTCTATCATATACTGTTCAGCAGGTGTCTGCATGTTCTAGCGCAGCGCCTCCCGGTATACGGCCATGAGCTTCTCGTAATGTGTTTCGGCATTCAATTCGGTCTCCACAAATGCCCGGGCGTTTTTTCCCATGGCAGCCACCGCATCCGGGTTACCGAGCAGCTCCTCAAGCGCCGCCCGCAATTCGCCCACATTGCCGGGCGTAAAGGTCAGACCCGTTTTCCGGTCCACCACCATTTCAGGAATACCCCCGATCCGCGACCCTACGACCGGTTTTCCCATGGCAAAAGCTTCCATCACGGCAAACGGATAATTCTCATACCACTCCGACGGCACAACAATAATCATCGCTTCCCGGAGGATCTTCTGCAACGCTTCTCCCTGCAGGTACCCTAGGAAATGCGCATTTTTTATACTTTCCCGCTCGGCCGTTGCCCTCAGATCTTCCTTCAACGGCCCGTCACCGGCTACATTCAGTTGTACGTCCAGCCCTTTAACCGCCTGCAAAAGAGTTTCAACACCTTTTTCCCGGGAAAGGCGTCCGAAATAGACAATGGTGTTTTGCCGACCTTCATAACTGGGTTCATGTTTTTTTAAATCTATAAAGTAGTGCAGCAGCTTGATCTCGTACTTAAAACCCATTGCATGAAACGTCTCTTTCAAAAACCTGCTGGGACTGATAAACACGTCCACCAGGCGGTAGATGTCCAGCAGGTTATTGTGCAAATACATTTCAAGGGTATTGAGCATACTTTTGCTGCGTGATCCCTTCACACATTTTCGCCGCAGGCACTGCATGTACGCGCCCCCTCTGCAGTCTTCGCAGACGGCTCCCCCGGCAAGCATGGAGTAGGATGCACATACGATCTTATAGTCATGCAGGGTCCACACAACCGGAATATCATATTTTTTGAAGCTGTGTAGTATTGAGGGTGAGAGTTGATGATGAATATTATGCAGGTGGGCGATATCCGGCTTCTCGTTGAGAATGATTGTTTCAATATTTTTTCGGGCTTCCCGGGAATAAAGGATGTTGCCGGAATACTTGAGCCGATGCCGCATATCGGCCCGGGCGTAATCGACCTCTTCCACAAAACAGTCTGCATATTCGCTGGGCTCATTTTCCGGATGATGCATGGAAAAAAAAACCGGCTTATGGCCTTTGGATGCGAGCAGATCGGCCGTTTCGAAAAACGATGTTTCCGACCCCCCTTTTTTATAGAAGAATTTGTTGACCAGAAGTACTTTCATCGTTACTGGGCCAGCGCCTTTCTGTACACCTGCTCGGTTTTGGCTGCAATTGAGCGCCATGAAAGAATCCCGTCCGTCATGGAGGAAATATTCGCGGCCATCGTGCTGCGCAACTCACTGCTCTTCAAGATCTCGACAAGAGCTTCGGCCAGCTTTTCCGAATCTCCGGGAGGAACCACAAATCCCGTCTCGCCGTGCTTGACAACCTCGGAAATACTGCCCACATCGGTTGCCACAACCGGCTTTTTAAAAGCGTAAGCCATGGCTACAATACCGCTTTGAGACCCATCGATATAGGGCAGGGCCACAACGGTGGCCTTGCGGAACAGGTCAGCCGCTTTTTCATTGGGAATATACTCGTTATAGACGGTGTAACGCCCTTTATCTGCCATTATTTTTTCATATTGGTCGAAATTTTCGCCGGTTCCGGCGATTATTATAGTAATATCCGGAATTTTCGCCGAAATCAGGGGTTCCGCCTCAATCAAATACCGCAACCCCTTATACGGCCAGATCCGCCCGAAAAACAGAATTGTTGTCTCTTCTTCCACCATATCCTGCTTACCATAGCCGGTGTAAAAGGTGAGGGCGCCGTGGGGGACAACCGCCAGCCGGTTTTCGTCAAAACGGTAGCGTTTCAAGAGGTCCTCCCGCAGTCGTTCTCCGTGAACGATCAGGCACGCGGAGTGTTTGACCGGATAGTCCCGTAACGGCATTCTCCGGGTCAGGGCATCGCCGGTATGGGGTGTAATATCGTGTATTGTGGAAACCAGGCAGTAACGCTTATTGAGCACAGGCAGGCACATATTAAACCAGGGGTGTCCTGCTATCAAATGAACGACATCCGGCTTGATCTGTGCAATCCGTCTGAAAACACGCCAGACCATGGCGATATTGCTTGGGTACCTGATACGCGGACACCGGAACAGGTCCAGGTCCACCCTTTCCGACACCTGCGGTGGATAGTCGCAGGCCAGTTTTTCGGGCAACAGTAAATGAACGCTATCTTCTCTGGCAAGCGCATTGGCCAGTTGAATCGAATATTCAGGAAAATCAAATGAAAGCACAACAATAGTCATAGAGTGCCTCGTACAACCCTGGCCTCAGTGTGCGGCAAGACCACGGTAAAAATCCTGGAGTTTTCCGGCAATACCGGTCCATGCAAAACGGCTCTCAACAAAGCTTCTGGCAGCAGCCGCAAGGCGCTGCCGACGTTGCCGGTCTGAAAGCAGATCAATAACCTGCCGGGCAAAGAGTTCCGGGGTATCCGCAATCAAAAGGTGTTCATTATGCCTGCAGTGCAGGCCCTCGCACCCGACGGTGGTACTCACAACCGGACGCCCCAGTGCCATGGCCTCCAGTATTTTCAAGCGCGTTCCGCCTCCGGACCGAAGAGGAGTTACAACAACACCGCATTTTTTATATCGGCATTGTATGTCCTGAACATAACCGGTTACGGTTATTCCCGAAACCGATGCAAGCCTTTGCACCTCATCAACCGGACTTCCGCCCGCAATGGTAAACACACAATCCGGCACTTCCTGCCGGATCAGGGGAAATATTTCCTGCGCAAACCAGACAACTGCATCAATATTGGGTTCATAATCCATTTTCCCCATAAAAAGCAGATGTGGGGCACTCTCCGGCTCTTCCAGCGGCACATACCCTTCGGTATCCACACCGTTTGGGACGACCTCTACCGGCAAACCGCTGTTTTTTTCAAGCAGCGCCCGGCGGTCGTCCGGTGAGGTAACAACACAGGCGTCAAAGCGTTCGGCAATACGTGCTTCATAACGCTCCATGGGAAGCCAGTTGAGAAAATGCCGGATCTTTCGGTAGGGGTTCCTTTCGGTTTTAAACATGCGCCGATACTGCAAAAAACCGACATTATGAAACGTCAGCACGGTTTTCGCGGTACTCTGCCCCGCAACAGCCCTGATATACGGCGCCATAATGGAATGTTCAATCTGAATGATATCATAGTGGCGTAATGCCGTA
Source organism: Thermodesulfobacteriota bacterium (assembly GCA_028282925.1). Lineage (GTDB taxonomy): Bacteria > Desulfobacterota > WTBG01 > CAIYCZ01 > CAIRTM01 > JANQGV01. Next base: position 12,721 of record JANQGV010000284.1, read on the forward strand.
TAATCGCCTATTTTGGCCAGCATATGTCCACTGTCGACAAAATAGCTGTCAAGCGGTCTTCCCGACAGCAAATGCGGAATCAGCCTGATTGCATGACGCGGCTTGGAACGCTTCGGCACGCCCACCGCCTCGGCTCGGGAACACCACAGCAGCACCTCGGGTAACATTTGCCGCTCCTGCTCTGAAAAAACCAGGCTGAGCAATGACAGTGTGTTGGTTCGCGCCAGGGATCTCATAAGATGATAATTTCTGATGCGCTCGCCGCTGTCGGGCGGATACGGCATGGTATTTGAGATAATCAATATGTTCAAAGGTTCCATATTATGCCGCTGGTTGTGCTGTGCCGCCGGCCTGACGCACCGCATTCACTAAACAGTTCTCTAATTGATCCACGATACCTTCATGGGTATAGGATGCCCGCACCTGCGTAATACCGTTTGCGCTTATCTGTTCGTACAGACCGGGCGCGTCGATCAGTTCAAGAATCGCCTGTGCCAGCTCCGCAGGGTTATCCGCTGCAACGAGCATACCGGTTTGGGCGTGAACAATTCGTTCCGGTATACCGCCGATCCGTGATCCCACCACCGGCACCCCCTGGGACTGGGCCTCGATAATCACCGAAGGCGACGGATCATCCCATAGCGACGGAACCAGCAGAATGTCATTGGCCCGCATTTCTTCCAGAATGCGATCCGGAGCAACGTTCCCTCGGAACCGAACCTGTTCCGAAACCCCGAGGTCTGCGGCAAGGGACTCCAGTTCCCGTATATATTCTGTATCACCGTCCCCCATGATTTCCAGCGTAACCCCCTGCACTCCCATGGATGAAACCAGTTGATGAACGGCCGTAACAGCATGGTGCACGCCCTTCATTCGGGTTATGCGACCCAGGTACAGAAGCTTCAGCGATCCTTCTTTGGTGGGGCCCGTTTTTTTCGGCCCCTCCTGTATCAGTGCCGAGGGTACGCCGCGGGGCGGAATAACGCTTACCTGCTCGTCTGAAAACCCCACCTCCAAATGTTTCTTCTTCATCGCCGTACTCACGGCAATGATATTGTTGAATACGGGGTCGCTGCGCCTGAAGAATCCGAAAATACACTTTCGGTACAAGCGTTTCATGACGCTTGGTTGCAAAACACAGTCCCGCATATATTCCGCATATACATATGTGCCGATATGATGCACGATCGGAATAGAGAGCGCTGCTATCGCTTTGAGTGTAAACAGCGATATGCCGTTGGTCTGGCCCGCATACACAACATCGGGTTTGAGCCGTTCCACTCTGTTTCGGGCTATGCCGTAATTGAGTCGTCCCCGCACGGCAAGTTTCCATTCCTGTTCCCTGCTTCCGAGCAGGCCCTGTTGTGCCATATCTACATAGTGCAACACCCGAAAAATGCCGCCCTCGCTGAAGGAGGCACCACCAGCCGTGCCGTACCGGCTCGTCAGAACCGAAAGCCGGTGTCCTCTTCGCTGCAGTTCATCACCGATAAACTTGCACCGGATTTCATGTCCGCCTTTATGGTACGGCGGAAACAGATCTGATAAAAGGACTATATGCACAGTAGTTGTTTCTTTCCTGCAAACCCACCCGGGAAGCCGGTTCAGACCTTTGCGGCTGAGGCCGAATGGTGTTGCACAAAAGCCTGTTAACCCGCGGGGGCATCATTCTTTCATTCAGCCCGCGTCCCTGCGCAGGGCCGGCGTAAAATCGTTTTTATAAATAACATTGCTCCACCAGCTCAGCACAACATACAAACCAAGAACGGTAATCTTCAGCAGTAGGAAATCACTTCCCAGCAGCACAAATCCGCCGCAGCAGACCAAAAATACCAGCAGCGGCTTTACATATGCCGTAATACTGACGGCAATTCCCCTGCTCTTCAGATAAAATACCAGAAAAGGATGTGCGGCACAATTGGAGATAACCGTGGCATACACCGCCCCCAAAAACCCGAACCGTGGAATCATGACCAGGTTGCCGATCACATTAATTATTGTTACAAAACAGTTGACGATCACCGGCGGGGTCGGATGCCCGGCTGCAACCAGGGAGGTCCCGAACATGTTACCGATCAACCCGATAGCCAGGCTGAACATGAGCAGTGAAAAAGCCGAAGCGCTCTCAAGATAATCAACGGTAAAGATGATGGTGATGATTTCCTTTTGAAACAGAAAAGCTCCCAGTGCACAAAACAGCGTAATAAAGGTAACCAGCCTGACCGAGTTGTTTAAAAGCGCTTCCGATTTTTCCGGTTTCTGCTTGGAAAACATTTGCGCCATATGTGGAAAAAAAACCGACCGGAAGGAGTCATACAGTTGCCGGGAGCTGGTGGGTATTCTGTCGGCGACCTCGTACAGGGCCAGCCCCATAGGGCTCATCATGGCGCCGATCATAAAGCGGTCTATTTTGGTAAACGTAAAATTAAGCATCCTGTTGAATCCCAGCGGCAAGCTGAAACTGAACATGTCTTTAAACAGTTTGCCGTCGAACCTCAAACCAGGGCTGACCGGAATAGAGCTGAGTTGATAAAGGACTGCACCACCCAATGCCGCAATCCGCGCCCACAGCAGGCCCTGAATACCGAAACCCAAAAGAACCACGAACACCACCATGAGCACCAGGTATCCTCCGGCCATGAGCACCTGGGCCTGAGCCATACGCTTGTAACGATGAAAGCCCTGCAATATCGATATGAACAGGGCATAAAAGCTTTCACAAAAAAAAAGCAGGGGGAGATACACATAGAGCGCGGACAACACAGGCGAATCAAAAAGACCGGTCACGGCGGGTTTACACGCCAGGATGATTCCTGAGAGCAGCAATACGATTCCGACCTTGTAACAGATGATGGTATGTACGGTTTTCTTTTGGAGTGTCTCAGGATTGCCGACAATATATTTTGTAACCGTGGTATGGGTACCGAAATCACCCAGCAGCACAAAGAACAGTGATATGACCTGCATAAGCATGTATGTTCCGAATGCATCCTTCGAAACATACCGTACCGCCAGCATTATGGAAAAAAAACTCAGGACCATAGCAGTAAACGTACCTGCTCCGGTGAACGCAATACCCCGTAAAAATCCGGCAAGGATGCTTTTATTCATTAATCATGTGTGTTTCACTCTTATGCAATCTGATAATAGCTTCATTCAGTCCGAACATTGTAGCGATTATAACAATAGAGTACCATTGCAGAAATATAGGGTTGATAATGACGGCGATCATGATCCCGGTTGCGCTCAGTGAAAACCCCACCAGAGCGGTCTTAAGCGCATGATCATCAACCCGCTTCCAATAGAGGACCCCCCGAACCAGAGACAGGATAAAAAAGCAGAGATAGGCTGCCAGCCCCAAAAAGCCCGTTTTAAGCGTGATGCCGTAATAGCCGTTATGGATATAACGCGTCAGATCATCCCTGGGCTTGATGTAATACGGCCTGTATTCATTCCCCAAGCCGATACCGATCAGAGGATGATCTTTAATGCTTTCAGCGGCATAGAAGTGCTCCATTTTGCGCCATTTAATAGTGGCGCTGTGCATGATCCGCTCTGCATCGTAGAGAGACTCAACTCTGGCGGCCACCGCCTGGATAAACCCGTCGACTTTATCAGAGCGCAACACACCGAACTGTACGGCAAGCACCAGCAACGCCAGGAAAACAACACCCACAACGATCATCCGGGCCTTTTGCAGAATTGTTGATGAGCAGACAAGAATAACCAGGCAGAAAAGAATCGTTACCCAGTAGCTGCGGTTAAATGTGAGCAGGATGGCTCCGCCGAATGTTATCAGGAAAAGATACCTATAGCTTTTTTGAAAGGATCCTTTACTCACCAGGAATATTTCGCACAAAACGGTGATCAACGACACATACAGCAGCAATTGCCCGGGCGGAAGAATGCGGGTTGCTTGATAGGTGGTGCCGAATGTGCGGGCCGCCTCGACCCGGCCCGGCATGAGCTGGATCGACGGGCCGATAATCGCCTGAATGATCATTACGGCCGCGACAACCGTGGCAATGCCGAACATTACATTGAGTATAAATTTTATTGTTTTTTTATCCCGGACAAAGCTGGTTACAATAAAGAACATCAGGTAATAGGCAAAATGCCTGAATTCCCGCATTGCAATATTAAAATCAACGTCGTAGGCGTATACGGCCACCAGTGTCGAAGTCAGTGCAATGGCCAGGAACAGCAGCAACGGCACATCCGCAGGAGTGCGGGCAAGGTGGAAGTCTCTGGAGACAATGAGTTCGTAAACTATTTTCGCAACCAGCAGGAGCAGAATGATATCGGTAAAATGAAGGCTGATGGTCCCGATGGTCAGGTACGGCAGACCTTCCTCAAAAACAATACTCGCGATAATACCGATAATTACCAGAACACCAAGGGCGGGACGCATGCAGGAAGCCGCTATCAGCACGACCCCGATACCACCGGCAACAACCAGCCGGTAGTCGGCCAAAAGGATTATCAGGCCGAGAACAATTCCAAGAACAACAGGTAGTGCGATGAGGTTATACTTGAGGTGGGATCCCGATACCGCGGAACCGTTTTTTTGTAAGGATATATTCACCGGTATATCTCCCGTTATGCAAAGCTACGTCGTCCGGGCAGAGGATGCAGCCTGTGATATAAAAACCATGGGTTTACACGTACACCGCAACACACCAGGCTGTCGACGATAGCGTGCAGGTGCACAGGGGAGCAGTCCCCGCGAGTTATCTGCGAGCGCAAAGGGCTGGCCTGCCGGAACAGCTATGAGAGCGTTCTGTACAACCACATCGGCACATAGAATTTCCGTTTATTGAGGATAGCACCTTTCAGTTTCACGCCGCCGTTCTCAAGCCGTTCTTTAGCCCGCTGGGCAACCTCCCAGCGTACTTTCTCCGCCTCAATGACCATAACGGCATAATCCGCAACTCTCCCCAGGCTTACTATATATGATGCTTCCCACACTGCCGGCATATCAACCACTACAAAATGATATTCGCGTTTCCAGTGGTTGATCAAATCGTGATATTTTTTCGATTCAAAAAAGCGCCGCGGATGCTCTTCGTCTGTTTCACCGGCACACAACAAATCCAGGTTTTTCACCGACGTGGGCTGGATAACGCTTGCAAGACTTTCACCCTTGTCGAGGATATCCGCCAGCCCCGGTGAAGTGTTGGCGTCAAAAATACTTTGCAGTCTCGGCCTCTTCAAATTGGTGTCCACAAGCAGCACCCGTCCGGCGGTATTTCGTGACAGGGTAAGGGCGAGCTGACTGGCAACCATACTGACACCGGCGCCCGGATGACAGCTTGTCAGCGCAACAATACTGCCGGTCTGCTGGGCTTCGGTAAGAGACAGATGCAACCGCTCGGTCAGCATTTCATAATGCTGATGCAAAACCTTGGGGACTTTCAGGTGTGTTTTCAGCACACCCTTGCCCTCAAACACCTTGTCCTGCAACACCTGGCCCGGGCTTAACGAAGGAATAGCGGCCAGCGCCGGAACCTCAAGCTTCTCTTCAATGTCTTCCGGTGTTTTTAAAGTATGGTCAAGCCGCTCTATGAAGAAGGCCAGCCCGACACCGCCTACAGTTGCAATCACCAAACCCAGCATGATATTCAGCAGGGGGCGCGGACGTATCGGCTTTAAAGGGTATGTCGGATACTGAGAAATATTGATATTGGATATCCGTTCCTGTTCCAGGGCGTTATCAATACGGGTTTGCTCGAAGCTGTCTGAATATTTTCTATAATTTTCCTCATATACTTCTTTATCACGCTCGAGTTTCGAAAGCCGGGTTTCGGCTTCGTTAATGCTTTTCAATTCTTCTTTTGCCCGGATCAACTGCCCGCGCATGGTTGTCACCTTGGCCTCAAAAGCGGCCAGGGCCACTTTTTCGGTTACCAGCTCCGCCTCGGTTTTCTGCCGGTTTTCGTTCAGACCGCGGGTGACCGCCTTGGCTTCCGTGGCCTGGGCCAGAACTTCCTTTGCCTCTTCAAGCCGTCGGTTGAACTCGCTCACCGGTATACTGTCTTCGGTATAAATGGAAAGGAGTTCCTGACGCTTCAGCTTCATTTCATACACCTGGCGGCGCAGTGAATCGATTGCCGAAAGCGGGCCTCCGGTAACCTCCTGTAGAATGAGGGTTTCTTCCATATCGCCAAGGGCTTCCGTCAACGCCCCGACCTTGGCGACGGCCACTGCCAGGTCTGCTTCGGCGATATCAATTTCGGTTTGCATGTAACTGATACGCTCTTCCAGAATTTTACGCCGTTCTTCAAGCATACCGATATATGTGCTGTTTTTAATGTCCTTAATCTGGATCTCTGTGTCGGTCAACGCCTCATTGAGATTAGCTTTCTGGTCTTTGAAAAAGTCGTGAGAGCCGCGGGTGCGGTGAACACTGATATGCTTGGAAAGATAGAAATCAATGAGCTTTTTCAGAACCATTTGTGCAAGCTTGGGGTCCAGGGCATCATAGACAATTTGAATAATATTACTTTGCTTCACCACATCAACAGTCAGGTTCCGCATAAGCTTGTTTGTTGCCTTATCGATGTTCTTCAGCTGCTTTTCCCCTGCGCCGGAATCGTCCTGCTCGGCCGGTTCGGCATAAATCCCGTCGAGAATAGAATCGATACCCAGGGATTTGACGACCTTTTCGGCAACTTCACGGCTGGTAAGAATCTCGAGTTCCGAATTCATTTCATTTTGACGATCCTGGCCGACGTTGACAATCGGTTTCTGGCCCGTTTCTACGGTAGGATCAAGCGTTACGCTGGCGCGCCCCAGCCGGATCAGCAGCTTTGCTTCGGACTGATAAATTTTATCCCCGAGAAACGTTCCGACAACCGTGGTAACCATAACGGCCAGAAAAAACAGGATCACGGCCCATTTGTGCCGAAATAGAATATAATATAAATCCCTTAGAGAGTGTACGGTTCGTGTTTCCATGTCGCAATCATACTCCCATCTATATAATATCAATTAAAAGTAATGTGGGGCTACGCACCTATTCCCATCCCATGTCAGCCGAATCTATGCTGACACCGACGGAACCATCGCCCACCGTTTGTGAATAGTGAAAACCTGTCTGCGGTATCACCCGGTTAATGTACTGATCGATCCACTGATTGACCTTGACGATAGTGGTCGTTGGAACCCAAACAATATCAAAGGGTTCCAGAAAAAAAGGCTTATCAATCTCGCCGGCCAGGGCCTTCCGATAGTCGATTTTATATCCGAAGCGCTGTCCGTCTTTATGGCGAATAACTATGATGTCTTTTGTTTTGGCTCTGGTCGGGTCAAACCCGCCGGCATGCATGATAGCCTCCAGCGCAGTAAGTTTGCCCGGCATGGGGATCTGCCCCGGATTGTGAACCTCTCCACCGACATATACGCGGCGGTCTTCAAGCGAACGAACAATAACGGCAATATCCGGATACTTCAGTTGTCCGGCATACAACTCCCGCAATTCTTCGCGCAACTCTCCGGGTGTCTTTCCGGCGACCGTCAGGTCCCCTATCAGTTTTAACTGGATTTTTCCATCCGGGGTGACCGTAACCGTTTCATCAAATTGGTTGGCAAAGGTGAATTTTATTTCAATAATATCACCCGATGCCAGCGTTAGTCGTGGTTTCGGCACCGCCTGGATCTCGGAATAATCCTTGGGATACAGCCCTTGTGTTTTTGGGCCGCCGCCACATCCAATCAATGAGAAAATAACGCAAATAATACCGATAAAAATAACCATGCTTTTTTTGTTGTTATGTAGTGATAGTCTCATTTTCATAAAATCCATATAATTTTGGTTTTTTGGATTTTCACAATACATTGTGGTTTGACGGATGACAAATACACTATATATTGCTTTTTTAATCAGTTACAAACCCTAACTGCAAAACGACTTGAGATAGTTGTTGCAATCATCTGTTTTGCCTTAACAATCTCTTTTTTGCTGTGCATCACTATCTTCGGTCAACTACAGGTATTCTTTAGCAAAAACATCTGACAGGCCTATTTCCCATCAAATCACTACGGATAATTTGTTCTTTGATTATTACATAAAAACAAATATTTTTGTAGTGTTTTTTATTCAAGAAAATCCCCGATTTATATATTTTTTATTTGCAGCATGCATTACATACTGAACGCCAATATGCTCTATTAAACATTTATTATTTATAGTATGTATCCTTTTTTTTCTGAATTAAATGAAAAGAAAAAAATATCAAAAAGAACGCAATAATATTATACCCTGTTTATGTAAGCTTGAAGCACGTCCAACTACAAAGTCATATTGTCCCGGATAATACGTAACAGTGCTCCGGAGCAACAAGGAACGCAAACAAAACGACAGACGGATGTTTATACACTTTTTGCTCAGGAGCCGGTGGAATAAACCCGATCAGGCTGCCGGAGAATGCCCGCATACGAGGCAAAAAAAATCCTGAGGCATGAAGGGTACTTGGCGGTACGCTGCAGTGACGAAGGGCGTGCAAAACCCAGGAAACGGCAACGATACAACAAACCCCGGAAAAAGAAATATCCCCTTGGCAAGGGGCAGATGCCAAGGGGATGAGGGGGGGTACAGAAAAGAAACTGTCATCTTATTTATAACATACCTTTTAAAACGTGCAAGTGCCTAATACATTTTTTTTAAAAAAAAGGCAGCATCAACCTCGCGATGCTGCCTGCCGAACATTGGAATATATGCAATAAAGCCGGAGGGTGCCCGGTTTATTCATCGCTGCTTTCTATGTCTGTTATGGACACATCCTTGTAAAGCATTTTGTCTTCCATCGATTCACCGTCTCGCGCAGCCTGTTTTTCAAGCTCCTCCTGACAGGCAACACAATACCGGGCAAAGGGGAGTACTTTCAATCTTTTTTTATTAATGTCGCAGCCGCATTCTTCACATATGCCGTATGAGCCGTCTTCTATACGTTCCAGGGCGCTGTCGATGGCCACGAGCTTCACCCGTTCACGCTCGCCCAGCATATGCATCATTTGCCTGTCTTTTTCAATATCCACATCATCGTAAAAATCACCGACATCCCGCTCAGGCGCACTTCTCACGTTTTTGATATTCTCATCCATGTCCTTGAGAATATCTTCGCGCATCTTCAACAGGTTCTTTTTAAGGGTCACGGTTCCCTTCATAAAATGGCATTCCTATAAGAGGTTTATGTATGGGGCTGTCACGCTACCCAAGCCCCCTTTTCAGCCTTCGATCACGAAATGAAGTAGTTCTATAGTCCTATTATACATATTTGTCAACAAAAAATTACATCATATTGTTATAACTTATTTTTTTCTGTTTTTCCAGCAGATCACGTTTGCAGGTCGCATTGTATAATGATACTATTACATTAAAAAGATTATGGAAAGATAGTGAACGGGAACGAATATACCCCGTTCCAGTCTACCGGTCGAATACCACTGGCGGGATATCGGCTGATGGGTATCAAAAAACAGTAGCAATCGACCGCACATGCGGAAAAACTTGCTCAAAAATGCTCAAATACAAGGCGTACGAAATCCTTTGGACTGCGGCATACGTATTGGCACGCCCCAGGGACGAAGGGTGAGCGCAATCCCGATACAATCGGGATAGATGGACGGTTTTCAGCAGTCTGGAAAAATACATGAAACAGGATTTAAAAAACAACTCCCTTGATGAAATAAAAGCAACCCTCAAGGGGCTCAACGCGGAACAATACCGGGCAAAACAGGTTGCCCAGTGGGTGTTTCAAAAAAAAGCGTCTTCCGTGCATGAAATGACCAACATTTCAAAAGACTTCCGAAACGCCCTGGGTGAGATTGCCTGCATCAGTTCGTTTACCCCTTTAAAAATAGATGTTTCCCGCGACGGGTCCAAAAAATTTCTTTTCAAGACTACGGACGGCCACGGCGTGGAGAGCGTGCTGATCCCGGAGAAAAAGCACTGGACCCTGTGCATCTCCACCCAGATCGGCTGCCCCCTGCAATGCCGCTTCTGCTATACCGGGCGCAACGGTCTTGTGAGAAACCTGACTGCCGCTGAAATACTCAACCAGATAGATGCCGTATTTACAACGGAGAGCTTTGACAAGCAACTGCCGAACCTGGTTTTCATGGGTATGGGTGAGCCCCTTGCAAACTACGACAACACCCTGAAGACCCTGCAGATACTCACCAGTTCATGGGGGCATCACTACTCTCACCGCAAAATAACCGTGTCAACCGCAGGACTTGTGCCCCGGATAAAACAACTCGGGGAAGACATCCATGTCAACCTGGCCGTTTCACTGAACGCTTCAAACGACAAAACCCGAAACTACGTGATGCCCGTAAACAAAAAATATCCCCTTCGCGAATTGATAGAAGCGGCAAAACGGTTTCCGCTCCCGTCCCGCAAAAGAATAACCTTCGAATATATCCTTATCAAAGGCATTAACGATTCTGCCCAAAACGCCCTGGAACTGACAAAACTTCTGAAAAACGTGCCCTGCAAAATAAACCTGATACCCTTCAACGAACACCCGGCGGTCGACTTCGAAACACCCGACGAGAAAACCATACAACGGTTCCAGGACGTGCTTCACGACAACCATTTCACCGCCCCCATCAGAAGGAGCAAGGGCTCCGACATTGCCGCGGCCTGCGGCCAGCTGGGCGACAGCGCCTCGTAGAACACCCCCGGGCAGGACATCCATGGATGGAGGTTGCACTAAAGCGGATGAATGTAGTCTTCGTAAGGATTGAAACTATTCGCTTTTCTCTTCTTCGGGGACTTCTTCCGCATCCGGCGATTTCGCTACGGGCGCAAGGAGAAAATAGCGGCGGTAAAACTCGGGATTGTAGGCATCATAGGGCGGGATAAAGGGAGGAAAGGCTTCTGCCTGCTTGCGCGCCTCAATTATTTCCTCAAAGGAGATATCACGGGGTATCGATAAAATCTGTCCGGGATATACGACTTTGGGGTCCCGTATCTGGTCACGGTTTGCCTTGTAAATCAACGGCCACATAAACTGGTCGTTGAAAATCTCGCGGCGCTTGGCGATATCATTGAGGGTTTCCCCGCGTTTAACTTTATAGGTCGACGGGTACATGCGCTCGAACTCTTCCTGCCGGGCCTTGGCGGCGCCCACCTGGGCTTCAAGCTTGATCTTATCGGCCTGCTTATGGGCGTCGTTTATGATGCCGGCCGCCTGTTTGCGGGCGGCGGCCAGAATTTCCTCAGCCGTCTGCTGGCTGCTTATCCTTTTCTTCTCTTCCTCCAGCAGCGAAACTTTTCCCTTCTCAATGGCCTCCGGCAGCATTGCCAGTCGCTGGTGCGACTTCTGCACCGACTCCAGGGCATCCATGTAACGGCCGTCGTCTAAAAGCCGGTGTCCGTTTTCCAGATACTTTTTTATCTCGATCAGAGCGTCGGGGGCATACTCTTTCTCTTTTCCTTTTTCATACTGGTCCCAGATTTCCTCCCCCCGGTACAGCAACCTCTCGGCGAGGGCCTTAACCCGCATACGTTCCTCGCGGCTCTCTTCGCAGGCCTGTTCACCTATGTTTTCAGCCTTCTGAGCAAGAGAGCGGGCCTCATCATAATTTTCGGAACTCATCATATTTTTGGCTCTTCTGAGGGTGAGCAGGGCTTCGAGGTAGGTTTCCGGGGCATAAACAGGGGATTCAAGTTTCTGGGCCTGGAAGAGTACGGCGTCGGCCCGGCGAATATCACGATATGTCTGCTCCCGGTAGGGCAGAGAACTGCAACTGCTCAAAAACAGCGCAATACTACAAAAAAATAGAATCCGTTTATTCATGGTCAGGCTGTCCCGCTAAAACAGTAACGGCTGAAAAACACCTGCCGCCTCTATTATTACATTCGCATTTAATAGAAAAAATGCACATTTGTCAATAGTTTATTCAAAAAGCCGGTATCAGTTCCATCTGCCGCTGAATCTTGCTGCGTTGTGACGGAATAGGATGTCGGCCGAGCCTCAATCATAACGGCCCCATGGGTGTCGGTGCGTACAACCCTTGCCCCGATGTCTCTGTACCGTTCCATCACAGATGGAGACGGTCCTCTTCCCCTCCCGAACGCCCTGCAGCTGATAACCGCCACTTCCGGGCGCACGTGTGCAACGAACTCCCGGGAACTGGACCCCTTCCTGCCGTGATGCGGTACTTTTATGACCGTTGCCTGCAGGTCGGGATATGCAACCACCAGTTCATCCTCGCGTTCAAGCATAATATCACCACAAAAAAGAAAACTGACCTGTCCGTATGTCAGCTTCAGCACCAGCGAACTATTATTCAAATCTTTAAATGATGAAACGCCTTCAGGCGTGACGGAAAAACCTGCTGTCTCTACCTTCACTCCGTCGACTTTTATTGAGTCTGCAAGATCGCGGCCCTCTTTGTGCTTCACACCCCTTGCTTCTGCATCGTACAACAACTGCCGATACGCGGGAATGTTGCGGCCCGGCCCCGGGCTCCAGAGCTCCCCCACTCTGAAGTGCCTGACCATATGGCCGAGCCCGCCCATATGGTCGTGATGCGGATGACTGAGCACCACATAATCGAGTACCCGAATTCCCTTCCGGTGCAACACCGGAGCCAGTATGCGTTCTCCCACGTCGAAATCCGAATCTCGGAAGCCCCCGCCGTCAATAAGCATTGTCCGCTGTCCCGGAAACTCCACCAAGGCGGCATCCCCCTGTCCGACATCAAGAAATGTTACCCGCAGGCAGCCGTTGTCCGGCCGATACAGTCCCGAAACCGCTCCTGTCAAAACAAAACCCGTCACAATCACCAGGAGCATGATGTATTTTTTCCGTTGGATGCAGAGCGGCACACTCACGAGCACGGCATAGTACCCTGCAACCTCCCATACTGCCGGAGCCACCGCGGCAGCTTCCGGCGGCAGACATCGCGACCAGACCCTGGTCAGCAGCAGCATCTGGTCGACAAAGAGTCCACCCCATGAAAAAAGCAAGCCACTGAAGGTTTCGCTGACAGGCAGCACCAGTGTTGCGGCCAGCCCGAGCGGCACAATACAAAAACCGGTCAGTGGGACAAGCACGCTGTTTGTAAAGCATCCGGCAAAAGAAACATGATGAAAAGCCAAGGCAACAAGCGGAGCAACTCCCAGGATTGCCGCAGCAGTAGCGCAGCCGGATGAGAACAACACGTTTGTCGACCACAGCACAAACCGTTGCCGCACTGATGCGTCCCGCTCTTCCCTGCCGAACGGTACCAGGGTCTGTAGTGCCGGAACAATGGTAATGATGGCAAAGACCGCTGCAAAAGAAAGCTGGAACGATAGATCAAACAGCGACGGGGGCCACATCAGCAGAATAATCCAGGCCGCCAGAAAAAGCGTGCTCACCAGGTCGCGACTCCTCCCGGCCAAAACCGTTGCCACATAGGCACTGATCATAATAAAGGCCCGCACGGTAGGCAGATGAAATCCCGCAACGAAACAATAGAAGAGCACCGGTGCCAGGGACAACGCAAGGGCATATTTGCCGGCGTCGATATAGTAAAGAACCCTATGGTTTCGACGCAGCAGCCACATCAATACCACATAGGACATAAAAGCAACGATACCGACATGCAGCCCGGAAATAGCCAGCAGGTGGGAAACGCCCAGGCGGGCGAACCGGTCGGTAATGTTTTCAGGTATTAATCCTTTTTCACCCAGGATCAGGGCCTGCATCAGTGCAGCAGAGGGGGCTTCCAGGCGGGTCGTAATGACGTCCCTGACCCGGTCGCGGTAGTGCTCGATCCCGGTCCGCAGTGCATTACCGGCACCCTCCCGCATGACGACAACGGCGCGGTCGTCACGCAAAAATGCAGTGACGAAAACGGAACGGTAGGCAAGGTACCGGACATAATCAAATCTCCCGGGATTTTCAAAGTTTTTCGGTTTCCTGAGCACGCACGTAAAGCGTATCCGGTCACCGTAGCGAAAAGCACGCTTCACCTCCCGGATGCGCACCTGAACCCGACCGCTCACCCGAAAGGTCCGGGCCGGCGTGTGAACGTGTTCGGCGCTGACCATGATCCGAACACCCCCCGTTGAAACGGCAGGCGTGGCGTCGATAACTCCTTCGACCTGTAGCCCCTGCCTCTCGGCAAACTGCACGACATGGTCGGAGGCAAACCGGGGGCGCTCGAAAGGAACAAGATACAAAATCCCCAGCAAAAAACACAGAAAAATCGCCAGGCCGGTTGCGCCGGTCTGTTTCCGCCGCAGAACCGCCCGGACAAAAAAAACCGCGACCGGCAAAAAAAACAACATTACCCAGGCCGGTTCCATTGCATACCGTTGCCCGGCAACAAGACCGAGACTGAAGGCGATAACCAGCGGAGGCAAAGGCCTTTTCATATAATACGCTGTCCTTGACCTGCGGGAAACTTAAGAAGATGCCCCAAAGATGGTTTTAAAAAAACGAAAAAACTCCAGGCGGTTCAATTTCAAACACCTGTACGGATACAACAACTGCTGTTATTCCGGGTCGCCTGTGGTAAACGGCAACATTGGGGAGAAACCGCCCTCGCCTTGCGACGGAAGTCAAACCCTTCCCTGTTCCGGGAGGGAGGCTGTTGGAGAATGTTCAGACACAAGGCGCGCGAAACCTTTAGGAGTGAGGCGTACTTGGTTGTACGTCGCAACGACGAAAGGTGAGCGCAACGCAAGCTGTTGGACGTTCTCCAACAGCCTCCTAGGGAATGACGCATTCCAGGTTTTCAATAACAAGCAGTTCCCCGATCCGGCGCGGAATAAATTTCCAGAACAGCCGGTCCTGTACCCGGGCAAATGAGGAAAGACCGTTAAACACCAGGGGAAATACCTCTATTGCCGCACCGGTTTTGTCCTGGAACTGCAAGAAAGATTGTCCCTGCTGTTGCCGTGCAATAACATAGATATTTTCGGCTATCTCAATTCTGGCATTATCGGGCACGGTCTCTTCCTGCACAAACTGCGTTATCAGCAGTTTGGCCTTGGAAAGATTCTGATACGTACCGAGTTCGGCCGGGTCACTCTCAACATAATAGCCCTTCACCTCCGGGTTCCACACGATATTGCCTACATCGTCGTTTTTACCGGAGACAGCGGCTATGGAAAGGTCTTCGGGCAGGAACACCTTGGGCATATAGGTTCTCATAGGACGGAGATAATCATACACAGGATAAAGGGCTTCCACGGATATCCACCCGGCACCGGCAAGCCAGACCTGGCACCAGGTTTTGCCCTTGATGCTCATCACAATTCGGGCCGGAATGCCGGCGGCACGTGCAAGCGTGCAAATCAGCCTGGCCTTTGCATGGTGGTCGCCCTTGCGGTTTTCAAGCACATAATACACATCTTTGGCCGAACCGATGGCCGCGTTTTCCTCACCGCGCTCTTTTTCCGAAATGAGACCGATATTCTTTTCAATCGGGCCCAGGTGCTGCACCAGTTTTGAATACACGATATCCCGCATGGTTTGGGCCATATCTCCCCTGGATTCCGGGCGGACCAGCCTCTCGACAAGCTTCTTGATTTCCGGGTCGTTGCTGGGAATCCGGCCCCCCGGCTTGATCAGTCCCAGAAGCTCTTCAGGGTACTTGCCGGGAAAGGGATGACGGGACGCCGTATCAAGGGTATCCCCGGAAAACGAACTGAGGATGCCGCCACTGATAAAAAACATCGTTTGAAAAAAGTTGCCGTTGAAAGTGATGCGCCGGTTTCCACGCCGATTACCCTCGACCCGGTAATCCAGGTCCGCGAACCGAAAATTCTGATCTTCCCATACGGCGGCATAGAACCATGAACGTCCTTGCTGTGCGAACGACGGCAATGCAAGGGAAAGCTGGGGCTCGAGCTCGGCATCGCCGATATTCTCCCACATGAGTGCATGTGCAAAGGGGTAGTAAACACCCTCGCCGAGGCGCGTATCGGACGGCTCCAGAAATTGCCTGTCCGGCATTTGAACAACCGTCTTCTGCATGCCGTTACCCAGACTGCAAAGGCCCGCCGGTGTCGCAACCCACAAAACTCCGTCGGCATCCACAACAAGATCATTGATCGCATTGTCCGGCAGATTCGAGTTGTCACGATTATACCGTGTCCACATGCCGAAGCTGTCCAGCTTAAAAAGGCCTCCCTGTCGTGTGCCGATCCACTTGTTGCCGGACCCGTCGATAACAACGTTTGTCGGCACATAACTGCCCAGGGGGCTGTTGCGTGCGGTGTATGACATCCAATTCTGACCGTCAAACACACTGACCCCCTGGGACGTTACAAACCACATCCGGTTTGGTTTTTCATCGGCAATGTCGAAAACGTAATTGCCGATGAGGCCCGAGTTGGCGGAAGAAAAATGCAGCCAGTTGCCGTCGCGGTCCAGAAAACTCACGCCGCGACCTTTCGAGCCGAACCACATATTGCCGTTGGCGTCTTCATGCATGGACAGAATCGTATTACTGCACAGCCCGTCGGCAACCGTGTACGTGCCCCAGTTGAATTCGGCGTCGATACAGCAGACCCCTTTACCCTGAACGGAAACCCATTTGGTATTTTCTTTATTAATAAACAGCGATGTAATCGTATTGCCCGGGAGGGATGTGTTACGCGAATTCAGTGTGGTAACAACTCCCCGCCGGTCCAGGACATTGATGCCGCTGTCGGTTGCTATCCAGATATTGCCGTACTCATAGTCATCGACAAACCCCTCCGGCACGTGTTCGAAAGCGATATCGGCTATGGCCGTGCTGCTCAAACCGTCGGAGGCGTCAAACGGCGCTGTACATTCATGCATCCGGTCCAGAACAGACAGTCCGCCCTCTCCGGTTTCCGGGTCCTGTGCGCTGAACCAGACATACCCGGCAGGGTCTACGGCAATATCCACGACGTTCCGTGAGGACAATCCATCACTTGGACCGAAGGTTTTCATGGAGTATGCAGCGGCGTGACAAAGCGGCAGCATACAGACAACTGCAATAGTTACGGTGAGTATGTTCCTGATCTTTCGCATATATATCATACACTTGAACATCTGTTATCGTCCTGTGAGGGGCTTCCGCCCGCACATCATCAAAAGTCTACTGATTCGGCAGGTATTTAGCAACAGTTTTCTTATGGCGGTCTCAGGCGCTCTTCAACTGTTCGATCAACGCCGGCACGATGATATTCATATCGCCGACGAGGGCATAATGGGCAATGCTGAAAATAGGGGCCTGGGGATCTTTATTTATCGCTACAATGATATCGGAATTCTGCATTCCGGCAAGGTGCTGGACCGCCCCGGAAATACCGCATGCAATGTACATGGTCGGCCGCACGGTTTTGCCGGTTTGACCCACCTGGTGATCATGTGCGATCCAGCCCATATCCACCGCCGCACGGGAGGCCCCGACCTGCCCGGAAAAGAACCCCGCCAATTCCTCAAGCAGCTTGAAATTCCTGGGGTCCCGCAACCCGCGCCCGCCGGAAACAATAACGTCCGCCTTATCCAGCGCGATACGTCCCTGCTCCTTCTTGACCGAGGAAAGGATGTGCACCAGATCGTCGGATGGTGCCGGTTCAGCCGTAACCGTTTCAATGTCTCCCTTCCTCCCGGGCGAATGCTGTGCTTTCATCACACCGGGCCGGACCGTGGCCATCTGGGGACGATGCAACGGCGTTGTAATGGTTGCCATGATGTTGCCGCCGAAAGCCGGCCGGGTTTGAAGCAGCAGCCCGTCCGGGGACATTTCAAGCCCGGTACAATCGGCGGTGAGTCCTGTGCGAAAACGGTTTGCGATGCGGGGTGCAAGATCGCGCCCCATGGTTGTTGCCCCGAAGAGAATCACCTCGGGCTTGTGCTGCTCGATGAGCCCGCCGATGACCCGCTCGGCGGGAAGGGTGCGATAGTCGCTGAGAAACGAGGCATCGGCCAGAAACACCTTGTCGGCCCCATGCTGAATGAGTGTCTCACCGTGCATATCCATACCGCTGCCCAACAGCACCGCCGTTACCGAACTGCCGCGCGCATCGGCAAGCTGTCGGGCTTTGCCCAGCAGTTCAAGCGCTACCGGCTGGAGACGGCCCCGCCGCTGCTCGGCCACAACCCAGATACCGCTGTACAGGCTGGTGTCGTGCCCTGCTTTGCTGCGCTCGCCCTCCAGCACAATGGCGCCGACCTTACACACATCGACACAGGCCCCGCAGGCCGTACAATACTCGTTCAGAGCCGGTTCTTTATTGTCCAGCGTAATCCCGCCGAAAAGACATGCCTTAACGCATAGTCCGCATCCAATGCATTTTTCAGGAAGTAGTTTAATCATAATTACAATAATTCCAGTATAGAACGTAGTGTTGTTAAACAGCCGGAGAGAACCCCCTAAAGGATACTCTGATCTTTTAAATGGTTTATCAGGGTTCTTGCCATCTCTTTTTCATCACCGGACAGATACCGACACTCTGTAGTCCGTTCAGGTTCAAAGATTTTTTTTACACCGGTGGGCGATGCATTCAAACCGAGCATGGAAGCCGGCACCTTTAAATCACCGGCCCCCATTATGGAAACACACGTTTCGTCACAGGCCTTTTCAATATTATACAGGGACGGGTGCCGGGGCCGGTTGATGCCGCCCAGCACCGTTACCAGCGCCGGCAGGCAGACCTTGACCAGTTCGGTACAGTCCTCAAGGCTTCGCTGTACGTGCGCACAGTCATCCACAATCTCGATACGGTCGGCGTAGGTCACCTGGGGCAAATCAAGAAAGCTTGCCACCTGGGGGCCGACCTGGGCCGTATCGCCGTCAATGGCCTGGCGGCCGCAGATGATCAGATCAAAGGTGCCCAGTTTCATTATGCCGCGCGAGAGGGTAAAGGCGGTGACCAGGGTATCGGAACCGGCAAAGGCCCTGTCCGTCAGCAATACGGCGCGGTCTACTCCCATTGCCACAACTTCTTCAAGCACCTCCTGTGCCTGGGGCGGCCCCATGGTAACCGCGGTAACCGTGCCGCCGTACTGTTCCTTTAAGCTCAGCGCCGCTTCAACGGCATTAAGGTCCTCGGGATTGATGATGCTGGGCACCCCCTCCCTCATCAGAGAATTCGTTTCCGGGTCTATCCGCACCTCGGCCGTATCCGGCACCTGCTTTACCGTAACAATTATTGTAAGCTCTTTCATATTCCCTAATCCATTATCCACGCGCTGCCGCGCCCGGCAGCCTGTTGTGCACGCATCCGCTAACCGATGGTATTGCGCGCAATTATCATCCGCTGTATTTCCGATGTCCCTTCATACACTTCAATAACTTTGGCGTCCCGGAAACAGCGTTCAACCTTGTAATCTTTCATGCATCCATAGCCTCCGTGTATCTGCACCGCCTTAGTGGCCGTGCGCATTGCAACCTCCGAGGCATACAGCTTTGCCATGGAGGCCTCTCTGGCAAAGGGTTTTCCCTGGTCTTTCAGACTGGAAGCCTTGAAAATAAGAAAGCGCGCAGCCTCGATTTCGGTCGCCATATCGGCTATCATCCACTGGATGGCCTGAAATTTAGCTATGGGCTTGCCGAACTGCTTCCGGTCCTGACTATACCGGATACACTCCTCCATGGCGCAGCGTGCCACACCAAGGGCCTGGGCACCCACGCCCACCCTGCCGAAGGTAAGGGCGTTGAGCGCGGCACTGAGACCTTTGCCCACCCCCCCCAGGACATTCACTCTGGGCACCCGGCAATTTTCAAATATCAACTCACAGGTATCCGAGGCCCGAATCCCGAGCTTGTTCTCCTTGACTCCTACCGAAAAACCATCAAACCCTTTTTCAACAATAAACGCCGTAACACCCCGGCCTCCTTTTGAGCGATCTGCATTAGCCATCACCACCAGCGTCTCGGCTGTACTGCCGCTGGTAATAAAGGTCTTGGTACCGTTCAGCACAAACGAATCGCCGTCTGCCTGTGCCGTTGTCTCAATGGAGGCGGGGTCGGATCCCGCGTTCGGCTCTGTCAGGGCGAACCCGCCGAGCTTTCGCCCTGTGGCAAGGTCGTGCAGATACTTCTCTTTCTGGGCATCATCACCCAGCGCATAAATGGGGTAGGCCCCTACCGAATTATGCACCGACACGATTATGGCGGTCGACGCACAGGCCCGGGCAAGCTCCTCGATAATGAGCACGTAGCTGATGCTGTCGAGCCCGGCACCGCCGTAGTTCCGGGGTATGGATATTCCCATAAAGCCCAGGTCGGCCAGCTTTTCAAGAGCATCGGCCGGAAATTCCATTTTCTCGTCGCGGTCCTGGGCAAAAGGTTCCAGTTCCTGTTCCGCAAATCCCCGGGCGATTTTGCGGGCCATCATCTGTTGTTTTGTCGGTTCAAAATCCATAATACAACGTCATTCAATTAGTGGTGGTTATCGGTTCTGCTCATCCGTGCCGGGTCTATGCTTAATAAAAAAAGCTGCACCAATGGAACAGCTTCATATCCGCCTGCACATGATATATTGGTACACGGTTACAAACAGCCGGGAGCTTTCTTCCGGCCTACATGTTCCCTACCGTTTTTTCAACATACTCGGCGGCAGCAAGCATATATGTACTTATCTGCATGCTGTCCAGCTTCAAAAATTCCGCGGTGTGCCGGTCGATCGAATACATCATGCCGTCCACTCCTGCGCCGATACCGCTCATCAGGGCTATACCATCCGCGGCATGCACCAGAAAAGCCAGTTCATTATGGCCGAGCATAGACGGATTATGGTGGTATTGAATAGCCGTGGTAAGTTTTTTGGGGATGGTCCATTTCTCGCACACATCTGCCGCAATTTGCGAGTGGTCGAACCCCAGGATATCCCGCTCCGCGTCCAGAAACGTCTTTCCTTCCTCCTGTATAAATGCGTCGAACTGCGGCTTCCTTTCAAGGATATACTTGTCCAGAATAAGCTTGCCGCAGTCATGAATAAGCCCGGCCGAAAAAGCGTCATCGGCCAGCTCCGGATGCTTGTCGTTGGCAAGCTGTCTGGCACAGCCGGCCACAGCCAGGGAGTGCCTCCACAGGTCGCCCGTCTGCAATTCATACCCGTCAAGGTTGCTCCCAAGAAGGCTGGACGCGCACGCCAGGGTCAGTAGTTCATTCAGGGTCTTCATACCCAGCACAACAGAGGCATGCTGGATCGAAGTGACGGTGCCCATGACGCCGTAATATGACGAGTTGGACAGTTTCAAAACCCGCGCCGCTATTGCCTGGTCGGTTTCAATGACCTTGGCAAGATCGGCAAAACTCGAATCCGGGTCGGCCATAACCCGCCGGGCCTTATCTGCAACCTGCGGCATGGGGGGCAAGTCATTGACCGTGCGCAAAATCCGTTTTTTGAGGATATTCCCTGTGGGAACCGCTGTTGCCTCTGCGGCGTCCTTCTGAGGCCCGGCCTTCTCTGCCCTGATTTCAATAGTGCCTTTACAGGAGGGGCAGGCAAACGCCACAGACGTGCTGTACGCCTTAATCCGCTCCTCCGGTATACTGTATGTTTTGCGACACTGCGGACACTGCACATTCATGAAGCCACCCGATCGCGGTGATAAGCTGCTCACCGCACAAAAACAACAATCAATTACCGAATCAATAGACTCTTTAGACTATTTTGATCTTCCCGGCATCAACATTAAGCAGAATTGATCGTATAACAACATCACCGGTCTCCTCAAGCTTGACCGGCAGCCCTTCTTTGGCCAGGGCCGCTTTCACTGCAACAAGTAGTTTTGAGCCGGCATTATCCTTGTCAGGCATACTCATCATGGACGCCGCACCGGCAACTGCAACCGAGAACGGCTTTGACACTCCGCGTCTTTCAAATTCCTGCAGTATATACGGTATGGCGGTGTTGGCATAATACGCCGGATTGTCGGCATCGCCCCCGGGGGATTCCCCCCTGAGCACATGCACACCCGCTGCAACTTTATACGCACTGTTGAAAATAACGATTCCGACCCCCGAACCGATTCTGTCGATACGCAACAACCCTCCGGTTGCAATAGCGCACTGCATAGGCCGAACAATTATTTCCTTCATAACCTGTTCCCTGTTTTAGCCAAACTGCCTGTAACGCATTCTCATTAATGAGAACTACAATACCATTCCCGTTTCCTAATGTCAATCCACTGAAAAATCATTTCTTTTTGGAATTTCAGCCCCTTTGGACGCAGCCTGCTGCGGAAACACGAGCTGTTTTGTTACAACATAGCCGGCTAAACATCTTTTTTTATTAATATTCATTAATAAAGCTCGCTTTTTTTAAAAAAATTTCTCCTGCCTTGATTTCCCGGGCTTCCGGCTCGTTGGCTGCGACAAACACATTGTAGCGGCCGGGCGGAGCCGTATCCGGGATCCATAACAAGTGGGTTTCCCGAATTCCCCGGCCGGGCGTCCAGGTATCCAGCGGCACAACACCGTGGGTGGGAATATGCACCTTATCGAAAATACGCTGCTGCGAATCGGCATGGGCGATCCACGTTTTAACCGTTGTCCCGGCGGCAACGTCCTGCAGCACACGCCAGCGGTAGCTCACCTGCAGCGCCTGGGCCATATTGGGGACAACGAAAATTTCGCTCTTCTCCGCAGCAAAGGCCACCAGCCCGAGTCCGTTTCCCAGGGAAGCCGCTTCTCTGCTTCCCCCCTGCGCATCGGTGAACAATGCCCGTGCGGCCCCGGAATGCGGGTCGACCCAGGCGACAATGCGCCGTACATCAAGCTGAAACGAATGCGTTACCGACGGTGTAGGATACATATCAATTCCGAATGATGCCAGTCCGGTTTCCTGCAGCAGCCCCTGCCGGTCATAAGCCGCCCGGTAAATGCCGTTCCAGACATCACAATCCGGACGCCGGGAGTATACCACCAGCGTAGCCCCCTTTTTTCTCAACAGGCGTCCGGAATCATGCCGGATCAGGTAGGGATGCACCTCATCACCGGTAACCCCGCCCAGATCAACAACATACCGGCCGGTTATATACTTGATAAAACCAATGTCGAATGCGGCTATAACGCTGTCATCGGTGTTTTCCGCAATCCACCGGGCGCAGTCCAGGTATACCCGTTGCATGTGGTCGGTGTTCTGATGATACCATGAGCGCCATCTAACCTGGTTGCAAAGGCAACCCGCAATCAGAAGGCCGCAGACAACTATACATGCCCGTTTGTTCCTGAGAATCCGGAACAGGAGGCAGGTTCCCACAATGGAAAGAGCCGGGAACAGCACCCCGAGATATCGCATCTGCTGATTCAGCGACCGGAACAAAAGCCCGTGGACAACAAGGTGCAGCATCAACCATGCCGCAACAATCCATATACCGGTACGCCGCATACCGGGGGCGGTCCTGTCGGACCGCATGAGAGAAGCACAGCCGGCAATAAAGGTACAGCCCAGCACCAGGAAAACCGGCTCGTAGAAAAACAAATACTTTAGAATCGCAAGATAAAAGGAAAGTATCCGTTCCGGGTCCCAACCGCCGTCCACATAGGTAAGCAGCTTGCCCCGGGCCGTAACAGGCAAAAAACCGCCCGTTACCAGAAAGTGGTACCCGTACCAGGGAAGCGGGATGCCGATGGTCGAAAGCATCCAGGGTACACGCTTGCGGGTCTGCAGCAGTTCGGCAAACATCAGCACCACCACAAGAAACAGTCCGGTAATCCGGCACAGCAATAAAGCTCCGGCAACCGCAGCAGTTGGGGCCGAATAGCCCTTTTTGATAAACAGCAGAATACAGGCAAGGCACAGCATATGAAACAACGGGGTCTCCATCCCGGAAAGCGCCAGCCAGGTCATATTCCCCGCGGCAAGATACACCAGGGCGCCGACGACTCCCGCGGCATTCTTCCGGTCCGGGGCGGTAAGTGCACCGCATATATAATAAATGAGCAGGGCCGAACAACAATGAAAGCATACGGCCAGAGCCAGGGCCGCTGCGTACAGATCGGCCCCCGGCAGGGCGCACAGGGCCAGCAGGGCGGTCCATAACGGACTTGAGGTACCGAAACTCGTCTCCCCCCGGTTGAAGCTCAATCCGTCCCCGCCGGCGATACTGTCGGCATAGACAAAGTGTATATAGGTGTCATCAAGGGGAAATACCGCAGGGCCGCTCTTGAGATACCATGCCGCCGTCACAAGTGTGAACAAAAAGCATACACAAAAAACAATCAGGCCCTTTTTCATGGTTCCCGCCAATATTTTTCTTGAATCTACCTACGCTGTAAGATATTACTTTCTCTACACAGGCACGTCGTCAAACGATTTAAAAAACACCCATACAAGCTTCTCAACGCTTTGTGCCCATGAAACACAATCCTTTTTCCGGCGACGACACGCGCAATACGCTTTTCATTATTGCCGTATTCATAGTGGTCGTCCTTTTTGCCCGATGCTACACGCTCTATCCGGTCGATGACGACTGGTCCTACATTCGGGCGGTCGAAACATTTTATACGACAGGCACGCTGTCGTTTACTCCCTGGACAAGTCCCAGTCTGGTTTTCCAGGTGCTGTGGGGCGGGCTTTTTTGTTTGCTGTTCGGCTTTTCCGTCAACACCCTTGTCCTGTCGACCCAGGTTATCAGCCTGGCCGGATTTCTTGCGGCCTACCGGCTGCTGCGCGCAACCGGCTGTACGGCCCGCAATGCGCTCTGGCTTACCCTGCTGCTGATTTTCAACCCGTTCTGGTTTCCCCTGATGCACACCTTTTTTACCGACCATTTTTATCTGGCCCTGATGATCGGGGCAAGCTGGTTTTACTACCAGGGGTTCACCAAAAAAAAGTCTTCGACCATCCTGCTGGGGTCCCTTATCACCTCGTGTGCCGTACTGGAACGTCAGCCGGGCCTGCTTATTGCCGTGGCAGCGGCACTCTACTGTATCACGGACAGGGAGCGCCGCAAATATATTGCTCCGGTACTGGTGCTGCCGGTTATAACCTTTTGTCTCTACACCTGGTGGTTCCGGTACGTTCACGGAGAAACCTATTCCTCCCGGCAGCAGATACAGTGGATTGTGGACTGTCTCAGCAACCCGGTTTACCTTATCTCAAAGCTCGCAACCCGTCCACTGCTAATTCTTGAGCTGTTCGGCTTCAGCCTTCTGCCCCTGAGCCTTGCCCTGCTGCCCTCGCCCCGCGACCTGTTTACAAAACGGCAGACACCGCTTATCACCGTATTTGTTTTGTCCGGGGTGTTGTTCTACCTGATCGAGGACCACCTGGGCATCTACGCCATGCTCTACAACTGGATAAACGGATTTCATTTCGCCTATGTTTCCGAATACGGGTACCGGGGTGCGGGCAGCATGCTGCTTCTTTTTTACAAGCTGCTCGATTTCCTCTCAATCTTTTCCATTACCCATATCGTGTGGCATGCTCTTACCGGCCGCCGTCTCATTCGCCGGGCACTATCGTCTCCCCGCCTGCTGCTGGCCCTGATCGCCCTTGTGCAGCTTCTTTTTCTCATGGTGGTACGCTACAAGTTCAGCAGGTATTATATCCCGTTGCTGCCCTATGCCGTTATCCTTGTGTATCCGGCGCTGCACGACAGGGCCCTCAAAAAATACTATTTTGTCCCGTTACTGGTGTGCTTTGCTCTTTTCTCCTTTGCCGGCACCCAGGACTTTCTGGCCTGGAATGAGGCCAAATGGAAGCTCGGACAAAAAACCCTCGACAGGGGCGTTCCGCAGCTCAAGCTGTCTGCCGGGTTCCCGTGGGACTGCTGGTACAACCTCGAGTACTGCCAAAACAATCCGTCGGCGGCCCTGCCCCACATCTACGATATACCCTGGTGGTTTGAGGACCTCACCCCGGCCATCGACCCGGAATATCTTATCTCCAATTCACCGGTGCCGACCGGTTTCTATTCGCTTAAATACTTTTACAACGATTCCTACCGGGTCATCGACACCGAAGAGTACCGCAGCCTGCTCTATATGCGCGCCATGAAGGTTTTCCTCCTGAAACGCAATCCCGGCACAGGGCACACGGAAACGGGCCTGGCGGCATACCGGTTCATCGACAACCTCAGGGGCGCAGATATTTTTGAGCTGGAGGACGGTGCTGAAACGCAGCCGGAAGTCGATCTGATTGAAGCGTCTCTTAACGGCCGGGCGCACCCGGCCATTGTGCAGCAGGCCCGGACCGCCGCCGGTTTCCGCCTGCAGCTCCCCGCAACACGCTGCCGCCTCACCGTCGACCTTGCCGCCGCACCCACAACCTGGAACAAGCCCGGGGACGGCATCCTGTGTAAAATTCTGCTCGGCGATAATCTTTTTGAAAACCTTTTTGATACGGTCGGCATGAGCGGAGTAGCACAACGGCAGGATTTTTTCAAGCCCCGGAACCTCTTCCTGGGCCCTCGCCCGCTGTATCTCCACTATCTGGATCCGAAAGAAAAACCGGGACAGCGCACGTGGCATTCCGTTTCAATAGACCTTACGCGCTTTGCCGGAAAAGTGGTGGATATTGTCTTTGTGGTCCTGCCGGGCCCGAATGACGATGCCCGGTACGATACGGCCCTGTGGGGCAACCCGGTCATTGAAACCTACTGATCCCGACTGACTAAACTATCCGCTTATTCGGGGGACAGCTCTACTGGACCATAACGTTCATAACCCGCAATAGATACCCGCTGTTCATCCCATCGATAAGTCTCTGCAAATCATATTGGAACGCAGGACCGGCGAACTGCTTAACCTCATAGAGAAAGGCTATGAGCAAGTCCAACTGATCAGCGGCCATGACCCCCTTCTTACCCTCGGCAAGGCGCTGTACAAGTATTTCGTTCCCGGCAACCAAACTTCGCAGGCGCTCCTGCAACTCTTCATTATCATACAGTATCATACCGAATTCAAAGGCATGCCGGTAATAGATGCTCACCGGTAGGATTCCGGCCCGGGTACGCAGCAGGGCATTTCGCATTTTTCTCAGTTCGGCGGCGGCTTCATGGTCGTTCAGAACCGACACAAGCAAACAGGGCACCGTCGGCAATACTAAAATATAGGATTCTTTGATTTTTCTCACTTCCTCACCATCAGCATCGGTACCGTACAACATAACCGTATAGTTGCCTTCTTTGCTGTAGGTATGCGCTGGGTCCGTCTCCGTGCTGGTGCTGTTGTCCCCGAAATTCCACCTGAAATCTTTAATATCTCCGGTTGACAGATTGGTAAACTGCACGGTCAGGGGCACGAATCCATAGGTGGTATTTGCAACAAAATCAACCGATGCGACCTGTGCGGTGGTGGTCGTTGTGCTTGACACTGTGGTCAGGGGCTGGGTTGTGGTTGACGTTGTGGGCGAAACCGTTGTGGTGGTGGATGTTGTTAAGGGGACCGTTGTGGTGGTACTTGTCGTGGCCGATCCATACACGGTAAAAGCATCTTCACAAACCAGTTCTCCGTCTTCAATCCGCACGGTTACATCGCCCTCGCAGTCGGGTGCCGAGGCTTCAATTCGCACAACCGCGTTGACGGTGGAGCTTCCCTCGCCAATGCCGTTTTCATCAAAGGTAAGTCCTGCGGTGTTCAGGGTAGCGCTGACTACTGAAATACCGTCACAGTCAAAGGTAAGGTCGGCGGTGTTTATTGTAGTGCTCTCTGTAATAATACCCGCGGTTTCAAAGCCGAGGGAAAGATCGAGGGTGTCTGCCCCAGCCTGCCCCTGGTCGGGGGTAGCCCCGAAACAGCTCAAAGTCTTCTGTTCTTCGCTGGTTGTGCCGTATGCACTTCCTGCAACAATCATTACAGGTATCACAGCAAACAACACAATCATGTGTCTGACAGCACATCTTTTCATCTGAGAACCCCTTTCCTGCACGCCCCTGTGCCCCTATGTTCATGAAAACAATAGCTGAATCTTTTGTTGCAGATCGCTTATGTCTCTAATTTGCAATGTCCTCATAACATACAAATGCACTAGCGTCAAAATATTTGAAGTGACGGCATACAGTACCACCACCGGCCAAACGCTTTTTCGTGCCTCGCAGTACCTGCCCATGCCGCTCACAATCAGTGGGATCACAGCCGGATAGCACACAAAAAAGAGTCGTGGGTTATGAACAAACGTCAGGTAGGGAATTGCAAAGGCTGCAAAATACACAAGGCAATACATTCTGTACCGCTGTTGACTTCGGAATCCCTGCATAACGAACAGCCAGCCCCAGTGAAAACAGAAGAAAGCGGCCGACACGATGTAGACCAGGCCCCGGTGCCGGGGAGCACCATACATGAAAAAGTCCTGTGGGGTTAAGCCCAACAGCCAGTAAACATTCGCAACAAGGCCAAAAGCCACAACGAGCACCGCAACACCGTGCCGCCACAGGCGGTCGACAAAAAAGAAGCTTCCTGCAGCAAACAGCAGCAAACACACCAGGGTCGGCTTGACCAGTATCCCGAGACCGATTATAAGCCCGTACACAAGGGCGGCCTCAAGGCATCTCCTCCTGAACTGAAAGTACAGCAGAAAAACCAGTCCGGAAAAAAAGTACGCCCCCGCGTCAACCATGACGGGCAGCCCCCACTCAATAAGGGGCAGGGAGGTTGTCAAAATGACCGCCCCGCCGCAGGCCGCCTGCCGGTTATCGAACATCTGTTTCAGCAACTCATAAAAAACCAGGGCCGCAGCACACCACAGCACCACATTTATCAGCATAAACGCGGCGGCAACAGGCAGTACCCGCCCCAGCAGCGAGGCTGCAAACGGCAACGCCGGGCTCAGCAACCGGTAGCGCAGAAGCCCGGTATCTTCCGGTGCACTGTCCCGCCCCATAAAGTACTCGGCGGCAAGCAGGTAGCCTTTACTGTCCTCGGCATAAACCGCCGACCAGTTCATGGGCCGGCTCAGGCTGTTCAGAAACAGGCCGGCCAGCACTATCTGCACGAGGGTGCATCCGATTACGATCAGACGGTAGTGTGTGTCCCGGGTCATACTATCAATTGCGTGTAAATCACAATACATGGTTGCCGCATCGGCAGGTGTCACCGGGGGCAGCCGCTTCTTTAAAACTCTTTGTTACGATCACCGATCTATGCTATATATCACTTTTATTATATGTTTGCAAAACCCCGGGCCTGCTTAAAAATTGAGTAGATGAACCAGCCTGGCCGGGCGGGCTGATCACTTTCAAACAAATACCGTTGCCGGATAATCCTATGCCGACACCTCCGGAAAAAACAATCGAGATCAGCGTTGTCATTCCCTGTTTCAATGAAAAACAGAGCCTGAAAGAACTCTGCGCGCGTCTTACCGACACCCTCACCAAAACCGGAAAAACATACGAACTGATCTTTGTAAATGACGGCAGCACCGATAACTCATTATCGGAACTGCAACGGCTGCGCACCTCCGATGAACGCATAAAAATAATTCATTTCAGAAAAAATTTCGGCAAATCCCAGGCCCTGTCCCAGGGCTTTCATCATTCCCAGGGGCGCATCATCGTTACCATCGATGCCGACCTCCAGGATCAGCCCGAGGAAATCCCCAACCTGCTTGCCCATCTGGATAACGGCTATGACCTGGTATCCGGCTGGAAAAAGCAGCGGAGCGACTCTTTCGGCAGAAAAACCGCATCGCGGATTTTCAACACCTGCGCCTCATGGATCACAGGCATAAAAATTCATGATTTCAACTGCGGACTCAAGGCCTATCGCAGCGAGGTCACCCGGGCCCTGAACTTATACGGTGAGCTTTACCGTTTTATTCCGGCACTGGCGGGCTGGCAGGGGTTCCGCATCGGGGAAATCCCCGTAAAGCACTCCCCCCGTTCCTATGGCCGCTCAAAATACGGCAGTGAGCGTATTATCAGGGGCTTTTTCGATCTCCTGACCATCATTTTCCTTACCAAGTATATTCAACGGCCGCTGCACCTTTTCGGCGGCCTGGGGTTCCTGTTCGCCCTGTTCGGTTGTATCATCGACACCTACCTTGCCGTTCTCTGGTTTTCAGGCGAGCATATCGGCCACAGGCCGCTCCTGCTGCTGGGAACGCTGCTGATAATTATCGGAGTCCAGTTCGTCTGTTTCGGGCTGCTGGGAGAACTGATTGTTTTCTCGTCCCGCAAGGACATTGATAAAATCGTAAAGGATACCTATGGGGTTGAATAGCCGGACCGAACCCTGCCGTATTTCCGTCATTGTCCCGACCTATAACCGCCGCCAAGAGATTGAAGGACTTCTTTCGGCCCTTGAGAAGCAAACCCTGCCTCCCGGCGCATTCGAAGTCATTATTGTAGACGACGGCTCGACGGACGACACGTCCGCATTTCTCGTATCATATGCTGAAACAACTTCTCTTTCCTTCGCGTTCTGCACCCAGGACAACAGCGGTCCCGGCGCTGCCCGCAACCGGGGTATGGAGATGGCCCATGCACCGGTCTTTGCCTTTACCGACACGGATTGCCGCCCGCGCCGGGACTGGCTTGAAAAGGTGCTCACCGCGTTTCAGCACCCCGCCGTCGGTTGCGTGGGCGGAGCCGAAGAAGCCCCTCCTGCACCAGGCTCCTTTATGCAGGCCGTCCACTTCTGCATGACATCGGCCTTGACCACCGGGGGCATGCGGGGAAAAACCGGCCGGAAACTTGCCCGCTATTATCCCCGAACTTTCAATATGGCCGTTTCCAGGACGGCGTTAAAAAAAACCGGCGGCTTTAAACCGCTCTATCATGGCGAAGATGTCGAGATGAGTTGTCGCATTAAAAAGGCCGGATTTACTCTCGTCTATACCGGCCGGGCAATCGTTGTTCACAAACGCCGTACAACCCTTGGCGCCTTTTTCCGTCAAACCCTGAATATGGGCAGAGCCCGCATAACCCTTGCACGGCTGCACCGTGAGCTTCTGGAGCCCCTGCATATGGTTCCGGCCGCCGTCCTGCTGCTGTGTATCCAGATACTCTGCCTTTCCAGCATATCCCACGCCTTTTTACCGTTGCTGGCTGCATGTACTTCAGCCGGGGTGCTCTACCTTACCGTCATTGGTCTTACCGCCGGCCTGACGCACAAAAACCCGGCCCTGCTCTTTCTTGCACCCCTTGTTTTTCTGGCCCAGCAAACCGGTTACGGCCTCGGTTTTCTGCTGGGCCTGTGCAAAAACACCTTAAGCAAATAACCTTAAGCTTTGTTTCCACGCACCACAAATTTCTTGATAACCACTTCTTTCTTCAGGTACAATTACAGATAACTCCGTAACACCGTTATGATTCTATCCAGCCATGAAAAAGCTCAAGCATGCCCTCGTGATTGTTGATGTCCAGGTAGACTTTTGCCCGGGCGGAGCCCTGGCAGTGCCTGAAGGCGATGCCGTCATCCCGGTTCTGAACAAGTATATCAAGCTGTTTTCCAAAGCCGGGCTGCCGATATTTGCAACCCGGGACTGGCATCCTGAGCACACCAAACATTTTCATTCCCATGGCGGCCGGTGGCCCGAGCATTGCAAACAGGGCTCTCCCGGCGCAGGTTTTCACCCTGCTTTGCATCTGCCTGATACGGCTGTTATGCTGTCCAAGGGCATGCATCCCGAGGAAGACGGCTATTCCGCTTTTGATGCAACCGACAGACACGGCGCCACATTTAAAAACTGCCTGAAACAAATCGGCATTACCACCCTGTACTTCGGTGGTCTGGCTACCGACTATTGCGTGAAGTGGTCCGTACTCGACGCACTCACCTTCGGTTTCCATGCCGTAGTGCTCAGCGATGCGGTAAAAGGCGTCAACATCGACCGGCACGACACCGAAAAAGCCCTTGCAGAAATGCATCAGCAGGGAGCCGAAACAACAACCCTTGAAAAACTGACACGCCTGCTCTTGCAATAAGCGCCTTGGAGAAAATGCTTTTGCACATCGCACAATGCGCCGGGCTTCTCTTCCCCTGCACAATCGCCTTTTGGCATTACCGTCCGGTTATGCTATCATAAGAATAGAAAGTGCACTGTACCGTGGGCCGGTAATCGCACCGACAAACAAGAATCCAACAAAGACTTATTCGGTAATCACGTCTTTCTCGCCGGAGAAACACCGATGTCTGACGATACCAGAACCAAAAAACAGCTCATCGATGAAGTCAATCGGCTTCGCCGCCGGGTCGACGAGTTGGAACAGGCGGAATTGAAACGCCTTGCGGCCGAACAAAAGCTGCAGGACTTGAACACTGAGAGGGATCAAGTCAGTGCAGCAGTTGAAGAGTCCATTGCCCGCTCGAACTATATGGCGGTTGAATCCGAGCTTGTCTACCTTGAACTCAACCAGATGTTTAATGCCGGGGGCGACGGCGTGTGGGCGGTTGATAAAGACTGCAACATACTGCGCATCAATAAAACCCTGTCCCGGATTATCGGTGTCAAAGTAGACGAAGCCCTGAAAAACAAATGTTACGACCTCCTGAACATACCGTTGTGCCATACCGGCGAATGCCCGATGAACCTTATTAAAAAAGGAAGGCGGCGCGTTGAATGCGACGTAGAGCTTGTACGCGCCGATGGTACGGCCTGCACGTTCAGCATAACGGCCACCCCTTTCAAAGGCCTTTCAGATGAAATTGTCGGAATGGTTGCCAATTACAAAGATATTACCGACCGCAAAAGGGCCGAAGCCGAATTACAGGAGGCCAACCGCAAACTTGAAGAGCTTGCAACCCAGGACGGCCTGACAAAGACGGCCAACCGTCGCCTTTTCGACGGCTATCTCCGTCGGGAGTGGAACAGGCAATCGCGCAAAAATCAGCCTGTATCCCTGATTATGTGTGATATCGACTACTTCAAGCTGTATAATGATACCTATGGGCACGTCCAGGGTGATGAATGCCTGTGCTCGGTAGCCGGTGCCATTACGACCAATGTCAACCGGGCCGCCGACGTGGTTGCCCGGTATGGTGGTGAGGAATTTGCCGTTATTATGCCTGAAACCGATGCCGAGGGCGCCATGCATGTGGCAAACAGCATTATGCAGACTGTCAACGACCTTAATCTAGAGCATTCCGGCTCAGCCGTTTCGCCCCGGGTAACGCTCAGCATCGGTGTAGCCTGTATGGTTCCGGAACCCACCCTCGATCCCGAAACGCTCATTGAAGCCGCCGATAAAGCTCTCTACACATCCAAAGAAACAGGGCGCAACCGGATCACCCTGATACAGGATGAGTGAACCCCACAGGAGCCTCCTGTAAAAAAATTGCCTCCCGGCAGCACATTTTGCTTCTCCGGCCATTGGGCCGACCTCCTTTCCATGCACACAAACACGTTGCAAAATAATATTAATTTATACTTATTGATCCATATTTAATCAGTTTATAGTGTTAAATCATTATAATATTTATACGTTTAAACAAGGTATACATTTTGCAATTATCATTATTTATACATACAGGTAGGGTCTATAAACCAATACCGGTTTTTTTATGGGGAGTGTGCGGACTATGAATATCGAAACGATTTTGAATATTGTGGTCGCCTCGGCGGCCCGGCAACAAACCGAACTGAAGGAGCACTGTGAAAAATTTATACAGGAACTGAAACAGGATGGCCTCATAACTGCGGCCGGGCAGGTAGAAAAGCTCATCAAAACGATTATGGACGATACGGCCGGATATGCCGGCTACTGGACCCTGCTGGGAGAAAACAGAACCCCTGATGAGGTTACCGGCGGCGGAAAATATATGCATCAAAAACAGCGCGATTTCCTGATTAATGAATGCGGCCTGGAGAAACACCACACTTTTCTGGATATCGGCACCGGGTCGTTGCGGGGAACCCGCCTGCTCATACCCTATCTCGACAAAGGCTGTTTCTATGGAATGGATATCACGGCAGAGCTGGTTGAATACTCCAAACAGCGGGTAGCAACAGACCCTGAACTGACGGACAAAGAACCGACGCTCATCTGCGATGACCGTTTCCGCTTTTCAAAAATTTTCCCGGGTGTGGTGTTTGATGTTGCCTTTGCAAAATCGGTCTTCACGCACATATATCCCGACGGTGTATGGGACTGCCTTGTCCAACTCCGCAAAGTCATTGCCGACGACGGATCATTTTACGCAACAATTTTCAAAGACAATTCGGCCGGGACTTATAAAGGCGATGTGCAGATCATGTACTACAACACCGAATGGCTGGCCGAAACAGCCGAAATGGCCGGCTGGAAACTGACCGAAATCGGACAAACCCGGGTCGGGCAATACATGTGCCTTTTTGAACCGGTTATTGCATCAGCCCAGGCACAACAGGATCTGCGCCTCATGACCGCATAAACATCAAGACCTTCAACATCTTTTTACGTCAGACAGCAGAATAATTTCTACTCTCCGTTTTCACCGCCTTCATTCGGCGGAGTATCATCACCCCGGCTTTGCGGAGCCGGTTCCCTGTCTTTCTTGTGCCGGTATCGGCTTTATGTACACTATTCTTTGAATGTGCATTGCAAAACCGGTGATGCATTATATAATAATAAAGACGTGCCTTTTCCTAAGACCATACCAACGGACCGCTTTTTGCGTACTTTTAATCAAAAAAATAAATACTCAGGCACCCTATGAGACTTAAAGCTTTTACCGGCAATATATCCTTTGCCCTCGCCTGTGCCGGCATCTACATTGGTGCTGTTGCCTTTTACTGTTTCCTGTCCTACCGCAACAATGAAAAGACCATCATGAACGAAATAGACCGGAAACTGCTCATAACCGCTCAAAGCATTAAATACATGCTGGCCCCCGATTTTCATGATCGGGCAGTAGACGTTAATTCAATCTCACCCGCAGAAAAAATCCGCAACCGTGACGCCGTCTCCGCCTTTGCCGCTGAAACTGATTTCGAGTATGTGTATACTCTTATCGAAAAAAACGGCGTATTCTATTTTGCGGCCCCCACCGTCACCCCGGAAGACCTGCAGGAGCGGAAGTGGTGGTACTTTTATCCCTATAAAGACATCCCGGAAGAATTCATAAAGGCCTTTGAAACAAAAAAAACCCGTTATGCCGACTACTCCGACCGATGGGGGGAATTCAGATCAGTAGCCCTGCCCCGGACATCGCCCGGCGGCAGAACCTATCTGGCCTGTGCCGATTACAAAATATCATTCGTCAAAGGACTGCTGTATCAAAGCGCGATCGAGGCCCTGATCTCTGCCGGATACTTTTTTTTATGTACGTTTCCCTTGATGTTTTTGTTCCGTCGGATGTACAGGGCCTATGCAGCCGACCTCCTTGGGGTCAACCGCGAACTGCAAAACCATCAAGATCATCTGGAAGAGCTCGTTGAAGAGAGAACCAGGGAACTGGAATCGGAAAAACAGAAACTGTCCCATGCCCTGGATGAAGTGTCTGCGTTAAGCGGCCTTTTGCCCATCTGTTCCGCCTGTAAAAAAATCCGGGACGATCAGGGCTACTGGAACCGGATTGAAAACTACATTGAAGAACGCTCCGAGGCACAGTTCAGTCACAGCCTCTGCCCGGAATGCAGCCAGAAACTGTACCCGAAGCTTTTCAAAAAAGGGTAGCGCCTTCCGTGCTGAATACAGTTATTCCTTGACTCTCTCGGAAAAATGCTGGCTTCGTGCCTGATGATAATGGGCTACGGCATCATTGCCGTGCCCACCGGTATCGTAACTGCTGAATTTTCCAAAGCCGCCCGCAACAAAATCTCTACTCAGGCATGCCCGGAGTGCGGTGCCGAAGGCCACGACCCCGATGCAAAACACTGTAAATACTGCGGAGCATCCCTGTAAACCGTTCCGGCTGTCGCGTTGTATTTAAAAATCAATATTAGTTACGAAAATTATTCCTGCCTACAACAACTTTTGAATAAAAATCGTAAAAATCAACACTTTTAATCTTGAAAAAACTCTTTTTGCGTGTTAGAAATTATATATAATCGAAACTTATTTTATATACATATAAGAATAAGACTCTGCACAGGGCAAACTACGCCGAAAGGGTAGGACGCAAAGTCACCGGTCCTCAACGGGTGTATAATCCGTAAGGACGGCGGGACCGCCAGAGGCTGAAAGAGAAGCGTGTAAAGCCTGCCCTGGAATACATCCAGCGGCAGGTTTTTTTATTATCTTTACGGGTAAAAACACAAACATTTCGGGAGGCTCCTCATGGTCGACTTACGGGAAATGACCGTTCTCGTCGTTGATGACATGGAAAACATGTATAACTCCATTCGCAGTATCATGCGGGTACTGAAATTCGGACGCCGGTTCTACTATGCCGAAAACGCCGAAGAAGCCCTGAAATTGCTTAAGGATCAGGACCTTCCCATTGACCTGCTGATTCTCGACAACAATATGCCGGGGATGAAGGGGGTGGAGCTGTTGCAGATGATTCGCGATGATACATCCCTGCGTGAATTGCCGGTGGTTATGATAACGGCCGATGCACAGCAGGAGTTCGTAACCATGGCCGCCGAATCTGAAATCGACGCCTATCTGCTGAAACCGATAACCGTCGGGCTCGTTAACGAAAAGATCCCTCCGGTCATAGAACGGGCCAACGATCCTCCGCCCATGATGCTGCACCTAAAACAGGCCTATAAATACGAAGAGGAAGGCGATCTTGAAAAAGCCGTTCTCGAAGCACAGAAGGCTCTGGCCGAAAATCCCGACTCTTCCCGGCCGGTCCGGGAACTGGGTAAACTGTATATGCAGGCAGGAGATCTGCCCAGTGCCGAAAAGCACCTTCTGAAAGCGGCTAAAATGAATCACCTTGATGTAATCGCATTTAATCACCTGGGTGACCTGTATCTTGCCCAAAACGACCTGGACAATGCCCTGAACTATTATTCCCGGGCCGTTGAAATCAGCCCCCGCAATTATGAGCGGAGCCTGAACCTGGGCAAGCTGATGATACAGAAACACCTCACCGATAAGGCG
This sequence comes from Thermodesulfobacteriota bacterium, assembly GCA_028282925.1. Classification (GTDB taxonomy): domain Bacteria; phylum Desulfobacterota; class WTBG01; order CAIYCZ01; family CAIRTM01; genus JANQGV01. Next base: position 49,566 of record JANQGV010000284.1, read on the forward strand.
GTGCCGGTTCTCAACAAGGTGTATGAACTGGCGGGCGATCAGCAGCAGGTGAAGGAAGAAATAATCGATCTGTGTCTTCAAGAGGGAGAAACGGACTACGCCGAGAAACTGCTCAAGGGCCTTGTGTCCGTGAGTCCCGGTCGTGGCGATCTCCTGCACAAGCTCGGGCGCATATCATTACAAAACGGCAACGATACCGATGCGCTCAAATATCTCTCTGAAGCCGAACAGTTCGACCGGAACAATACGGACATAAAGCTGCACATGGCACAGGTGTACATTTCCCAAGGGATGCTTCTCCGGGCGGAAACACCCTTAAAGGCGGTTCTGGAAATCAACCCCGAACACAAAGAAGCCCGGGAAATGCTGCGCCAGTGCGTATAACCTGCTCTGCAGCAGCGTACAAGCAGTGCTTCTGCATCTGGCAGGAGTCTGTTCACAGTCAGGTAATCAAGCACGAATCGTAAGGCAAAACCCATGTACGACGACCGCGGTTATTTTTCAATGCCCCCCGGTGCGATCCTGCCGGGCAAGCTGGGCGCATTCAGCATGTATCTGAAAACGCCCGACAGCAAGTTCCCGGTGCTGTTTGCCCGTGCCGGCGAAGTGGTCAGTCCTGCAGTACTGCAACGGCTTGAGGATACCGGTGTGCGGGAAGTATTCATCCGCACCGAAGATAAAGTGAACTTCGACCGATACCTGGAGGACCACCTCGAGCTGATCCTCAACAATACCGGGGTGGACCTCGAAAAACGCACCGAGGTCTTTACCCGTGTATCCATATCCCTCATTCGGGAATCCTTTGACCTTGTTACCAGGGAGGGTATCACCCACGATGTTACCTCTCGGCTCGAGCATATGGTCCGCAACACGACCGTCTTTTTAACCCGCCAGAATACCCTTCCCGTGCTGTCCATGATGATCGGGTACGATTACGATACCTACCGGCACTCTATGCTTGTATACTGGTACACCACCGCCCTGATGCATTACTGCCGGGATCTGATTGAGCAGCATATTTTCGAGGATTTCGATGAATACCTGGTAAAGGGAGGTGTGGCCGCGCTGCTGCACGACATCGGGAAAACCATGATTGATCCCCGCATCATAAAAAAACCGGACAGCCTGTCCGAATACGAATATACCATCATCAAATCACACCCGTCCCATGCCATGGCCATTCTGCTTGAAATCGACATACATATCAGCATTAAAAAAGCGATTCTGCACCACCATGAGGACTATAACGGCAATGGGTATCCGTTCGGCCTTGCCGGAAACGACATTCCGCTCCTGTCCCGCATTATCCGGATTACCGATGTGTTCGAAGCCATAACCAGTCGCCGTCCCTATAAAGAAGCGATTACCCCGTTTCAGGCCCGGACCATCATGCTCGGTGAACTCTCCGGCCTGAAACCCGAACTGACACAGGATCCCCGCGACCATAATGCTTCGGGGTATTTCGACGGTGAAATTCTACACCTCTTTTTCAGTATGCTTGAAGAAAACAGGGTAATCGAACCGGAAGAGGTTGCACCATAGCCCCTCCCCCCTCATTCGGCAACACATTTTCAAGACGGATCATCCGACATCGTGCCAGGTAAAAACCTTTGGTGAAATCAGGGCGTTGCAGGCCCGGGCAACGGCAACGGTCTCCCGGTGCAGCACATTCAGCAGAACCATACTCAGCCCTGACGCCGCCAGCATCGGGAGATAGGTACGCTCAAGAAGCCGTTTTTTTTCGCGGCCGCCGTCACCGGCAGTCAGGTTTGAAAGGCCGCCGATTGTCCGCACGGGAAACCCCAGCACGTCCGGCAGCAACCGGACAACCTCCACCGCCTCCATGGCCTGCCGGTTGCCCTCGTGCCACATAACCGGG
>JANQGV010000082.1 GCA_028282925.1 Thermodesulfobacteriota bacterium
CGTGCCATTGCAGCGCCACTCAGAGCCATTACACCACAGGATGCTCTTGGTTGGTTCGCTTCGTGCGGCTATCGGACACCTCAAACTTAACTTGCTCTAAACAGCTCAATGCCCTTTCTATAATCCACTATACTTCAGTACAGGTCCTGTGCTAAGCTGATTACTATATAAAAATTATCTCAAAGGGGAAGAAGCATGAAGAAACCATTATTGATCCTGTTTGCAGCGATGTGCATGGTAGTAGCGGCAGCGGGCAGCGCCCAGGCAGGCTGGGGTAAATGCGGCGGGTGTCATTTCGGCATGTTTGCCCCCTCCAAAGCCACAATGAAGGAAAAGTTCAAAACCCTGGATGCATTTGTAAACGGCGCGCTTGCTTCCGAAAGCTCCATGATGGAGCATGTCAAGAAGAACCCCGGAGATATCTGCGCCATAGCAAAGGAAATCGGGTATAAGGAACCTGAAAAACAGGAAGCTGACAGCCCCTGCAATGGCAAACCTAAAACGCAGGATACTAAAACCAGCCCCAAACAGTAATCAGTTGTTTTTCTCAGGGCTGTTCTTTAACAATGCCGGTACTTCGCGGCATTATTAAACCAACAAATCACTATCATAAAGAATTGACGAGAAAAGCGGCTACAGGCTTCCCTGTAACCGCTTTTTATATTCCAAACATTCCTGATACTACTGCGGAACCTCGCTTAGCGGAATCCCGAGCGCCTTTGCTACCCCTTCGCCGTAAGCCGGATCGGCTTTCAGGCAGTTGCCGATATGCCGCACCTTTACCATCTTTGGTGCATCGCCCATGGCCCGGGCCGTGTTCTCAAACAGCACCTGCTGCTGATCCGGGTTCATGAGCCGGAAGAGGTTTCCGGGCTGAGTATAGTAGTCGTCGTTGTCTTCGCGGTGGTTCCAGTGGTCGGCTGCACCCTCGAGCTCCAGCGGCGGCTCTTTGAACTCAGGCTGTTCCTGCCACTGCTCATAACTGTTGGGCTCATATCCCAGGGTGCCGTCGTAGTTGCCGTCTACCCGCATGGCCCCGTCGCGGTGAAATCCGGTGACCGGACAGTGCGCCTTGTTGACCGGAATCAGGTAGTGGTTGACTCCCAGGCGGTAACGCTGGGCATCGCCGTAGGAAAACAGCCGGCCCTGCAGCATCTTGTCCGGCGAAAACCCGATGCCCGGCACTACGTGGGCCGGGTTGAACGCAGCCTGCTCCACATCGGCAAAATAGTTTTCGGGGTTCCGGTTCAGTTCCAGCACGCCCACATCAATCAGCGGGTAATCACCATGCGGCCATACCTTGGTAAGATCAAACGGATTAAAGGGACATTTTGCGGCGTCCTGCTCCTGCATCACCTGTATCTTCATGTCCCACCGGGGGAATTCACCCTTTTCGATGCTGTCGAACAAATCGCGCTGGTGGCTTTCGCGGTCTTTCCCGATCAGGGCTTCGGCCTCCTGGTCGGTCAGGGTTTTTATGCCCTGCCGGGTTTTCAAGTGAAACTTTACCCACACCCGCTTGTTGTCGGCATTGATCAGGCTGAACGTGTGGCTGCCGTAGCCGTTCATATGGCGATAGGAGAGCGGTATGCCCCGCTCGCTCATGGTAATGGTTACCTGGTGCAGGGCCTCGGGCAGCGAGGTCCAGAAGTCCCAGTTGTTGCGGGCGCTGCGCATGTTGGTTTTCGGGTCACGCTTCACGGCATGGTTGAGATCAGGAAACTTCAGCGGATCTTTCAGGAAAAACACCGGGGTGTTGTTGCCCACCAGATCCCAGTTGCCCTCTTCGGTGTAGAACTTGACTGCAAATCCCCGTATGTCGCGTTCGGCGTCAGCCGCCCCGCGCTCACCTGCCACGGTTGAAAATCGAACAAACAGATCGGTCTTTTTACCGACTTCGGAAAAGATTTTGGCCCGGGTATACTGCGTAATGTCATGTGTTACGGTAAAGGTGCCGAAGGCCCCGGAGCCTTTGGCGTGCATGCGGCGCTCGGGGATTACTTCCCGGTCGAAATGGGCCAGTTTTTCCAGGAACCACACATCCTGCAGCAGTTGAGGCCCACGCGGCCCGGCCGTGACAACGTTCTGATTGTCTACAACAGGCGCACCGACAATGTTGGTCAACTTCGTTCTTTTTTTGTTGTTGTTCATCGTTTCCTCCTCTCTAATACAGGATTTGTTGAGCGTTATCGCCGGGGTCCGGCATGGAAACCACCGGCTGCTGTTTACTCATTTTTACTGCACTATTCCAGTATGCCTGCTTTGTCAAGCACTACTACATCTTTCCGCTGGCTCCTCCGGAACCCCTGTTTTTTCCTGGAAAATCCTTTTTTTATCGCGCCGCTTCCGGGAGGCCGCCCTCAAACAGACCCAACATCTCAGGCATTGCTCCTTATAAATACCTATTACTTAATTGTATTAATTCCTATTTGTCAAGTAAAAAATTTTACTGTTTCTTCTTTTGGCAGGTTTTACAATATCCTTCCAGCACAACTTTTTTCCCCCGGATTGCGTACTGTTTTCTCAGCTTTTCAGGTATGGGCACCCGGTCAAAACTGTCATTATAGATATCCTCAATACAGCCGCAGGCCATGCAGCGAAAATGGTGGTGGGGCTTGAGGTTCGGGTCAAACCGTTTGGGGTCGCCGTACCCCTCCACAACGCCGGTCAGCCCTATTTGCGCAAATGTCAAAAGAGTCCGGTTAACGGTGTCGAACGAGAGACTTGGAAACTGTTTTTTTATCTTCCGGTAAATGCCGTCGGTAGAGGGATGGTTCGTGTCGCCGTACAAGGCTTCATAAATAGCAATACGCTGCGGTGTCAGCCTGAGGCTGTGCTCAGCGCATTTTTCACGCAACAACTGCACCAGACCTGTGGGTGTTTTTTTGTTCATACCTATAAGTATATAGTAATCACTACTGATTACAAGTCTGTTTTCTTTTTTTAATATTTTGCCCGAAAAAAGGCCGGGTAAAGCGTGCTCGTTCAAGGAATGAAGAGTACGAGGCTGTGCGCGAAGGGTGAGCGCAATCCCGAGGTAATCGGGATCGATGGGCGTTTTCCACCGCTCTCCTCACTCAAATGTAATATCATCAATCCCGAACCTCTCTTTCACCCGTTTCCGCAACCAGGTTTTCGCTGCTTCCCTGTCCCTGAAAATAGCGGTTTCCATCGCGGTTTCATCGTTGAGCATTTCCCACATGCGCAAAGAGCCGTAAACTAAATCATCATAGGCTACAACTGCAACTGCCATATCCGGGTTTATCCTCGATCCTTCAAGCGTTACCTGCGCTACCTCCTTGACACCATCGGCGGAAATCCTGAAATCCGTTACAGCCGTAAAATCGGAAAAAGCATATCTGTATTTCCTGAACTTCTCCAGGTCCTGAGCCATATCCATCCGCACCGCCTCCACCACCTCTTGCACGGTCACAACACCCCGGCCGTTAAATGCTTTTCCCAGGCCTCCATCCAGGTCTTTAAAATCAACGGGCATGCCCGGTTCCTTTCCGAAAATTCATACAAGCCATATCTCCATAGTAATTTTTTAATACAAAAAGGAGCGAAACTCAACGTGGTTTTTGCCTAACCTGCCTCTGCGGGAGCCGAAGCATACCCGGCACCGGTTTCACCCCTTCCGTGCCGTAGCACAATAGGAGTCAAAAGGAACTCCGTTTTTTTCCTGCACACACGCGCCCGAAAAGCCTGCGTCCGAAAGCAAATCCACAACTTCACCGCGCGAATACAGCCGGAAATAGTCTTCATCCAGGTTCAGTTTGCTCATTTGCTCGGCATCCCGAAACCCGATCACCACCTTCCCCCCGGGCTTCAACACCCTGAATATCTCGCTGAGACAGTTCCGGGGCTCTTTCCAGAAATAAATGGTGTTTGCCGTACACACGCTGTCAAAGGTTTCATCTCCAAACGGCAGGGTGCTGCACTCTCCCTCATGCAGCCGTACCCTTCCGGCGGATATATGGCGCCTGTTGTGCTGTGCGGCATGGGCCACCATGGCTCCGGAAAAATCAATTCCCTCCACATGGCTGTCGGGTGTCATGTCGGCCAGTTCATGTATCAACGCTCCCGGGCCGAACCCGATTTCAAGTATCCTGTCGGACCGTTGCGGGTCAAGCACCTCTCGTATAAACGTATTCAGATCAGTGTTAAGCCGGTTAAAAACTCGTGCCATTACCCAGCGGCCGAAGATGCCCGAAGGCTTTCTGGACTGCGCGGCCACAAATCCGCGTGGTAGTAGTTTCATCAGGAACATATTCTTTTTCTTCTCATGAACAGTTTAAAAGGCTGTGCATTTCAATGCGTCTACAGCCGGACTGCTATAGTACTGCAACTCTAATCTAAAACAAATAAACAAAAAATGTGTCACCCTGCGAACAAGAGACTGTGTCGCAATAGAGTTTAACAACAACAAAACGCTCTTTGACATAAAAATATAGACTATTAGCTAAAAATAGTATCGACCTGG
>JANQGV010000087.1 GCA_028282925.1 Thermodesulfobacteriota bacterium
CTCATAGGCCTTTAACGCCCGTTGTCTTATTTCTTTTGATGATATTCCCATATTCCTTCTTTATCGGATTTTGGCCGCTTCAACTTTATTTTGCTCTAAAATCAATTTAATCGGTAGTAAAATTGCATAACCTTTTAGGAGATAAACTGTTTAATTGGAGTAATTAATTTAAAATCTAAAAGAGGGGCTGCAATGAAACTTGGTCAAAACCTACGTTACATCCGCGCAAAAAACGGCTATTCACCCATCCAATTTTCAAATCTTCTCAAAATCGATCCAAAAGAACTACTGATGTATGAAAGCAACGAAAAGGACCCTCCCCTGAAACTGCTTTGTCAACTGATGCAGTGCAAGGAGCTGGTGAGCTGGGAGGTGTTCAACGACCTCTTCGAACCGTCCATCACCTCACTCAATGATTTTTCACTCAACTGGATGAAGCTGCAGAAAGCCTATTCCCGGCTCAACGAATACAACCGGATCAGGCTGCACGACAAAATTCAGAAGCTGATTACCGATCAGGAAAAAAACCGCGAAGAAATCATAAAAAAAATTCACAGTGTTATCTACTTCGAACGTAAACGGCCGGCAAGGGGCGATTTCAAATCGACCATAGGCCCCACCGGGCGCATACTCTTCATGAGCCCCGACCTCGAGAAGTACTATGGTCTGACATCGGGGGAACTGGAGTTTGTGACCGTGTTCGACTTTTTTCCCAAGACCCTGCACTGGGACATCAGGAAAATACTGCAGGAGACACCGGTCAACCGCATTATCGCCCACCGGGCCCGGCGGATCGACGGATATTTTGAGTGGAAAATCTGCAAGAACGAACAGGGAAACATCCTGGCCAACAGGAAAACGGTTAAGGATACGGTCGCCTGTCACAACATCATAAACTGAGTGCCCGCCGCACCGCTTCAAGAGGTTTTCCCGCACAGGTAAACCTTCCAGGACATCGGTGTAACAATCCAGGGGGAAGTAAAAAGAGAAAGGGGTTTGTACCCGCATATCGGGCAACAGGAGGAGTGCGTTTGCCGGAAGGAGGCCGGTAACAAATGTACGCACCGGGCGCCTGCAAAGGGCGCTCAAGGCCCGACAATAATGTCGAACGTCGACAATGTTTCCTCTTTTCAAAACAGTTGCAACGGCACACCAACAAGTAAACGTTTTGCTTTTCACGGAAAGTAGGATATACAAAACGGGTAACCGGCACGTTCCCGGTTCATGGTCCCGTGAGGCTGGTGGTAGTGCTGTATACTCTTCACAGGGACGGTTCACTATCTGCCTTGAATGCGTTGGAGGGCAGGCAACGGACACATACCGTTTTTGCAGTCAGGCATCAGGGGTACGAAAAGCATCCCGAGCACATTGCAGGTAAGCACTATGCTTGATGTTGTAATAGTTGCGGCTTTTATTGTGTATTCCATAACCTCCGGTTTCCGGAACAAAAAAGCCGCATCTAAAAACCTCAACGAGTATTTTCTTGCCGGACGGACACTATCGGGCTGGAAGGCCGGTTTCAGCATGGCGGCAACGCAATACGCCGCCGACACCCCGCTGCTTGTCACCGGCCTCATTGCCACCGCCGGGGTGTTCGCCTTGTGGCGCCTGTGGATTTATGCGCTGGCTTTTTTACTGATGGGATTCCTGTTGAGCGGCTGCTGGCGCAGGGCGCGGGTGCTCACCGATGCGGAGTTCACCAGGGTCCGGTACAGCGGCCGGGGGATTACGGCCGTCAGATCCGTTAAGGCCGTATATTACGGCACCATTATCAACTGCACCGTTCTTGCCATGGTTTTTCTGGCCGCCATGCGCATTGCCGAGGTGTTGTGTCTCTGGCACCTGTGGCTCCCCGGGGAAATCTATGCTCCGCTCGTAAAAATCGTGTCCGCTACCGGCCTGAATCTCGCATCGCCCCAGAGCATCCTTGACCCTGTATACGCCACCACCAATAATGTAATCACCATCGTGCTCATTGCAGTCTTCACCACACTCTATTCAACCAGCGGCGGGCTGCGTTCCGTGGCGGCAACCGACGTTGTTCAATTTGTAATAGCCATGGCGGCCACGTTGATATATGCCGTAATCGCCGTACGGGAAGCCGGGGGCCTGCACATGCTTTCAAACCTTGCATCGCACTTCGGAGAAGACTCGCTGAGAAGAATGCTGAGTTTCACTCCACGGCTTTCCGGTGACGAGCTGGTGCCGTTCCTTGCCGTTATCGCCCTGCAATGGTTTTTCCAGATGAATTCAGACGGCACCGGCTACCTTGCCCAGCGCAGCATGGCCTGCAGATCCGACAAAGACGCCCGGCTGGCCGCCATTGTTTTTACCGTAGCCCAGGTTCTCTTCCGAAGCATTATCTGGCTCCCGATCGGCATTGCCCTGCTCTTGATATTTGAAATCGATTCCCAGCAGAAGCAGACGTTTATGGACCGAAACCTGGAACAGGCCGCACGCAACGGAACCCTCTCTGCCCTGGCGGACTCGGAAAACGCCGGTTTTCTTTTCTTCACACACAAAGCATCGCAACAGACCCAAAGCCCCGCGTTATTTTTCAAGGATGAAGAGACAAAGAAGCACTTCGAGGCACTTGACCACATATACGCCCTGAAGGGCGAAGAAACGAAGCAGTTTTTTCTAAAAAGCAAAAATGCTCATCCCGTGGGCGGGACCCCGGAAAGCGCCGATGAGGGGCGCTCCCCCACAGCCCGGGAGTATGCAACATCCAGCGGAGCTCATTTTACCGTTCTTTACGAAAACATACCCCCGCCTACCGATACCCCGGCACGTGCAAGAGAGTTTTTTTATATTATTCCCCAATCCCGACTCATCGATAATGCCGCCGGAGGTGCGGTATTTGAATGTGTTATCGGAACCGGTAAAAACAAATACATGGTGTACTCCCGCACCCGGCACACCGACGCTGATAATGCATTTTCGCGCCGGCAAAAAGTATTCTATATCATGCAGGCCGCCAACGGTTCCATAACACCGGGCCTTACAGATCAAAAAAGTGCTTTTTTAAAACAGCATGAAACCGGCCTTGTGTCCGGCACGGAAGCACGCAAGGCGTATCAAAACGCCCGGGTTGCTTTCGGCGCCCGCCGTGAAATAACCTTTGGAGAAGGTGCAAAAAAATGCCTTCAGGACTATGCCGGTCTTCTGGGATTGATGATTGTCGGCATATTCGCAGCCCTCGCGTCGACCCTTGATACGCATATGAACTGGGGCGGCGGCTACTGGAGTAATGATATATATAAAGAGTTGATTTCACGCACCTGGCTGCAACGTGAACCCTCGGCCCGCGAGCTTGTCTGGGTCGCCCGTGCTTCCAACATTCTCATTATTCTCATTGCTTTCTTCATAATGACCCGGTTGAAATCAATTCACCATGCCTGGCAGATCAGCCTCCTGGTCGGGGCCGGTATGGGGGCCGTGCTGGTGCTGCGCTGGCTGTGGGAGCGCATAAACCTGTTTTCCGAAATAACGGCCATGGTCGTATCCATCGTCGTCGCTCCGGTACTGCTATTTACGATTGAGGCGGACTGGATCAGGCTGGTATTGATGGCCGCTGTGTCTACGTCGGCCGTTGTGGGCGTTACCCTTTTGACCCCGCCCACAGATCAGGAAACGCTCAAGGCTTTTTTTATGCAGGTACGGCCTGTGGGTTTCTGGAAAAAAACAGCCGCTGCCGCAGGGCTGGACCCGAAACAGCCGGTGGCGGAATTGCGGACCGGCATTGTCAAAATACTGCTGGTCGCCGCAATCGTTTTTTCCGGTCTTATCGGCTGCGGCACTCTTCTGTTTTCATTATCCCATACGGAGCGTCTGTGGTGTGGTGTGTGGTTCGGACTGCTTATTTTGTGTTGGTATATGTATCGTACATTGCCCATCGAAAAGGACACTTACCGGAATCGATTTTAAAGGGAGCACGATACATGAGAGGGAAAATTTGTTTTTTTTGTACCTGGGCGACGCCTCAAAAAAGTTGTATTGACACTTCTTTTTATTATATATATTAAAACAGACATGCCGCACATGACTCGGTGCAGACGGACAATGCGTATGCCGGACACAAACCATACATACTCAGCACCAATTACTTCCGGGACGGCCCGATGGCAGATCTGAAGAAAATGCACATTCTCATAATAGATGATTCGCAGGACAGCATCGTGCTGGCCGAACATATCCTGAAAGAGGAGGGGTATGAAAACATACGATCGGTACAGTCCGGCAGGCAGAGCCTGGACCTGATCATGCAGAATCCCCCGGAACTGATACTGCTTGATATTGTAATGCCTGAGATGAACGGTATTGAAATATGCACCGCCTTGAAAGCAGACCCCAAAACAGCCGAAATCCCGATAATAATGATTTCCGGTTCTTTTGCCGATTCCGACGAAGCCCTGGAAAAAGCGTTTAGTGCCGGTGCAATAGACTTTATCCCCAAACCCATTCGGCCCCTTGAAACACTGGCCCGTGTAAAATCGATTCTCAGTCTCAAACAGGCTGCCGACCGCACACGGTATGAACTTTCCATGCGCAAAGCCCTTACTGAAAAGCTGCAGGAAGCAAATATGCATCTCGACAATATTTACAATAACTCCCTCGACAGCATTGTCGTGGCAGACAGCACCGGCAATATAACCCGGGCCAACAAGGCGTTTACCGATATGATCGGGTATTCTCAGGATGAGTTGATAGGACGGTCTATGGCAGCATTGTCGCCCACAGAGAAGGGAACATATACGTCCCTGACCGGTGAAGAGGAAATCATAGACGACGCCTATTTTGATAATGCCAAAACAATGATTTTCGACCATCTGCTTGCAAAGGGACTCATTACCAACTGGGAATCCCTGCTGCAGCACAAGAACGGCACCGTTGTCCCGGTTGAACACAACAGTTTTATGCTCTACTCCCCTGAAGGGGATGTATATGGTTCTGTTACAATTATCAGGGAAATAACCGAACGCAAGAAAACGGAAAAGCAGCGGGAACAGCTTATCAACGACCTGCAAAAGGCCCTTGCCGATGTAAAAACACTCAGCGGCTTGATCCCGATCTGTGCCAGTTGCAAAAAAATCCGGGACGACAAGGGATACTGGAACCAGATAGAAAACTACATCAGGAAACATTCCCAGGCCGACTTTACCCACGGCATCTGCCCGGACTGCGCCAGAAAACTCTACCCGCAGATTCATAAGGATGACTGATTCCCCCCTTTTTTTCATTTTCCTCTTTGCTGCACAACGGCTCTGTACGATACAAATATCGGTATATCGTAACACCTGCGGGAATATTTTTTTATAATAAGGAGCATCACATGAAGTATCTGCTGGGACTGAAAGACGGACGCAACGAACCAATCAAGGACCTTGACAATGCCGAAAGGGTTGTCCTTGTCGACAAAGACACGGTCGGGGCCGAAGACATCACCTTTGCCTACTGCAAATTCGAGGCGAAAACCGCAACCCACAAGAAGCACGTCCACAAGGACGCCGAAGAGGTTATCTACATCCTGTCGGGCAAAGGTATCAGCGGCCTCGGCAATGAAGAGGTTGAGATGGGCAAGGGCGATACCATGTTCGTGCCCCGCGGCGCAGTGCACTGGTTCTACAATCCGTTCGACGAACCGGTGGAGATGATTTTTATCTACACCCGGCCCTCCTTAAAATCGGCCGGATATACCATCGTGGAGTGATGACCCGGCATAGGCAGCACCCAAAACTATTCAGGAAAATGTTCGGGAAGGGTCGGCTATTGCAAGAACACCGATACCTGCGAAGATGCATACAATCGTGAGAATCATAACGGCCGAAAACAGTGTAGTAATCTGCAATTGCTTACTGCTGCCCGGATTCCCGCTTGAATAGGCATTGTAAAGGATTGCGGAAAACAGTTCCGAAACACAGAGTGCATAAAACAGTGTTTATAAAAAGGACGGTATGCCGACAATTGCAATTGTGCGGTATAATGAAAAAGAACGTGTCACGGACGAAGCAAGCATTATACATAAGGAAGAACACTGAAAGAACATTCTTACAAAAAAGATGGTTCTTTTATTTTCACCACCAGACAGTCGTTAAACAAATAGAAAATACTATGTTGAAGTAATGTGTTGAATGTGCCGGCGTTTTTTCATATGCAGATTGCCCATCGCCGGATCATGAGGGGTGTACTACAAAGGGGGGAGGACTTGACTGCACGGTTGACCGGAGCCCTGCCATGCAAGGCCTGCCCGGCGAATGCTGCAAAACAGGCAAAGCGGTGTACGACAACGATTTTATGAATACGGAGTGGGTACAATTCATACCCAAAGGCCATGTGGTGCTTAACAAAGCTCTACCCGAAGTTGTGTGAAGAGACATGGTCGGCGCCGGACGGCTCCCTACTGCATGTACCCCAGCGCCTTAAGATTCTGTTTGACCTCTTCTGAAAGCCCGTGAGTTTCCTCGTGGGAAGCGGAGTATTTTCTTTTGTGCGTGTTCTTCCATTCCGCAAGCTGCGCCCGCATGGCAGCGGCCGTTTCAGGCAGTTCCTCGATCAGGTTTTTGCTTTCCCCCGGATCAACGGAGACATCATACAACTCGTCGGGCCACTCCTTTTTACCGTACTGTAGGTACTTGTATCGCCCTTTATACAGCACCCTGTGCTCTCCATAAATGGCGCTGAAGAGTTCCGCAACGGTCATGCCCGAATCGCCGCCAAAGGGTTTCCCGGACAGCCCTTCCGGAACCGGCAGTTCACATAACGACATCACGGTGGGATAAATATCGACAAGATTTATGAGCCCGCTTACGCGGCCCCTCTTTTGACTGTACGGCAGTTTTATAATCAGGGGCACCATTGTTTCTTCATTATACATGCGGTTCTGATGCTGATACAGGTTGTGCTCACCTAAAAACTCTCCATGGTCCGAGGTAACGATAATAAGAGAAGAATCGTATATGCCCATCTGTTTCAGTTCGTCAAACAGGTACCCGAGATGATCATCAAGATAGGTGAGCTCACCGTCGTACTGGGAACGCACAAAGGTATCGTAGGTCTGTTTGTCCCCACGTTTATCCAGACGGGCATGCGTTAGCCGTATCCTGTGCAAGCGGGGAAACCGTTCCTTAAGATACAGGTTTTCATACGGGCGCGGGGGATTGTATGTGCCGTGAACATCCATGTAGTTGATGAACATAAAAAAGGGCTCATGCTGCATGTCATGCATCAGTTGTAAGGCTGTACTATTGATGATATCACAGGTTCGGTATGCTACGATGGCCTTTGGATAGATATTGGTCAGAAATGAAAAGATAAGCAGGATGGGGCGAAACGGGTAATGCACGTAAAGACTGCCGACACTGGGCCTGCAGTCGTACACCTGAAAGCCTTGATGAATGTTGAACCGGGGGTCCATCCATCCGTAATTGGACGTCACTCCGGCGGTGCGGTAGCCGTTTTGCAGCATGGCTTCGGCAAGCGTCGTAAATTTTCCAGAGAGATAAAAGGGTTTCTTCTTCTCAGCATGTTCGTTTAAGCCCTCCGTGCACATGTGCTCCGAAGTATAAAAGCCCGTAAAGAGCGAGGCGTGGGAGGCAAGGGTCCAGGGAGCCGTCGCCACACAGTTTTCAAAAACAAGGGACTCCTGCGCAAACGCATCAAGGTTTTTGGATGTTTTCAGACCGGAATAGACGCCCAGGCGGTTCGCCCGCAGGGTGTCCAGCACAATGAGAATTATGTTCGGTGCATCTTTACGGGCCGTGCCCACAGGGGGAGACGTGTTCCGGTAAACAGCTTTTTGTGAATGTACGCTTTTTAAGCTGAAACACCCCCACGAAAAGGAAGCAGCAACCAGGAACAGCACGAAAAGTCCGGCAATGCTGTTCATAAACCTGAACCTGCCGAGTATGGGCCGCACTTTGGTACACACAACCACATAGACGCCGCACACGGCGAGCACGACTGCAGCATACGCAACAGCTTTAAAAACAGGAAAACTCAGGCCTGCGGAAAACCGATGGTGGAGAGTCTGCAGTTTAAAAAACCTGGTGTTTGAACAGAACTGAAACAGGGCAATAATGGTTACAATTTCAATACACAATAACAGGAACGGTGCGGGACCGTTGCCGGGCTGTTTGTAACTTCGAAACAGGAAGTATACAAGAACCAGTGCCGCCCATACAAAGGACAGGTGGTTGTCGTATACCAAGCCGGGATGCGAAAAAGTGAGGGGCAGCGGGTGAATGTGAATCCTGCCTGCAATGCCGTACATCAGCAGAAAGGGCAGCAGAAAAAAAATCCCCCACCAGAAAAACTCTTTTTCCCGGATGCGTTCGCGGCCCACCAGCAGGGCCATAAGCACACCCGACACCAGCCCCACCAGCGACCACAGGCTCAAATTGAATACGCCCAAAACGAGCGGATAGTCCGGGGGAACGTACATCCGGGGCCGCAGCATAAAGACACTGTCGACCATATGCACTACAAGACCCGCCATGAGGCCTATAAGCAATCCCTTCAACACAGTGTTTTGTTTCAGTGACTCCTGCAATGAAACATCTCCCCGGAGAGTAACTACTCCCAAACGTTTATATGTTTTTTGGGGTCAAACCGACCGGCCAGGGTTGTCCGGCAGTGTGGGTTGCAAAAGATTAGCTATGTAGAACATTTAACACGGCCTACTATTTTTGTCAAACGCAATATTGCATTTCCCAACAATACCCGGCACAAAACGTTTCACACCAATATGGAACCCGCATCTGTTAAAAACGCCTCGTACCTCTTTACCACCGGCGTGGAACGAACCGGCCGCAGGCAATCTAACCGTATCAGCCTGTGCTGTTATTCCCCGCGGCTATCGTAGTGTGGAAACTGTTCTCAACAAACAATCCTGCATTCAGGATACATATGCCGTCTCTTAAAACACCGCTTTACTCACCCCTTGCGGATTACCCAACCGGGTGTTTTCGCTGTCTCTGCCTGCGGCCCCGGCACTCTTACAAAAAATACTCCTTTCATTGCACTGCAGGATCATATATATTTTTTTAAGCTATGGTACGGCAGGTGTTGAGCCGAAATTTTTACACGGCGAGGCCGTGGAGGACTCTTTCATTATATCCACCCTCCAAATGCTCTGTGAGAGCGCAGCGGGTGGTACATAATGCATACAGGATGCTTTCTACATGAAACTGCGGATTATAACAAGCCTGCTGCTCGCCCTGTGCTGCACCGGCTGTATTGATTTCGACGACCCCGCCGTGCCCTTTTCCTTTCCGGCCGATCACGGGTTTCACAACAACCGGTTTGAGTGGGTCTATTTCAGCGGAATGGTAGAAACCGCCGAAGGGCTGGAACTGGGTCTCATGTTTACCATATTTCAGATCGAATCCAATACCCTGCCCTGGCGGATGCCTGTGGAAACCGGTTCGGACGAAACACTGCTCGGCGTCCGGTACAAGTACCCCTGCATCCTGGCCGTTATCGACCCCCTGCAACCCGCCTACTACCCGGCAATTTCACTGGGCTACAGCGGATCGGCCGCATTTGAAGACGGCCTGCCGGTGGTTACTGCCGGCGCTTCCAGCTACACGCTGTCGCCCTCCGGCTCCGTCCTGATACGTTCAGAGCTGGATGACCGGGCAATAGACCTGACCCTCGAGCCCACCATGGACGTGCTGCCCCACGGCGAAGACGGCATTATCGACATGGGCGACGGCATCGACTCGGCCTACTACTCCCTGACCAACATGATACCCGAGGGCATGGTGTCCGTAGACAATCGGACTTTCCAGGTTACCGGGGGGCGCATCTGGATGGACCACCAGTGGGGCAACTGGACCTACAGCGGCATGTTCTGGGACTGGTTCTCTTTGCGGTTCGATGACGGCGGCGCGCTGATGCTCTCGCAGTTACGCGATTTTGACGATACGGCGATCGGCGGCACCTGGACCTACCGCAACGCCGGGGGCGAAGTCGACTACGGCTACGATTTCACCGTTGAGGCCCGGCGCACCTACTACGCCGATGAGGCCCGGTCGCGTTTCCCGGTAGACTGGCACATCACCATCCCCGGCCTTGACGCCCGTTTTGAAGTGCAGCCCCTGTTCGACCGGCAAAACATTCACATCCTGTGGGAAGGCCTGTGCACCGCGCGGGGCACCATCGAAGGCCAGCAGTTCACAGCCGGGGCCGTTGTGGAGATGACCGGCTACGAGGTCACCGCGCCGGATCGGTAACGCCGGATGCCCTCAGCGCAAGATTATCTTGAAACACCTTATATAATATAGTAATGATGTAAGTATGCAGGCTAAAAAAAACCGGCTCCTAATCGTTATCAGCATTATACTCATTACGGCTTTTGCCGTTACCAGCCTGGTAAGTTTCTATGTGTCCCGCTCCCTGGTGCGTTCGCAGATCGACCGTAACGAACTGCCCCTTACCAGCGATACCATCTACTCGGAAATCCAGCGCGACCTGCTGCGCCCCATCTTTATTTCATCGCTCATGGCAAACGACACATTTCTGCGCGACTGGGTCCTGGACGGCGAGCAGGACACGGTCCGTGTCATCCGCTACCTGAAAGAAATCCAGGTAAAATACAATACCTTTACCAGTTTTTTTGTTTCCGATAAAACCATGACCTACTATCACGCCGACGGGATTTTAAAAAAGGTCGACCCCGACAGACCCCGCGACGTCTGGTACTTTCGGGTAAGAGATATGGCCGAAGATTACGAGATAAACGTGGACCTGGACATGGCCAACCAGGACGCCATGACCATCTTCATCAACTACCGGGTCTACGACTACGACCACAACTTTATCGGGGTGACCGGCGTGGGACTGACCGTGAATGCCGTTATGGAGCTTGTGGAAATGTACAAGCGAAACTTCGACCGCAACATCTTTTTCGTCGATGCAAAAGGCCTGGTAGTGCTGTCGGGCTCCGATTTCAACCACGAATCGGACAACCTGTTCACGATGGAAGACATCTCCTCCCTTGCCGCCCAGATCGTTTCAACCGAGAGCGGCACCTACCGGTATACACACAGGGGTAAAGTCACCCACCTCAACACCCGCTACATACCGGAATTCAAGTGGTATCTCCTGGTGGAAAAAACAGAAGACCGGGAGATCGGGCGTATTACAAACACCCTGTATGTAAACCTGACCCTCAGCGCCGTAATCACCGTTGTGATCGTGCTTCTGATTAACGGTGTCGTTTCCATGTACCAAAGCAAACTCGAAAAAATGGCCACCACCGACAAGCTCACCGGCATATTCAACCGCCAGGCCTTCGACATTATTCTGTCCCAGCACATACAGGAATTGCAGCGCAATGAAGCCCCCCTGTCCATCATACTGTTCGACATCGACAGGTTCAAACAGACAAACGACACCTTCGGTCACCTGGCGGGCGACCGGGTGCTGCAGCACATTGCAGACGTCACCCGGACCACCATGCGCTCCTCCGATGTGTTCTGCCGCTGGGGCGGCGAGGAATTTATTGTGCTGCTTAAAAACTGCTCCTCTGACAACGCCTGCGCCATGGCCCAAAAAATCAGGGCGGCTCTCAAGGCGAAGCCGGCCGGGTATAAAGGCCGCAACATCCCCGTCACCGTCAGCCTGGGTGTTACCGCGTACCAGGCCCCCGAGTCGGAAGACAGCCTGCTCAACCGCGCGGACAATGCTCTCTACCAGGCCAAAAACAACGGCCGCGACCGCATCGAGAAACTGTAAAGATACAACAATACCGTACGCATATCAGCGCCTTCAAAAACCCTTAAACGGAACTCCGTCATTCCTCTATTTTTTGGCCTTTTAAATAATAAATTTTATATATTGACATAAAATATATATTTTTCTATATTCAAGCCGTCTCACCAAACCACAATTCAAAACCTTTTCAGGGGGGGAAACCATGAAAAAGCAATTGATTGTTGTGCTTGCGGTACTGTTTCTCGCGTCACCGGTGTATGCAAAAACCATCCTGGGCGTTTCCGAATGCATGAACGTTTTTCCGTATGACAAGAACCACGAAAATATCAATGAATGTGCCCCTATTTATAATGCCGACACGGGTGGCGTCTGGTACCAGATGCTTGTCAAGAAAACCGCTCAAACACTGTTCGACAACAACACCATGCCGTATGGCGGAGATTTTCTGGCGACAACAGAGCTTTCCGGATTCGACTTCAGACTGCTTGAAAAATGGTACTATCTGTCGCCTATTTATGCTCCCGATAGTTGCAGCTCAGACCCCATTCATCCCCATGGCTACGGCGGAACCGGACCTTTATACTGGATGCGCTCCGACAACGACACCTTCCTGACCCAGGACGGCCGTTTCGAGATGCCGTGCGACATCGACCTGGACAACCAGAGCATAACCGGTGACGATATAGATGAGTGTATGGCCCGGGTGTGCACTGCCGAAGATAACGAAACCGCCACCTACTACCGCAAGCGGGCCTTTATCGACTCGATTGTCGGGGAAGGCGATATCCTGCTGATCAACAACGGGGCCGGCAGTTTTCTCTTTGAGTGCTCAATGGAAGAATCCATCGAAATGCTCAAGCTTCTGATCAAACACGTCCAGCTTCGGCTTGGTGCCAACGTGATATATTCGCCGGGATATCCCTTCGGCGCAATCTATGACCCCCTTGACCCGGACAACCAGACTCAAATCGACCGGATAGACCGGGATTATTATCTCTACTGCACCGATAACGAAACCGGAACCTGCTACGGCGACGGCGAAGGCGACACCAACCTCGATAATGACACCAATACGAGCCGTAACTGCGGCAACTGGGGCCGTGAACTGCTGTTTAAAAAATACGGCTTCCAGAAGTGGTGCAATGACAACAACGTCAAAGTCATCAGGATGGATGAATGGCTGACCAACGATTATCTCTACAATGAAGACAACGACACCATCAACTGGCAAAAATGGTATTACGGATGTGTACACGCACTTGACTTTACCTGGGCGCATTGGGGCAACGATTCAGGGCCCTGCGTTACCGACTACTTCAACGAGTTCTACCTGCAGATGGTGAATGCCGTACAGGGTTTTGACACACCACCCACTATCACCCCGCCGGCCGGTCTTTCAACCGATTCAGGGCTGCCCACTACTGTTTCGGCAGAAAAAGAAGCCCTGTTTTTCACCGTGGATGACGACCGGTTCATGTGTGATAACGAAACCCTTGACACGTCACTGACCTTTACCTGGTACTACCGGGAGGGGGGCACCGGTAACTATACGTCCGTACCGGCAGATATCGTCCAGCCGGCTGCTTCATACGGCGCCTGGATCGACACCACACAAATACAGGGCTGCGGCACAATAGAGTTGTACGCTGAAGTTACGGACTGTACCGACAACACAACCGTTTCTCCTGATACGTACTATATTGATATTACCAGCGATCTTGATGGAGACGGTGTTGACGACGGCTGCGACAACTGCCCAATGGTCGTCAACGCCGGCCAGTACGACAACGACACCGACGGTAGAGGCGACGTGTGCGATGTGAGCATGAAAGATATCTGGGGCTATTCCGACACATCCATCTATGCCGTGGGAGACAACAACACGATTCTTGAATATAACGGCACCTATTTTACGCCCATGGCCACCACCCTCACCACCCGCGAAACAATCAACAGCGTATGGGGCGGCGGCTGGATTTCCTTTGCCGCGGCCACAAACGGACGGCTCCTCGGCAGAGCGGAATGGCTCCCCACCCAGCCGTGGGGCACATTCAACACCGGTATCCAGGAGACGCTCTATTCCGTTCATGGCTGTGCATCCAACGACGTCTATGCCGTGGGCGACAACGGTACCATTCTATATTTCGACGGAGAGATGGACAATATGACCAGTAGTTGCAACGCTACCCTCAGTTCTGTCTGGTGCAGCGATAACGACAGCGTCTTTGCCGCCGGGCTGTTCGACTTTAACGCCGTCAAAGCCCCGATCCTCTATTATAACGGCACAAGCTGGACCGATATCGGCCCAACCGGCTGGTACTGGCATGCCGACATCTGGGCCGCTTCCGAAACTGATGTGTTTGTTGTCGGAGGAGGATCAGACACAGTCAACGACGGCGGCACGATTCTGCATTACGACGGCTCTTCGTGGACCCCCATGGAAAGCGGATCATCCGAAGTGCTGTTTGCCGTATGGGGCACCGCATCCGATGACGTCTATGCCGTAGGCGACAACGGCACGGTAATCCATTACAACGGCTCTGCATGGTCTGCCGTGGATACCGATACCTCGGCAAGGCTCAAAGGCGTCTGGCAGGGCCAAAACGATCCGTTTATCGTCGGCGACGATTTCACGGTACTGAAATAGCATCTTTATTAAACACAGGGGCAGGTCTTCACGGCCTGCCCCTGAATTGTTTTCGTTAAGAATTTACATACATCCTTACACTATTCATTACCAAACCTCCAGACACAAAGCGTTTCGCAGGGCGGGTCTCTGTGCCCGCCCGTTTTTATAGCCTCTACAAACCCGCATAACCTCAATCCTTCTCAACCCTCAGCCGGGTAGGAGCAGCCTTTGGCTGCAATAAGATCCATAATCCCCCATAGTTCATCAATCGCACCTAAAGGTGCTCCTACCAGGCGACTGCGATATTGCGGCCATGGAATTTTGCAAATTGCTCTAGATACATATTTTTTGGTAGGGTGGGTGCAACCCACCAGCCACGGGCATTGAAATACTTGGTGGGTTTCGCTAAAGCTCCACCCACCCTACGCAGGCTTTGCATATAATAACCGTGATAGTTTAAAATGCCGTGCCGAAGCTTTATGCGAAGGATGGTTCTACGGTACTACAGATTCAGCACTCCCTGATAATTATCTTCCCGCCGATTACCACTACATTGTCATCCTGCGACTTGGAGACTGTGTCGCAATAGAGTTTAACAACAACAAAACGCTCTTTGACATAAAAATATAGACTATTAGCTAAAAATAGTATCGACCTGG
>JANQGV010000166.1 GCA_028282925.1 Thermodesulfobacteriota bacterium
ACAAGTCGGTTATGTTTTCAATTTTTGTAATAGAAACAAAAGCAGCATTGCCCCTTAAATAAATACGCACTGTTAAAAATAAAAAGCCAGCCCCGGAACACAAAGCGGCAGCAAAACCGATTGTGTTCACGGGACAAGGCGTTAGCGGCACGGCAGGCAGTGTTTGGCGACGACACCTGTCGGACCATTTTTAAATGTAAGCCAGAGACAATATGTTTGCGTTTTTAAATTTTGTAACGAAGCGAAAGCAGCAATGCCCCACGTTAAGCGATGTTCTAGTTAGTAGCATAACCGGTCAGCAGGTGCAATAAGTCGAACTACTTAAAAAATACTCAATTTTGATTTAAAAAGCAGGAACAAAGAGTAACAGGCCATCGGCGGGTTCAGTTTATGTGTGCGGGAAAATAAAAAAAGGAACCCACGGGCGCCGGAACGCCCGTGGGAGTTTTGTCAGGGAGCTATAGGTGCATAGCCTTTCTGGATAGCGTAGTTGATAAGCTGGGCGGTTTTATTCATGTTCAGCTTTTTCATCATATTGGCGCGGTGGTTTTCAACCGTACGAACACTGATGCAGAGTATCTCGGCCACCTCTTTGCTGCTCTTGCCTTCCGCAACCAGCTTCAGCACATCGCGTTCGCGAGAGGTCAGCATATCGGTTGTCTGGTTGGCGGTGTGGTAGAGGTTGGAAACATCCTGGGTCAGCTCTCCCATGAGTTGTTGGGTAACATAAATACCCCCGTTTTTAATGGTGTCGATGGCTGAGTAGAGTTCCAGGTCGGAGTCTTCTTTCAACAGGTAGCCGTGTGCACCGGCGGAAAAGGCGTGCTGCATGTAGTCGCGGCGGCGGTGCATGGTGAGAATCAGCACCTTTATTACCGGCCAGCGCTTTCTGATTTCGCGGGTGGCTTCAAACCCGTTCAGATTCGGCATGGTTATATCAAGGAGAATCATGTCCGGGCAAACACCATCCAGCAGCTCCATCAATTGAGAGCCGTCGCCGACCTCGCCGGACACCTCAAGGCCGGGCATTTCTTCAATGATGCGCTTCATCCCCTGCCGTACCACAACATGGTCATCGGCAACAACAATTCGATACGGGTCCATAGAACTCTCCTCCTGTTATACGCAACGTATAATCACATTTGGTTAATAATTTACTCTTTTTCTATCGGAACGGTCAAGTTGATTTTTGTTCCCTGGCCGGGATTACTGTCAATATGAAGAGTTCCCCCCATCATATGAGCACGTTCCTCAAGAGTAGTTAACCCCATGCCCTTCTTGCGAGGGCCCAGGTTTGTCGTCTGTTTCACATCAAACCCCTTACCGTCGTCAGCCAGGCTGAAGTGAACCGATCCGCCGTTTTTCCTAACGTCCAGCTCAATTTTTTTAGCCTGGGCGTGCTTTGATATATTGGTCAGGGATTCCTGAAAAAACCGGTACAGGTTAATCTGGGTTTCATTGGTAAAAAATGTGTCGATGTCGTCAACATTGATTTCATGAGCAATGGAATGGGCTTCGGCAAATTCACGGCCCTGGAACTGGAGCGTGGTTGTCAGGCCCAGGTCTTCCAGCACGGCCGGACTCAGGTCGCGTGACAGCCTGCGTACGCTCTCGATTATTTTACCGATATACCGCGAGGCGTCTTCATGGTCCCGGTGAGCGTCCGCCTGCTCTTCGGGAAACCTTCTGCCCATGGAATTGACCCTCATTTTGAGCAGGGCGAGGGTTTGGCCCAGGTCGTCGTGCAACTCGCGCGATATCCGGCGGCGTTCTTTTTCCTGTTCCTTGAGAACACGGGCGGAAAGTTCCCGCAACCGAGAGCGCGACTCCTTCAGGTTCTGCTCCCTGGTTTTCAAGGAGAGGGTCATGTCGTAAAAGGCCTTTGCAAGGTCTCCTACTTCGTCTTCGCGCTCGGTGGGCATAGGCTGTATGTCACCCTCTTTTCCAAACGCCTCAACAGCTTCGGTCAGGTGCAGCAACGGACGGCGGATCATTTTTGCCAGCAGATAGGTAACAACCGCGGCAAAGATGATGAAGATGCCGATCAAGAGTACGCTGCGCAGCATGAGCGAATGCACCTTCCGGTTCAGTTCCGACTTATCCAGGGTTACTTCGGCAACCCCGAGGATCTGCAATTTCTGGTTGCCGTCATCGCCGGTAAAAAGCAGATTTTCATTCTTGGCGGCCTCGGCCGCAGCGGTTATCTGGACCCTGAAGACCGCGCGGTCGTTGAACTCTTTTGCCAGGGGAGCGTTAAACACGGCCTCGGAGACAAAGGGGTTGAGGCCGCCAAAGGAGAACCCCCGTTTCTTTTTGGAGGGGTTTTCTATTTTTTCAAGCAGGTTTCCCCGGGGGTCGTATATGGCGGCGCTTAATACGCCATCCTGGGTCAGCACCCCGGAAATTGCATCCCGAATCAGCTTTTTATTGCCGGAATACACCCCGATCCGGGAAGTATACGCCAGCATGTTTGTAAATGTTTTGCCGTTTTTCAAGAGGCCGGCTCGAAGAACCGTGCTCTGGTGGTGGGTGAAAAAGAGCGTAAATGCCAGAGACACAAAAATGATAAACAGGGCAAAGGCGACAAAGACCTTAAAGCCGAATTTTCTTTTCCAGGCCCTTGCAATCGTGGACTTCAATGAGTGCCTTTCTGTGTTACCGGTCCGTGGATACACGAATCAGACGCCTTCTGACATTCTTATGGACGGGAGGGCGCCGGGATGGCGGCTTTAATCAACAATACGCGCACGGCCCATGGTCGCCTGGTCTATTCTGACGCCTAAATTCTGGGCCACGTGTTTGTTGATTGAGACAGCGGCCTTGCGGGCTATTTGTGCATTCACAGAGATAACCGCCGTACGTGCATGTGCAACCTGCGGCCGGCCGGCCCCTTCAGACAAAACCGCCAGGGCCATTTCACCGGCCTGCCTGCCGATATCGAATGCATCAATGCCGATGGAAACAACCGCCCCGGAATGCACATACTTTTCCGAAAAGGAAACAACCGGAATGGAGTGCTCAAGGCAGTAGAGCATCATAAACTCTACCGACATTTTATTTACAACGGTTATATCGGGAATCATCCATAGTACATCGATGTTGCCTTTCAGATCCATGAGCGCCGACGGCACGTCGGTGGGGTTGCGCACCTCCCGCAGCACGAGATCGGCCTTAAGGGACCCGGCCGCTGTGACCGCCTTTTTTATGAACGCACCCGTACGGCTCGGGTCATAAATAACGCCGATCTTCTTTTTGTCGGGAAGCGTTGTCAGCAGGGTCGACAACTGCTGCTTCGGCGAAATATTCATGCTGACGCCGGTTATGTTTTTTTGGTTATCGAGGACCTTCTCAGGGTTGAGCACCATGAGGTAGACAACCGGTATGCGGTTTATGGATTTTACCGCGGTCAGGGCTTCGTTACCAACGGCCAGAACCATGTCGGGTTGTATGCGTTGGATTTTTTCAAGAACCTTTTCATAGCTCGAGTCGGCAAGGTACAGATTTTTTACGCGCGCATCACACCGGGTGCGAAAACCCTTCAGGGCTTCCTGGTATGGTTTGAGTTTTTTGCTCTGGACCGTTACAACGGTAAAGCTGCTTTGGGCAAACGCCGTTGCCGTAAAGCAGAAGAGCATCATGACGGCAATGAAACAGACACTTTTTTTCATAAGACTAAACCTAGCATAAATAAAACTGCTTGCAATCGTAGAACCGACTCTTTAGTATACACGAAACAGCACAATGTATCCAATGCTAATAGATGGGTTGCAAGCCGATTTCTTCCTTCTTTACTTATATTTTTAAGGATTTTTCTTGTAAAATGCAAGGGAAGATTATATGAAAAAAGAGATAATGCACCAAAAGGAGTAGTTCTACGTGAGTAGTTTCACCTATCTTATAGGTAATACTGTGCAGAGGTTTCTACGTAAATGCAGCTTTTTCAGTGTGCTTATCTTGTGCTGCTTTTTTGCCTTGCAAACAGCCCGGGCCCAGGGTGAAAGCGATATGGAAATAATGGGCATGTTTTACAGTGAAGAAGAACTGGTTGTTACCGCTACCCGTCATCCCAAGCCCCTGTCCCAGGTTGCCGAAAACATCACCGTTATAACGGCACAGGAAATCCGGGAAATGAACGCCCACACCGTGGCAGAGGTAATCAACCGGGTTCCGGGAATCTTCGTGAGCTTCAACCGCGACTTTGGGGCCCCGTCACTGTTTTATATCCAGGGATCGGAGCACCGGCACGTGCTGGTGCAGCTTGACGGCGTGCCCTGGACTTTAATGGCCGAAGGTGCGGCCATCACCAATACCATCCCGGTGGGCATCATCGAGCGCATCGAAATCATCAAGGGCCCGGCATCCTCGGCCTGGGGTTCGTCGCTGGGCGGTGTTATAAATATCATAACAAAGGACGTGGGGTATACAAAACGCCCCGTTGGGAACATCCGGGCTTCCTTCGGCGAGCGCGATACCCGAGACCTGCGCCTGGAGGTGCAGGGTAAAGCCGGCGAGCTGGGCTATTACCTGTTTGCGGGCCGGCAGCACTCCAAGGGGCTGAAAGCTTCGCGCTATTTTGAAACAGATTTGTTTTACGCCAAGGGGTCGCTGCCCATCGGTGAAAAAATAACCCTGGGGTTTTCCGCCGGCTACACCCGGCCCAACAACAGCATTGGTGACTTCCCCCCGCAGGATGTGCATTTTAAATCACGCTTCCGCACCTTTTTTACTACCGCAAACATTACCGCAGCACTAAGCAGGAACTTGAGCTTTTATGCTTCAATGCATGTCTTCAAACAAAAAGTCATCCAGGGGACCTACATGCTGGGCAGCACTAACAGCGCCCGTAAAGGCTCTTTGTTTTTTAAACAAAGTGTTGATGAAAAAACAGTCGGCGGCACGGCCCAACTGGTCTGGAAGCCGGGCCGCCATACCGCGGTCCTGGGGTTCGACTTTGACCGCGGCGACCTGGACCAGGCTATTTACGCGGGAGACAGCCTGCAACTGCAGGGCATCCCGGGAAGCACCAAAACACACCCGGACGAAGAACGCTGGGCCGTTTTTTTCAATGACACCATTGTGTTCGGGCGCTGGTCCGTTACCCCGGGGCTGCGCTACGACCACAACAGCCGTTACGGCTCGTTTGTGAGCCCCAGCCTTGGTGTAACCCGCCGACTGGGAGATACGTCCCTCTTGCGGCTGTCGGTTTCGCGGGGTTTTACGGCCCCGGCCCTTGCTACAACATCGGGGGGCGGGTTGTTAACGGCCTCAAATCCTTCCCTTAACCCGGAAGAGGTTTGGACCTACCAGGCCGGCATTGAAACCAAGGCCCTGGGCTATGTCTTCCTCAAGGCGGCGGTGTATGTGCATGAAGTGGATGAACTTTTTGAAAAGGTCCGGTACCAGGAGGGGTTTCTGGCCGGTTCTTTTAACCAGCGGTTTGAAAATGTGGGCGATACCAGCCGCCAGGGCTTTGAACTGGAAGCCGAGACCGTCCGGTTTCATAATTTTACCTTCGGGGCGGGGTTTGCCTATACCCACTACAGTGATCCGGATGAAGCCGGTTCGAGGGACCGCTACATGTCTACAGTATTCATAAAATATGACGACCGGCAGTCTTTTACGGCCCAGCTCTTCGGGCACTATGTATGGTTTGATGTGAATGCCAGGAATAATGCCAGCTATGACGACTTTATCTGGAGCTTCGACTGCGCCAAAACACTGCATACGGTGGGCCCCACCTCAACCGAGCTGTTTTTCACGGCCCATAACCTGTTTAACGGCGGGCAGTATGCAACCGAGTCAAATGAAAACCCCCAGCGCTGGATCGAGGCCGGGATCAGGTTTTCTTTTTAAGCCTGTTCAAAACCCCCCTTTTTATCAAGCCACATAGCTTTTCACTGCACCGCAAAGGTCCAATTCCCTTGTTTAGCGCAATTCACAAAAAATATCACACTCGCCCGGCAGGAGCAGGCGCGATTGATGATTTTCGGCCGTTATCGCGGCCAAAGGCCGCTCCTGCCCGGCTCTACCCTTGTGGGAAGTGCTCTCGTTTTTCCAACCGCACAATAAGGCCAGCCTGCCGGAAAGAGGGCGGTTGCCTCTGCAGCAAACCCTTGAAAATGAGTACTAATACTTATAAATATGGCTTTTTTTATTATTTCAAGGCAACTATTACTATTAATATACATAAACATTGACAATATAAGTAATAATACCTATATAAATAAGTATTACTACCCATGGCGCCCCCCTGCCTCCTTTGTTACATTATATACTATAAGCCGTTCTAAGTATTTCTAGTTAGCCTAAAACACTTAAACCTACCAAAGGAGGACGCGCATGAAACCGGAAGAAAAAAAGGAAATCATTGTTCTTGATCAGGGAATAGACCAGATGAATATGGGTCCGGAAGCGTTATGTTGCGGTATAATTTTTATGCCGAATTAATCAACAACAGGTAAATTAAAAAGAAAGGAGCGCTTAAAGGAGCGCTCTTTTTTTATGCAGCGGTGAGAGTTGTATGCAATTATCACGATACCTGAAAATATATCCGGACGAGAGAAACGATCAGTGCCTGCTCTTTTCGACCCGGCAGTGCTCCAAGGCTCTGCTGCATAAGGATGTGGTTGGCGAGCTTACAAAGGGCAACGGCGGCCTGCCGGAAGAGCAGATCGCCCTGCTGAAGAAACTGGGCATGGTTGTCGACGATGCCCAGCAGGAGAAGCAGGGGGTGATGCAGGCCTTTGAAAGCGCCAACGCACGTAACACCCTCTTGAGGGTAACGGCGGTGATGACCCTTGCGTGCAACTTTGCCTGCCCCTACTGCTTTGAGGGCGAAATGAAGGGCGGCCATTTCCTGTCGGATGAAACAGCGGCGCAGTTGACGGCATTTGTGAAGCAGCAGTTCAGCGGCAACAAGAAGATGTTGCACATGACCTTTTACGGCGGCGAGCCGTTGCTGTGCAAAGACAACATCGTATCGATTTCAGAGGAGCTTGCAGCCTTTGTGGAAAGCCGGGGCGGGACGTACAGCTTCGGGATGGTCAGCAACGGCGCCCTGTTTACCCGCCGTATAGCGGAAGAGCTGGCGCCCCTGGGGCTTGAAAAAATCCAGATAACCCTGGACGGCCCGAAGGACCTGCACGACACAACCCGGCTGTTTACAAACGGTGCCGGAAGTTTCGACCTGCTGATCAAGAATATCAAGGCAACCTGTGATATGCTGAAAATCAGTATCGTGGGCAACTACGACCGCGACAACTACAAACGCTTTCCCGAGCTCCTGGACCACCTCCTGCAGGAAGGAATCGGGCCGGATAAAGTTGCCGGTGTCCGTTTCTCGCCGGTTGTCAAGCGGCCCCGGGGGGTACTCGCTGAAACCGCCTGCAACGAGGGATGCGTGTCTTCCGGGGAGCCGTGGCTGGAAGAGGCCCAGACGTATTTACACAACGAAATTGTAAGGCGGGGCTACGCCACCACAAAAGTAATTCCTGTTACGTGTCTTATTGAAATCAGGGACAGCTACATTGTGAACTACAACGGCGAGCTGTATAAATGCCCGGGGTTTGTGGGCAAGGAGGGTTTTTCCATCGGGAATGTCGCCTCCGGGATCAGAGACTATACGGACCAGTACCGGGTCGGGTTCTGGAAAAAAGACCCCGCGTGTGAAGACTGTGAGTACCTGCCGCTGTGCTTCGGGGGGTGCCGGTATCTGAGCCTGGTGCGTGACGACACGCTGGGACGGCCCGACTGCAAAAAAGACTTCTACGACAACTGTCTCGAGGGGCTGCTGAAACAGGAGATCGAATACAGCTAGTCCCAAACCCAGCGAAGAATGCTACTACGACTGGTGCTCTGCCCGGAGATACAGGCTGCACGGAACGGAAGATGAAGAGGCGTACTTGTTTGTACGTTGATGAGGCGGGAGGGAGTACAGCCGGTAGGTTCGGGCAGAGCACCAGCCTCGCGACGAATCCTCGCTTGATTTGGGGCTCGGCAGTGCGGGCAGGGTTCCTCTTTACGGGGGACTAAAATCCATTACCTGAAACGCATGTAAGGGCAGGTTACTTAAACAATCCTTTCTTCTTTTTATCATCCGGTTCAGCGGCCATGGGCTGCTCCTGGGGGGCGGATTGGGAGAGCTTTATCTTGTGGAGCTGCAGGCCCATGGTTTTAAGCTGCTCGTCCTTTTCGGCCATCTTCTGGGTCAGTTCCTGGAGCTTTTGTTCCTGGGCTTTGATGTAGTCATTGCGCTTGGCAACCTCCTGCTGCAGGGCGGCCACCTGCTGCTTGACCTTTTCTTCGCGCTCACGGTTGCCTTCGGCAAAGCGCTTCACTTCGTCCTCGTATTTGTTTTTCAGCTCGATGTATTTGCTGATGATTGAAAAATCAGAATATGATTCCTTCATCTTTTATTACTCCCTTTTCCAAAACCTTACCTTCTTCACTTATACCCAGCCGATCCATAACGAGTTTCATTTCGCCCGGCTGAAGGGTTACGTTCAGGGCCTCTTTGTACGTTATAAGTTGATTGGCCAGCAGCGCGATAAGCGACTGCTCGATGCTTTGCATGCGGTCGACGTTGACCGAGCGCTCCATTTCGTCGCGGATAGCGCCGCCCATTTCGTTTTTTTCAAGCAGGTCTTTAATGCGGGCGCTCTTTATCAGGATCTCAACGGCGGGAACGCGCCCCCCGAAATCCTTGCGGGGAATCAGGCGCTGGAAGATCGAGGCAATGAGTACCTCGGACAGTTGCTTGCGCACCATGGGCCGGACGTCGCCGGGAAATGTATCGATAATTCGTGAAATGGCATCGTAGGAACTGTTGGCATGAACGGTGCTGAAAACAAGGTGGCCGGTTTCGGCCGCGCTTAACGCGGTCTGCATGGTTTCCATG
>JANQGV010000249.1 GCA_028282925.1 Thermodesulfobacteriota bacterium
AGTTGTTGAGTATAACGGATGAGCATCTGACAGTTGCAGCATAGTCAGACACTCGCCCCACAGAAAGGGTAGTTGTCAGATCAGGTCTAAACTTCTACATTTTGGGTGATCGTTACAAGGATCAGGTTGATATCAACCAGAAGGAACGCCAGATTGCTACCAATAGAGTTATTGTCAAAAGTTGTGTTTAGAGCTTAGGCGGCGATCCTTTCAACTCCATCCACAAACTGCACTCCCTCAATAACCTTGGCTAATTTTTTTACTGCGTTTATTTTCTGCCACCGTTTTTCAGCACAGCGGCACAACTGAAACGCCATCATTACAATCGTACTGCTCGAAAAACAATTCCTTACTTTGGCTGTTCGTAAGCGCACTGTAGCAAACGTGGACTCAATCGGATTGGTGGTGCGTATGTGCTTCCAGTGTTCAGCCGGATACCTGTAAAAACGCAGCAGCACCTCGCGGTCTTTTTCCAGACACTCCGCCGCCTTTGGATATTTCGACCCATACGTCTCAATGAAAATGTCAAAATTATTTTCTGCCTCCTTGATGCCCGGTGCCATCCAAATGTCATGCAGGTGCTCTTTGGCTTTGCTTTGCAGGCTTTTAGGCAGTTTTTCAGCACATTTGCCGTTTTATGCACCCAGCAGCGCTGTCGTTGGGTATCAGGATATATCTGTTCAAGGGCTTTCCAGAATCCCAACGCACCATCGCCGATAGCCAATCGAGGACTTTCGGTTAATCCGCGTTGTTTGAGATCTCGCAGCACTGACAGCCACGACAGTTCGCTTTCACGAAATCCGTCTTCAATGGCTACAAGTTCTTTTTTGCCGGCTTCGGTTACACCGATTATTACCAGTAAACAGTGCTTTTCAGCCATACGGACGTTACAGTACAGGCCATCTGCCCAGAAATATATGTAATGCTTACCTACAAGACTGCGTTTGTTCCATTGATCCATTTCGGTCTTCCATTTGGCCTTCAACCGGCTGATGGTATTGGCGGAAAGGCCGGGGGCATCTTTGCCCAAAAGGGCTTCTAATGCGTTGCTGAAATCACCACTTGATATGCCTTTCAGATACAGCTAGGGCAGCAACTCTTCTATACTTCGGGTCCGGCGCAAATACGGCGGTAAAATGCTGGAAGTGAAACGGATTGCTTCACCCTCGGGCTGCCGGTCACGGCTGCGAGGCACTTTTACTGTTATTTGACCAATGCCTGTTTGTATTTCTCGCTCCGGATTATATCCGTTACGTATGATTCTTTGATGTCCCTGGCTGTCTTTTAAATCTTTGAATTGCTCAATATATGTCTCGATTTCCACTTCCACTGCTGCTGCCAGGAGCCTTTGGCTGCCTTTTCTCAATATGTCCGTCAATAAATCGGTTGTAATTGTTTCTGGTTTTTCAATCTGAATTACGTTATCGTATTTCATGGTGTGTCCTTTCTTTAGGTTTTTTGCCTTGGATGACAATTTGGCGATTATCATCCGAAAGGATACACCGCTTTTTCTCTCAAACACAACTTTCAGTTATAACTCCTACCAATACTGTTGATACCACTTGGGATAATATCTTTGGTACATGGCTGGCTAATAAAGGCTTGAACACTACCAACAGCCAAGCAACTACTGGTAGAATTGCTAGCTGGATGCAAGGATTGGGGCAATAATGGGTAAATACAACTTAAGAGATGTAATGCATGGCATGCAAGCAGGTGCCGCAGTTGGTTCTGTATTTGACAACCACAGAACAAACAGGGTTACGAAAGCTAATGAAGACAAAATGTCTCAACTTAAATCACTGGCGCATGAATACACTACATCGGGCGATGCTGAACTAGGTAAACAGCTTGCAATGGCAATGAACCTTGACGCTGGTTTTTTCGATATGTCTGATGAAGATCAGGTTCAGGCACTTCAGACAGCAACTAAAGGTGGTCAACCACCAATGCCTCATAATCCTTATGAGCAATATCAGAGGAGGTTATCACAGGTTAACGCAGCTGGTAGGCAAACTAACTTTGCCCCTGGTATGCGCTCTAGTTGGAATAAGGGACTAAGTGATCTACGCTCAAACATTCAAAGCGGCACAATGAATTGGAATGTCAATCAAGTAAACGATGCTCGTGCTATTCGTAACGCCTACGATACTGCCATGACATCTAAGAAGGCTGAGTTTGACTACGCCATGTCTGGTGATTATAAGAAGCTTGTCGAACAAGATCATGCAAATAAGCTTGCACTTCTGGATTCTGAGTTGAGGCTAAAGAACAAATATGCTCCAACTGAAAAGGTGGACTTCAATAAGCTCACCAATAACGTGCTCGAAACAACTAGACAGATTTGGAACACCCATTCTGGCAACCCGATCAAGATGCATAAAGAGATGGTTACATATTCAAGGGGCGTCCAGGGTCAGTCTGGTGCTCAGTATCGAGTTTCGTACAACAACTTTGTGTTTGACGAAGTCGAAAATGAAATGCGACCAATAAGAAAAGATGACCTTGACGAACAGGGAAAGCCAATCAGACCTATATACGCTATGCCAGTAATGGTTCTTGACAATCTTCCCCAGCAGCCTTCTCCTGCTGCAAGTGCGAAGGAGTGGAAAAGATTCATCATCAAGGTTCAGCGAACATATAAGGATAAGGCACCTGCCATTATCCAACAAATCATGCAGCAGGAACTAGCACAGTTCAATCCTCAACTGTATAACGAGTTGGTTAATGGTAAGCCTGAAACCGATATTGGCAAGGGCAATCCTGTTAAGGATAAGCAGCAAAGGAATGCTAGCCCATCATGGTTCCGAAGAGTTTTGAACTTCCGCAATGATCCCGAGGCTCAAGCTAGGGTAAGCAATGCAATGATGGGAACAATAAAGAATGTGGCTAATGGCGATTGGGGGCCAACTAATAAGGCACCGACAGCACAGCCTCAACAACAGCCGTTCCAGAAAAGAGTGTTGAGCAAGTTGCCACTATCATACTAACTACACAAATAAGCCTGTCGGAATCCCGATGGGCTTTTTTTATGCCTACAAAACGGCAAATCCGTACCTACTCGCTTAAATGCTTAAATGCATTTAAGCACTGTATTACTATTACGTCTTTTACTAAAGAGAATATTTACTAGTAATAGTAATAGTAATCAAATAACTAGTAATATTAGTACTAATATGTGCCTACAGTGAAGACTGTGTAGCGATTACGATTACCGCACCCACATTCAGATTGACAAAATCCGAAAACTTTGATAATATGTCCCATAGAGAGTGGGAAATAAACCAACGCAACGCCTACATGGCGTTTTTCTTCTGGGCAATCATGCCCGACACCACACAGACTAAATCACACACACAACGGGAACCGATAAGCTTGAGCAATCACGCTATGGAGGAGTGTCTTTTGAGCAAGACTGATCATATCGCCGTAACGGTAACCATCTGGACATCAACCACACCTGGACACACATGTCGTGCAATCCTGCAACGTCAGTGCGTCCTATCTACGCAAACGTAATCAACAACAGATAGCCGAACCACATCACCACCTTAGCAGTCATCACCACAGGTGACTTGCGTACAGGTGTGGTGTCTGTCGATGAATTGGCCAGCAACTGGATTTCATGGTGCAGGGGATTCTCTGTCCTGACATCATGAGATAGGCTTGACATTAAACAGCTTCTACAAGGAAGGAGGCGATGCGTATAGAGAGATAACAGCTTACAAGTGAATACAGAACGGCATAAGGCAACGGTAAATCAATCACAGGAAGGTTAACACATGGCGGTTACACACACGTGTAAAACGAAGAACGGCACCAGGACGATGGAACTTACACCAGTTAAGGCGATCAGGCTTTTCTGTCGGCACTGCTCACACTACAGTACTAAAGATGTTCGGGAGTGCAGCGCTGAACTCTGCTGGCTATTTCCCTTCAGGATGGGTCGAAATCCCTCAAGGAAGGGCATCCATCGGTAGGGGTCAACAGAGATCGTCGATTCTGGAGATAAAAAAGGCTAGTTGAGTGGGCTTTTTTTAGAAACGTGAAATACGCTAGTGCAGCATTAGACAAATACTTACTAACAAAAGAATAACATTAACAGAAAGGTATTCGCAATGGAGTCAAGCAAACGTTTTATGGACTGTTTTAAGGGCGAAAATCTCGGAGTTGGAGAAGTTAACGACATGTTTCAGGCTTTAACATGGACAACGATTGAGAATACAAGCAAAAAGGATCTGCAAAAATTGATGCAAGAACTAGCAAAAGCATTACTCAAATGTGTTCACCCCGACAAAGAAAAAGAGTTGATAGATTCTTTTTATAGCTCCTTAAGCACGCAGGAATGTGTTTCTGCCGAGATGCCATGGTAGAAAAGCAAACTGAAACAGAACGATTAACAACAGCATAGGTAATAACACTATATGACAATTTGCATCTTTGTCGTACTTGCTGCACTCCATTCCTAATAAAAAGGAGAATGCTTGAGTGCCGCAATTGCGATGGAGCGGTTTAGGGAAAACATTCCAGATAGACCCTACTGCTCATATGGCAAGGTAATCAGCCATATAAATAAAAAGCGAACAGCTTTAGAATTTCCTAACATCCAAATAAATAATCCGTGGCTTGGTAGTTATATAACGTTTGATCTCGATTTCGAGAAGTCAGCATTGTTTCATGAAGAAAAGGGACTACCCTGCCCAACATTTACTGTAATAAACAAAGACAACCATTACAGCCATTTAATATATGAAATAGGAGCTTTCCCTTTTAACAATGCAAGTCGGAGTTCAAAACAACTCCTGAAGGATGTTGTATTCGGCTACAAAGAACTACTCTGTGCTGACAAGGTTATTACCCATCAGCGGCAACTGGTGAAAAATCCCTTACATGACAAGTGGGAAGTCATCCAGGGTGGAAGGCCGTATAGTTTGACAGAATTGGTAGAATATATACCAAACAAAATCAAACTGAAGCAGAGGGGTATTAGAGTAGTAGATAAAGACTTCTTAAATGGCATAAGACCTTTTGAGGACACACTCGACCCAGATTCTAGAAACTGCAGTATCTTTGATAACGCAAGATACTATGCGTATTTGATTGCTTGTGAATCAAAGAGCTATAGTGAGTTAGAAAAACGGGTTCTACTTTATGTTACCAATCTTAATGAAATAGAAGTCCCGAAGTATTTTCACTGCAAGGTACCCCATGGTGAACTGGTTAACATAGCAAGATCGATATCATACTGGACTTATAAAAATAGATCGAGCCTACGTAAGGCCATGGTGAATGTCGGAGCTATGGGGTTACCGACAATGAAGGGAAGATATTGGAAGCCTGATGATTACATAAAGGTTGTACGGAAAAGGCAACAACAAGCTGCTGCCTGGACGCATGAAGCGAGAAGAAAGAAGAGTGAAGAAGATATTAATAATGCTATTCGTGAGTGTGTACTAAGTAAAAAGAAACCAACAAAAACAGAAGTTGCCAGGATGATAGGTATGAGTAGAGTGAATATTTCAAAACGATACAGTCACTTGTTCGAAAAGAAAGGAGGGATAGTCACATTGTAAAAAACGTAAACTATGCTCTATCAGGAATATAGAGAGAACAACGGAATTAAAGAATCAGAGTAGGCAATACCAGAAAGGCCGTGATGGTCGTGGATAGCAAACTTGATGCGCTCCTGGTACATCAGGAGGCCTCTGACATTACGTCAGTTGTGGCCTTTGGATTTGTCATAGCTCGGTCAGATATTCTGACATTTAATCAATCAGGCAATGAGCCAAAAAAAATAGAGCAAATGCATAACAGTCATTGAGCAAGTCGGTTCAAAGGTAGTATACTTTCGTGATGAAAAACATGAATGATTCACAAGACAAAAACACTACGCAAAGGGAGAAGTCATGTTTGCAACGAAAGAAGATATTCAAACTCTTACTGGGTACAAGTACCCCGCAAGACAAATACAGTGGCTCAAAGCTGAAGGTTTTAAATTCAAAGTAGCGGCTGATGGTAGACCCATAGTGTTGATATCTGAGATTGAAAGACTAATGGGTAGTGGAGAACCAAAGAAAAAAACAGTTATGCCAAATTTTGATTGTATATAGAGCGTGGGAAAACAAAGATTAGTCGCAATAAGCTGAAACAGCCCCTATACGTTTTAGCGTGAATGGTATCAATTTCGTAAACTGATGAATTTTAGACAAGGAGGCCTAATGGACAAGGAACACAAAAAAGAGGGGACTGCTTACCGTTGAAGAGACTGCTGAATATCTGGGGATGTCACCTAGAGCAATCAGAAACAAACTGTGCAAAAGCTCGAAACACCCGTTTCCTATTCCCCCCAAACGGATCGGCAGGCTCGTATAGTTTGATATTCGAGACATCGACGCTTATATCGATTCTCTGTAGGAGGTAGTCGTTGCAGGACGGTAAGAGTGCCATCAAAAGTAATCGCAAATCAAAAACCAATACAGGAGAAAGAGCATAGATTAAAAGTCTATCAATATGAAGTCCACGATTTCAACGTTCCTTCCTGCTGCAGGAACCCTCGTAGGTAGTCAAGGATACGGCTATGAGGCGTCAAATTCTTTGTTTGACAAGCAGTTGGCAGCAGATAATAATACCCCCTCAAAGAAGAATGAAAAACCAGACAGGGGGTTCTACATGATCGGAAGCATATACTCACAACAGAAATGTCCTATATGTAAGAAGGATTTTGTGGATACGACGAAAGACCTTGAGTGTCCTATTCACAAAACCAGCCCGAAGACATATTTCATCTCCTTCTACCACAAAGGGAGATTCAAGAAGTATGGGTTCAGGAGTTATAGGGACTGCGTTAAGGAACTGATGTGGGTCACGAATCAAATCGAACACAAGAAGTTTGATCCAAGGGAATATAAGGCCTCAACGGCGAAACAATTCCGATTCGACCTGTTCATTGAGAAATGGCTTAAGTCGAAAGAAAATGAGAAAGACAAGAATAAGCTCTCTCCTGGCTATTACAAGAAACTTGTAGGGTACTGCAATAAAATCAAACCATTCTTCAGTACGGAAGACATCAGAGATGTTGCCAAGTCTTACAGGATACAGGAGTTTTACGAATCCTTGTCCAGCAAGCTAGCACCCAAAAGCCAGAAGAACATAATGGATGCTCTACGCAAGATTTTAAATGACGCTCATGAATGGGAACTGATATCAAAGACGCCGAAGTTTCCGAAGATCGAAGTGCCTGATCCAGATTGGACGTGGTTACATGAAGAGGAACAAGACACTGTCCTCCGTGCAATGCCACCACATCATAGGCCGATCTTTATTTTCATGATGCAATACGGTGTTCGACCAGCGGAGGCGAGAGCACTACAATGGGAGGATATCGACTTCAAAAAAGAAATAATTACTATCAGGCACAACTTCAGCGGTGGCGTTTTCAGGAAAATCACCAAAACTAAGAGGCAGAGACAGCTGCCCCTTTTACCAGGGATTGCCAAAATGCTTCGGACTCTACCGAAGGTTTTGCGGTGCAACTTCGTATTTACCGTTAAAGGACACTACTACGGAGAAAGTCGACCTGACAAGGTATGGGCTAAAGCTTGTAAGGCTGCCGAAATCAGGCATGTGAGGCTTTATGACGGAACTCGTCACAGTATAGCAAGCCAATATGCTAACAGAGGAAAGAGTTCAAAACTGATCGGTAAAATGCTAGGTCATTCAAACCCCAAGCAAACCGACCGCTATAGTCACATCGAAGTTGAAGGCATTAGGCAGATGATGAAAAACTAAATACGGACACAAAACGGACACACTTTTTAAGTGTTTTAGAGGGTTGGGGGTTCCCCCAAGCTACCGACAAAGCTTATGAAAGCTTTGAAAAGTAGTGGTCGGGGCGAGAGGATTTGAACCTCCGACCCTCTGGTCCCAAACCAGATGCGCTGCCAGGCTGCGCTACGCCCCGACGTAAACAATCTATAAAAGATAACACAAAGACATGTGACACGCAATAGTTATTGAAAACGCCCCACAGCACGACTTTGTCACCTTGCGTCCTGCCGGTTAGACCCGTTCCTCTGCACGTAAAAAATCAGGCAATACCGCTTTAAGGGCCTGAATAGCCCGATATCGATGGCTTATTGCGTTTTTCTGTCCGGCATCCATTTCCGCAAAGGTACGCCCTGAATGCTCATCGATGAACAGGGGGTCATAGCCGAATCCACTGTCTCCCCGCAGCTCACCGGCAATGCGCCCGCGGCATATCCCTTCCACAACCCGCTCCTGGCCGGCAGGGGCAACCAACGCAATAACACACCGGAACCGGGCTCCACGGCTCTCTTCATCGACTCCCGCAAGCTCGCGTAAAAGTTTTTGGTTGTTGACGGCATCGGTGCTGCCTTCTCCGGCATAGCGGGCCGAAAAAATGCCGGGTGCGCCATCCAGAAAATCGACTTCCAGGCCGGAATCGTCGGCCATGGTAACGCGGCCGGTGTATGCGGCGATTTCCCGCGCTTTTTTCAGGGCGTTTTCATCAAAGGTCCGGCCGTCCTCCTCCACCTGCGGATACCCCGGGAAGTTCGACAGGGGAACGACCGTAATGCCCCTGTCTGCAAGTATTTCCTGAAACTCTCTCAGTTTATGCCTGTTGTTGGTTGCCAGTACGATTTCCATCATTATTTTCTTTTAACCCATGATTTGACGCGAACGGTGGCGCCGTCGATCAAACTGTATATAGAGGGCACGATTACCAGCGTCAGGACCGTCGACATCAGCAGCCCCCCGAAAATGGTGATGGCAATGGGAGCAAACAGCTCGGACCCCTCGCCACGGCTGACGGCCATGGGAACAATTGCCAGGCAGGTGGTGAAGGTGGTCATCAGGATCGGGCGCAGCCGGGTTGCACCGGCCTTTATAATCGCCTCGTTCTTGGCGATACCTGCCGCCCTGAGCTGGTTGATATAGTCGATCAGCACGATACCGTTATTCACCACAATGCCCACCAGCATCATAATACCGATATACGACATTACCGACAAAGAATTGCCGGTTGCAAGCAACCCTACGGCCACGCCGATGAACGCCAGAGGCACGGCAGCCATAATGGCCAGAGGGTGAATAAGGGATTCGAACTGGGCGGCCATGACCATATAGACCAGCAAAATAATCAGCACCAGCACCAGCAGCATAGTGGAGGCCATTTCACCCATATCCTCAATGGAACCACCGAATTTATAGAAATACCCTTCGGGCAGCGGGTTCTGCTGGAAAAAACCGGTAATGGCTTCACGGACCCCGCCCAGATCAAGCTTTTCAGAGTCGTAGTTGGCACTGACCGCTGCCATGCGCTCCTGGTTCTCACGCTTGATCTCGATAGGCCCCTTACCCTCGTAAATCGTGGCAACGTCGGCCAGGTTTATTTGAAAGCCCATGGGGCTTGATATGGCAATGTTTTCAATGTCCTGCATGGTCCGGCGGTCGCTCTTCGTAAATCTGACCCGTATATCGTACTCATCTCCTCCCTCACGGTACTTGGTTACCTTGCGCCCCAGGAAAGCGGCGTCCACCGTGTCGGCCACCTGCCCGGCCGTGATGCCCATGTGGGCCGCCTTTTCACGGTCGACATCGATCTTGAGTTCAGGTTTT
This sequence comes from Thermodesulfobacteriota bacterium, assembly GCA_028282925.1. GTDB lineage: Bacteria > Desulfobacterota > WTBG01 > CAIYCZ01 > CAIRTM01 > JANQGV01. The sequence goes on from JANQGV010000249.1 coordinate 9,640, forward strand.
CCCATCCTCAGACTTTTATCGGGGTTGACAATACCTTCGGCCTCCCGAAAAAAAGTCTCCAGCCGGTCGGACTCCTGTTTGAGCACCTGCAGATCGCTGCCGAACAGGTTCACCACCACGGGACGATCGCCGCCCCGGGTAAAATAGTCGGTTGTCTGCATGAAGTAGCAGGATCCCTCTGCCAATTCCGGAATACTCTCCACCACAGTCTGGTTAAACCGGGTGCTGGTAATATCGCGCTTACCCTTGGGGGTGATTTCATAAAAGAGTTCGGCTTCGTTGACACCGGCCGGGCCCGCGCCGGAAGCCAGGTCGAATTTGGATGAATCGGAAAGGCCGGTCAGGGATATGATCGAGCGGAATTCAGGCCTTTTCATGACCGCTTGCTCGACCCTGGATACGAACTTATAGGTTTCTTCCAGCGAGGTACCGGGTGCCAGCTTCATAACGCAGGTAGTATATATCTCGTCCAGCTTGGGCATGTATTCCTGTTTTACCATACCCATGCCGACAATACTGATAACAAACACGCCAAAAGCGCCCATGACCACCAGCCCCCGGTGGGCAAGACCGAACCCTATCACCCGTTTGTAACGGGAGGCGAGTTTATCGTAAAACTGCCGTTCCTTTTGCTGGCCGTCCGACTTTAAAATGCGGGATGCCAGCATGGGGATAATGGTCAGAGCCACCAGCAGGGATGCAAACAGGGCAAAGGCCACCGTCAACCCCAGTGGTTTGGTAAACTCTCCCGCTACCCCCTGGGCAAAAATCAGGGGCACAAACACGATGACGCTGGTAAGGGTTGAGGCCGTAATGGCCATACTGACTTCAGAAGCCCCTTTTCTCGCCGCTTCACGGGGTGTTTCACCCTGCTCGATATGACGGAAAATGCTTTCCAGCACCACCACCGAATTGTCCACGATCATGCCTACGCCCAGGGCCAAACCGCTCAAGGTGATCAGGTTCAGGGTATAGTCGGCGAAATAGATTGCTATAAAAGTTGTAATAATGGCGAACGGTATGGAAATAATAAGTGTCAGGGTGGTTCGCACGCTCCATAAAAACAGCAACAGCACACACACCGTAATAAGCCCGCCGAAAAGAACCGTTGTGCGGAGCTGCATAACCGAATCGCGCACAATCTTCGAGGTATCCCAGACATCGCGAATCTGCACATCGGGGGGCAGAGCTTCTTCCACCTTTGCAATTTCTTTCCGGGCGGCATCAACCACCTGAACCGTATTGGCACCCGACTCCTTGGTGACCCAAAAGATTATAGAATCGAGATAATTTGTTTTGCTGAGGTTTCTGATTTCCTTGTGGGAGTCCTTGACCAGGGCCACGTCCTTGATGTAAACCGGCCTGCCGTCCTTAACGGTCACAATGGTGTTTGCAATATCACGGGGATGCTTATACTTACCGATGGTACGCAGCACATACTCCCTGGTACCCTGGGTAATGTGGCCGCCGGGAATGTCGCGGTTCTGCATGCGAATGACCCGGATAATGTCATCAAGTGACAACCCGTGGGCCTCCAGCCGCTTGCGGTCCACCTCCACCAGTATCTCACGTTCCAGCCCCCCGGAGATCGTGACCGACGCGACACCCGGCACGGTCTCGACCCGCTTTTCAAGCTGGTCTTCCACAAGCTTGCGCAGGTTACGCAAATCACGGCCGGTAGTGCTGAACACCCCGTAGTACAGGACCGGCATCAGATCCATATCGCTTTTAACAACCAGGGGCCGCTCAACCTGGTCGGGCAGCATATCATAGGTAATGTCCATCATGTTGCGTACATCCTGGGCGATGAGGTCCAGGTTGGAGCCCCACTCAAGCTCTACCTGGATGAGCGAAACACCTTCGCGGGACGACGACTTCACCTTGCGTACGCCGGAAACCGTGGCCGCCGTTTCCTCGAGCGGCCGGGTGATCAGGGTCTCGATCTCCTCGGACGATGCCCCGGGATAGGTGGTGATAATGGCCACTTCCGGATATTGTAAATCAGGAAAAAAGTCGAGGCCCAAACGGTCGAACGACACCATGCCCAGCACCATCATGATCAGCATAATCATGGTTGCGGTAACCGGTCGCCTTATGGATATCTCTGTAAGGTTCATAAATAGAAAAGCCTCTCGTTGAGGATTCGCTGTTTGCGTTCTATTTCTTTTCGATAAGAAGAGGCGTGCCGTCTTTCACGGCATACAGCCCGTCAACGATCACACGGTCGCCCGGGGCGATTCCTTTGAGTATCTCAACACGCTCGTGCGTCATTAAGCCGACTTCCACCGCCTGCTGAACTGCTTTTTTTTCTTTGGCCAGGAAAACAACTTTTTCACCGTTACGCTCCAGCAAAGCAGCCGCAGGCACCAGCAGGGCATCGGCCCGCTGCTCCTCCGGGATATTCACCCTGGCGAACATTCCTGACTCAAGGGCAAAATCGGCGTTTGCTATTTCAATTTTCACCAGGAACTTTCTGCTGGCGGGATCAACCAGGGGATTGACCACGGTGATGGCCCCGTCGAACAGCTTGTCGGGCACTGCATCCACCGCCACCGATACCTTCTTACCTACACTGATGTACTGCTTTTTGGTTTCGAAGATGTTTACTTCCACCTTGACGATTGAGGTATCCACCAGGTGAAAAACATACTCATTTGCCATACCTGAAAAAATCTCACCGGTGTTCATCTTGCGTTCCACCACAAATCCGCTGAATGGGGCGTACAATACCGAATCTTTCATGTCCTCCCTGGCGCGGTCCAGGCGGGACCCGGCCACATCAGCCCGGGCTCGGGCAAGTGCGACCTCGGTTGCTATATCATCATACATCTGTTTGTCGATGATGCCTTTTTTAAAGAGTTCGTCTTTGCGTTCCAGCTTGAGTTGCAGGTTTTTCAACTGGGCCTGGTTTTCCTTGTATGATGCCTCAGCCTCCTGCAGAGCCAGCTTGAACCTGACCTGTTCCAGCCGCAGCAGCGGTTTCCCCTTCTCAATAAATTCGCCCACATCCGCAAAAAACTCTTCAATCCGGCCGTTGACCTTGGGACCGAGGTAGGATTCATGATTGGGTGCGATGGTGCCGGTTGCCTGTATATTGATGACGATTTCTCCCCGCAGGGCTTCCTGGAGGGTAACACCGGCCGGGCGCAAGTTTTTCCGGGCTTCATCAGAGTCTTTTGAACAACCAAGGCACAAGAGCCCCATCATAATGATAAGCAGTGCAGACAGTGTGTAAGCTTTAGGTTTCATGGATTCACCGGTTTAAATGTTTTGCTGGAAATTAATTTACCATGCCACTTTGTTTGCATACTAATATTTTAGTTTCTAAACTTTTACCTGTCAAGATCTCATTACATATTTAATAAAGTAGTGTTACAGAAAACAGGCAACGACGTCAACGATTATTTTGAATTTGAATTCAATTTCAATTCAATATTTTGCTTTTTCACGTCATAAGGCCCCTCACCCCAAACGAAGTGATGACTCACCGCATTGAAGAAGACTACGAACATCGCAAAAGCTCGGAGTTTTCATCACTCACGGAGGCTGCTGGAAAATGTTCAGATACAAGGCGCGTGACATTGTAAGGAATGAGGCGTACGTAGTTGTACGCCGCAGTGACGAACAATTCGCGCAACACAGTAGATGGACGTTTTCCAACAGCCTCTTAATGAGGGATTTCGGGTTGAATGACTATCCGGTCAACCCGCTCGGAATCCCGAACCTCCCGGGCAATGTCGGTATTTTTGTAAAAGATGGTGTTGCCTCTTCGAATCAGCAATGTTGTCATAACGGCATTGTCCAGGAAAAATGTATACTTCCGACACTCCCGTCCGCAGGGAAACACACCGATGAAACCCTTTTGCTCCTGATCGTCGCAGTTTGCAACAAGGCAAAACCGGGTTGTGGTGACGTAGGCAAACGGAATATACAGCGACAAATGTATCTGCTCCGGAACGTCATCAAGGCGCAGTCCCTGTATCGGGTTGTCGATATCAACCCGCGAAACACCGTTGTCGGCCAGAAATGTCTGATAAACGGGTACGCCGAGGTTTGTCCGGCGCAGGTGATCAAGGGCATCGGCCGGGAGTATCTCCAGGAAATTTGCAATCCTGGGTCCGCGTTTTATTTTCGTCAGCAGACGGCCCATAACCGGATTAAGGTGCGGGAAACTGCTGCGCAGCATCCTGAGCACACCCCAGTCGTTGAACACAACTTCGGTTCCGGCAGGAACAAGGCCCAGAAGCTTCTCAACGCGCTTCAGGCCGTCTTCAGTAACATATGGCGTTACCAGCGTAAAAGCACAATTTCGGGACTGCACCTGCCCGAGCAGGTCGGTCAACTCTCCTGATGCAGGCAAAAGCCGTTCGCAAAACTCATCGCCGAAATAGACCCGGCTATAGCTGTCGTTCAAGTATTTCAGATTCTCGTTTCTGTTGATAAACAGGGCATGTTCTCGTTCCACGCTGCTTCTCCAAAAGACTCACTAAATATCTTAGGATCGCATACTTTTTAAAGGTTGTCAAAAATAATACCATACAGTTGATTTAGAGATGCTATGCGAGTATAGTAAGTAAACAATAGTGGACAGTTTCCTTTTGCCCCTTTGCAGCAAAGTTTCCGGCAAACAATAAACTAAAGGCGGTCGGAAAATATTCAGATACAAGGCGCGCGAAAGTCTTTGGTGGCAACATACAACCGCGTAGCGGTTGCCTTGTTTTCCCTGAAAGTGGAAAACAGGAAGCACGTATGTGCGTTGTTCCCTTCAACAGGAAAAAAGGTTTTTTCTGTGGATCATTTGGCGTACTTGTTTGTACGCCGCAGTGACGAAGGCTGAACGCAACGCAGTAGATGGATGTTTTCCAACCGCCTCCTTTAAAGGAGCACATACAATGCCACACATCGTTCTAGAAGGGCCGGTTGATCTGCCGCAGTTCTTCTCCACCCACACATCGTCGGCCGAAGAACATCCCGGTAAAATCTTAAAGCTGCAAAACAGCTACATCAGCCGGGACAAAAACAGCGTCTTAATCGAGGCCCTGGCTGTTGAGGGAGGACCGCCCAACAGGTTTCTGGTACAGGTGGTCCGGAAAGGGGAAAAAACAACGGTTAAAATCTATCCCGGCAGCGACCCGGAAAAGACCGACGGCCTGAAAAAAATACTGGCTATTGTTGCCCATCGGCTGAAAAAAGGAAACCCGGACAGCAGGTATGGATCGACCAATCTACAGGACTACCTACTGTAGTTGAAATATCCGTTTACCGTCTTCCAGGGCTCTCAGACCGGCCCATGATTTTTGCGAATATTTTGTATGGCGGGGGTCTTTCAAGGCAAGCTTATACAGGTACAGGGCCTTTACTCGAAACTGTTCGGCCCAGTCGCTGTCGCGCAAGCGCATATCCGGCGCGTACGTGTAAATCTCAAAGAGCAAATGACCTCTGCGGGCCATCTTGTACAGTATCTCGAAACGAAAAGATGTTGTCGGATATTTTTCCAATACCTGTTCTAGGTAGTTGAATTCACGCAACGGACCGTTCGGTTTTCCCGTAAACTCCTTTTCCCAGGGTGTGAGCTTGTAGGCCGCTTCATCGGCAATAGGGCTTTCGGGATACTCCTTGAGAACACGCTGGTAGTGCGACCCGTCATAGGCAAGAGCCCCGTTTGCATCATTCCAGCAGCGGTATTGCTCGAAACGCTCCAGAAAACGCTTTCGGGCGGCTTTTTCCGGCTCACCGTTTTTAACGCTCAGATGGTATTCAAAATCAAGCAACCCTTCAAACGATTCACCCAGGCGCTGAAGCGCCCAGGAATAATGCTCGGATTCAGGGTATTTTTGCATGAACATCTGAAAAAAATCGATGGCGGCTGTATAATCCTTGGCATCAAGGGCTTTCTGCCCTTCAAAGAAAATAAACGCATCGTCCTTCCGGGGGGTTGTACCATCCTCAAAGGTCCGGCAACCCGTTGCACATAACGCTGCAAACAGCACCGGTAATAGAAAAAAACGACATAGGTTTGCGGGATAGAGGGTCATATCTGCTTTCCTGCAAAATCGAACGCTCCAAATACTCTCAACCACGCGGCAGCTTTGCAAGCACCCGCACTTCTTCCATCAGTTGCTCGAACTGTTCCGGGTAAAGCGACTGGGGCCCGTCCGAGAGAGCGTTGGTCGGGTCGTTATGCACCTCCACCAGCAAACCCACGGCTCCGACCGCGATTGCACCGCGTGACAGGGGAATCACCTGGTCGCGCCGTCCGGCGGCATGGCTGGGATCGACAATAATCGGCAGGTGGCTGACGGCTTTAACAGCCGGAATTGCGCTCAGATCCAGCGTATTGCGGGAATGGTCGGCAAAGGTACGCACACCACGTTCGCATAAAATAATACGATGATTGCCCTGGGATGTAATATATTCGGCGGCCATCAACAGCTCTTCGATTGTCGCCGACATGCCGCGCTTCAGCATAATCGGCTTGGGGCTTTTTCCAGCCCGCTTGAGGAGGCTGAAATTCTGCATGTTGCGCGCACCGATCTGCACAATATCGGCAACCTCTTCAACAATGGCGATATTTTCATGATCGATGGCTTCGGTCACAATAAAAAGGCCCGTTTCTTCCCGGACGCGGGCCAGGATGTCCAGCCCTTCTTTTCCAAGGCCCTGGAAACTGTAGGGTGATGTTCGCGGCTTGAAAGCCCCTCCCCTGAAAAACTGAGCTCCGGCTTTTTTAACCGCCCGGGCGATAGCAAGACACTGTTCAGGGCTCTCCACCGCACAGGGTCCCGCCATAACCACAATCTCATCACCTCCGATAATCACATCGCCGAATTGCAGACAGGTGTTCTCCGGCTTCACTTCACGGCTGACCAGTTTATACGGTTTTGAAACCGGTATGGCCTCTTTCACACCGTCGAGGCTAAGAAACTTTTCCGGGTCAAGCGGGCCGGCGTTTCCTACTATACCGATTGCGGTACGCTGAGAACCGGGGACAGGAACCGGGGTCAGCCCCATGCCGGCGATAGTCTTGATAACCTTATCGATCTGCCCCTCTGTTGCATCCTTTTCCATGACGATGAGCATCGTATTTCTCCCTGCATAACTGGTACGTGCACAAAAACATCGGCACAGTCATATGACTGTTTCTCCGGATGCCGCTCACAACAAAAGATTCCTGCACCGTCAATAAACAACGAATAATTCTTAAAATGGTACCATGATATTCAGGATCATGCAAACGCAATAAGCGTTCTGTGCCGAAGCGATTTTTCCGAACCGGGGCTCTCTGCATATAATTCCCCGGGGAGCAAAAAAAAGGCTCAAGAGATCCTCTCTTGAGCCGCCGGAACGTTACATCAAACAGAGCTGATGGGTCACCCGATCATTTGTCTGCGTTTCTCTCGAATGTTCAGGCCTTCTTGCACGAGGGCCAAAACCTGCTGAATCTGAAAAGGCTTGTTCAGCACAAAGTCAATCCCGTTTTCACGCAACTCATCATCGCTCAACTGCACCTGCCAGCCGGTGATAAGAAACACCGGAACACTGTCATCAATGTCTTTGATCGCCTCGGCAACCTGGTAGCCCGACATACCCGGCATGCCCAGGTCCGTAAACACCAGGTCGAAGTCGCCCTGCTGAAACAGCCGAATTCCTTTTTCACCGTTTGATGCCGCCTCGATTGTGTGGCCGCCTTCGGTCAAGATGTCGCCCAGCGTTTCGCGCACTTCCATCTCATCGTCGATTATAAGGATGTGGGCCTCCTTCTCCGACGGAATGTGCACAACCGCCTTTTCAGGCTGCTGCGGCCATGCCTGGACGGGAAAACTGATAATGAAGGAGGTGCCCCTATCAACCGACGAATCAAGAACGATAGTCCCTTTATGGCGGCTTACGATACCGTATGAAACACTCATGCCGAGTCCGGTCGATTGCGGCCCCTTGGTGGTAAAAAACGGATCGAAAATCCTGTCCCGGGATACCTCCGGAATACCCTGGCCCGTATCTTCGATTTTAATGACCACGTGCTTATCGTCTCGAAATGTCCGGATGGTAATGGACCCGCCCTTCGGCATTGCCTCGATTGAATTCTTTATCAAATTGGTGAAGACCTCGCGCAGTTCGGAAGCACTGCCGGCAACCGGTGGTATCGATGCAAGATTTTTTGCAATGGTGATATGGATCCCTTTTGCTTCAGCATCATCCTTCCAGAGCACCCGTGTAAACTCTATGGCATCTTCAATGATCGCATTGATGTGGACCGTGGTAAAATAGCTGTCCTCATCACGGCGGCGGGAAAACTCCTGAATACGCCGCACGGTTTCCGCCCCGTCAAGGGCTGCTTTTTCAATAATTTTCAACCCCTTTTGCAACTCGATAACCGATTCCCTGCGCTCTGCCCGATCATCCGGCCGTTCACTGGCCTTTCGCAGCAACTGCGCCCTTCCCAAAATAGCCACAAGGACATTATTGAAGTCATGGGCTACCCCCCCGGCCAGCTCACCCAGCGATTTCAGCTTTTCGGATTGAAGCAGCTGTCTCTCCATTTCCTTGCGTTCTGAAATATCACGCACAATCGACACTGCCGCAACATAGGTACCCTCTTCATCGCTGATCATCGACGTACTGTATTCTAAATCGATGGATCTTCCGTCCCGGGTAGTCTGCTTTATTTCAAAGGACGCCGACCCCTTTTCAAAAAGTTCCTTCGTTTTTTCCGGGATACGCTCCAGCATGTCCGGGTCCTCTGCTGCAAGGGTCGACAGTTTTTTCCCGGAAAGCTCTGCCGTACCGAATCCGGTTATACGCTTAATCGCACTGTTCACGGAAAGGATGATTCCTTCGGCATCGGATATAATAATACCGTCGTGACTGCTTTCAATAACACTTTCCAGAAAATCATTCGCTTCCCGCAATTCACGCTCGGCCCTTCTTCGTGCCGTAATGTCCCGTATAATGCCCACTGCGCCGATCCGCTCTCCACCGGCCGAATAGAGGATGACGGCACTTTGCTCGACTGGAATCAAAACCCCACTCCTGGCCAGAAGGTAGCTTTGCCAGTTCGACACCTTACCCTCTTCAAAGAGCTGTTCATTTATAGCTCTGGCATCTTCGTACAGCTTTTCATCTATTACAATTGTTTCCCCGGTAGTTGCCCGGTATGATTTTCCGCAGGGAGGTATCAGATCGATAATATATTTACCGGCAATGTCTGTTGTTTTTTCAAATTCCAGCAGATCCAGCAGATAACGGTTGACCATAGTGATTTTGGCCGTGCTGTCGGTAACCACAATACCGTCCTGCGAACTTTCGATGACATTGTTCAGAAAATCCTTTGTCTGACTGAGTTCTTCCAGCACCCTTTTGCGATCGGTCACATCGCGGGCGACGCACACAACCGCAACAGTCTTGCCTTCCTGGAAAAGTGGTGCCATGCTGGTTTCAAACATTTTACGAATGGTGTCTTTTGCCACAAATGTATATTCCGAAGAGCCGATTTCCTCCCCGGCCAGCGCCCGGCGTGTATCAGAGGTAATTCGGGACAGGCAATCGTCGGAGATAAATACAACCTCATGCAGATTGCGCCCGACAAGATCAACAGGAGCATACCCAAGAAGCTTTTCCACCGATGGTGAAACACTCACGATTGTCAGATCGACGTTAAGAGAAAAAATGAGATCGGATACATTCTCGAAGTGCAGCCGGTAGTTCTCTTCAGATTTTTCAAGTTCCCCGATACTTTTGTTCAGTTTCCAGGTCATGTCGTTAAAAGCCTGGGCCAGCCTTCCAACTTCATCACGGGACGTAACGTCGAGCCTGCGGGTAAAATCCCCCCGGGCAATGCTCGACGATACATCGATGGCCTTCTGTATGGGACGTGCAATTACATTGCCGATAAAAAAGTAAAAGGCTATCATAACGGCAATGATCATGACACTCACCATCAGTGCCACCAGCATGATCGTGTAAATACGGGCATTGATCCTGTTGAGGGAAAGACCCAGCGTCAGCGATCCGATTACCTGTCCGCGGACCCGAATCGGCATGGTCGTGACCGTCATATCCCCCGCAACAGTACACACGGGCATCAGCGTATCGTGATTTGACAAAAAGGGACGAGCTCGATTGTATCCTTCAGCTATAAAAACGTCTCCTTTCCTGTCACGCACAACAACAAATACAAAGTCCCGGTTCTCTTCCAGGATGGCAACCACTTCACGTGCCGTTGCCCTGTCTTGAAATTCAAGACTCGCCTGCAGATTGTCGGCAGTCATTTTTCCGATATCAAGAGCGTGCACCCGTGACTGGTCGAGAATTTGGCGTTTCTGCTGATACGGAAACAGAATAAAAACAAAGCTTCCAATCAGAACCGCAAAGAGGGTTCCGGCTGAAATCAGCTTATTTCGAATGGTCATATTTTGAAAGGCCGTAATCATATATATTCCCGCAAAACGCCTGTCACCGTCGAATCACCTGTCGCTTTTACCCACAATTCTCACAATCCGCAGCAGCCTTGAGTTGAAGTCGGCACCTTCGGCCCGCGCAGCATCCAGGTTAAGATACAGTTTGGGTTTATTGTTTTCAACGCCTACCGCCATCGACAAGCCGCCTTCTGCAACATACTCGATCTCACTGGTAAACGTAAAAACTTTTTCAGTACGGGTCACCATCGATAATCGGCGGACCAGCGGTTTCATTCCGGGTGCCATATATACAACATCAAAGGCGTCCTGTTTGATACTCCGTCTGAAAGCATCCACTTCCGCACAGCCGCACATCACCGTTTTCAATACAAGACCGGAAACTTTTTTGTCTTTGTACCGCTCCAGAATCGCCCTGAAACTTTGTGCCTTTTTTTCCGACCGTGCCGCCCCGGCAACATACAATATCCCTACCGTCAGCACACCGTCTGAATCCCTTAACAGGCTTTTATCATAGGTGAGTGCCGAAAGAAACAGCTTGGCCTGAAGATCAAGAGGCACACCCGTTTCCTGCGCTGAAACGGGCTCCCGGAGACAAAAGACGCAAAAAACAATCAGACCGGCCAGGATTCTCAGCAACCTGTTGCCGGACCGTTTCCCGTGAGTTCTTCTTTTACTCCAATACATACGCACCGTTCATGCAATCTGAAAGATAAAGCACCGGTAGATCAGCCGCCCGACAGATCACTGTCGCCTCGGATGCAGTCATATGGATATGCGGCTGTGCATATACACTTCCGCCTTACCTGAATCGAAATGTAACCTGCCCGTAAATCAACCGGTCTACCTGGTACTCACCGACAACATCAAACGTTTCAGGGTGCCGCTTGTCCGTCAGGTTCTGACCGACCAGGGAAAGCTCCAGCCGGTCGTTAAACAACCGCTGTGCAATTCTGATGTCGAGGCGCAGGTAGTCGTCTGTTTTCACCCTTCCCGTCAGGCTGTTCCATTTCGCCTCGTCGACATAATGCAGTCTGACGTCCATACTGAACCCGTTCGTAAAGGTAAAACGGGATTCAATGTTAAACTTATGCCGGGGTGCTCCGATGTAGTCCTGATCAATCCGCTTGTATTCTACGGACTGGTAGGTATAGTTTGCCCGCAGCAGCCACCAGGGGGTAAGCGGAACATCAACGGCCACCTCCATCCCCTTTGCTATGGCATTGTACCTATTGTCCCAGCTGATAACATATGGCCACATCGGCTGCTCAATATAATCTTTCACCAGCCGGTCGAGCTCATTATAGTAGAGTTCCACGTTCAATCCGATTTTACCGTAAAGGATTGTGCGGTATCCCAGTTCAAATGCCGTCATTTTCTCCACATCAATACCCTGGTTGCCCGATGCCGCCAGCAGCGGAACCCCGGAGAACGGCGGCGGCATTTTTTGCACCAGGGAAATAGTGCTTTCGGCAAACGACGGTGTTCTGTACGCCCTTGCAACAGAAAGACGCACCTGCTGGTTGTCGGTGAAGCTGTATAACAGGCTGCCGCGCGGCGAAAAATCCCTGCCCGTAAAGGAGTTGTTTTCATACTTCACACCGGCCACAAGTACCAGGTTTTCATACAGCCTGATCTCGTCCTGCACAAACAAGCCGATTATATCGTCGTGCTCGGTCCGGCCTTTGACATAGTTTGAGGCAACCTCTACCGAACGCAGATTGCCGCCCCAGACGATTCGATTAGTGCCGTTCAGAGTAAAAGAGTGCTGCAGTTCAAGATCAAATTTCCGTTCTTCTATATCCAGAACCGTATCATCGCTGTGAAATTCCCAGTAGCTGTGATAAAACTGGAGATGAAAAGTGGAATCCGATACAAGGGTGTGCTCCCACCTGACCATCTGGTATTGCGAACGCATATGAACATCGGCTTCCGGAGTGAACCGGGTAAAAACAAGACCTGCTTCGGATTCGTTCACACCGCAAAAAATATTAACGACCGAATTGTCCGTAATCCTGTATGTCGCCCTGCCGGTTGCCTTGGGCACCCGTCGAAAATCGTTCTGCCCGCGGGTTCCGTCATCCTCCCGGTAACCGCCGGTTAGACTTACACTGAACCGATCGGTAAGCCGGTCGCTGAATCTGAACACACCCTCACGGTAGTGCTTGGTTCCTGTCCGTACCGCCACCAGGTACTCCCGTGACTCTTCCGGATCTTTGGTTATGATATTAATGACGCCGTTTACCGTATTGGCGCCCCACATGGTAGCACCGGGCCCTCTGATCACCTCAATCTGCTTGATGTCTTCTAAAAACACCTCTTCATTCTCCCAGAATACACCGCCGAAAAAATTCGTATAAATGCTGCGCCCGTCGATCATAACCAGCATCCGGCCGCCCAGGCGTTCATTAAACCCACGGGCCGACACGGCATAGGTGTTGCCGTACACATTGATCACATCCATGCCGGGCACCATTCTGAACAGGTCGGGGATGTCGACTGCCCCGGATCGGGTTATATCTTCGCTGGTAATGACCGTAACCGCGTTGGGAGATTCAGACAGCTTCTGCCGGTACTTTGATGCACTGACGATCTCAATATCCAGCATCGCCTCCAGATCGATTTCGGCAAAATCCTTGAAATCATCCGTTTGCGCCGACGCTGAATCAACTATGACGGCAAACACAAGTAGAATGATTGTAATAATCAAAGGCTTTTTAAAATGCATGACCAGAATCTCTATCAGCTTAACTGTTGCCCCACAGGTGCCTTTATGGCAAAAATGAACTGGAAAAATATGCAGCGCCATTCACCGCCTGGAAAAAGCGGGGAATTTTGGCAAAAATAAAGCAAAAAATTATACTGAGCAATAATCAACTACTACATAAAATTTCGGAAAATTTGAAAAAATAATTAGGATATTATTGCTATTCATTAGTTATTTATACTCATGTACAAACAAAGATGTGTCATCTTTCAGGCGAGTTGAGTAGGGAGAGGGCTTTCCGGGCCAATGGATAGCCGGGTACAATGCCCAGCGCGGTTTGTATGTACGTACCTGTTGCCTCGCGATTGCCGTACCGCATTTCATAAATGCCGCGTGTAGTAAACATAAAGGCATAAAAAGACCTCAGAGCATCATGATACCGGTTGCCGGGCTTGAACGCTTCGGCATCGGGGACACCCAGCAGCGAAAAATCTCCCCGGACATAGGGCTGCTCCGGCGGATAGAGCCTGAAGACGAGTCCGACCGGCACCCGCTTGAAGCCCGAGTCGACCAGGGCTTCCTGCTCGCAGGTAATATACACGGGTCGGTCGGCAATATTGTTTTTGACGAAACTGGTAATCAACTCCTCGTAGCGCGTCTGGATCACCTCCGTGCGGTACGGCAGATTATGCTCGAACTTGTACAGTTCCCGGGCATAGCGTTCAAGCTCATCACGGGATCTGCCCGCTACCTCAGGATGGTTGTTCTCTAACTGTTTGAGATACCACGACCGCTTCAGCAGCTTCACTTCAATCATGCACACGTCAGGGCGCCGGTTCTCGGCCCGTTGCACATAGTAGAACGGCGAACAAAAGTAGTCCCACTGATAGGACAGGATAATACCCTTCCGCTCGACACTTTTCAGGATATCGTCGACATACTGCTCTACCAGCCGGTTGGAACTCTGGTCCACGGCTCGGTAATGCAGCCCCAGCGGCAAAACAAACAGCAGGCACAGCCCCGCCATGACGAGCCGGGAAACTGCTGAGCTTTTTTTCGATACAACCTCGACACCATACAGCAGGGCACTTGCCATCCATATGCCGCACACCATGAACGCCGGCAGAAAGTAGGCGTCGATATCATTGATGTCATAATTAATGGCATAGGCGACATCACTGACAAAAAGAATAATCAGAAACCAGCACATGCGACGGTTCCGATGAAACAGGTGCCAGATGCCGAAAGGGATCAGCACAATCGGCACATATCCGAATGCATCGAGAACAAGGCTCACAAAATAGTTTGCCTGCCTGATTGCCGATTCCAGCGAGGCAAACATCCACACCCGGTACTGCTTGCCGCCGATATGCCATAGAAAGGTTTCCCAATTGGAAGGATTCCCCCAGTTGAGCGTCGGCTTGGTAGCGGCCCGAAGGGGAAGATAGGCATACGGGGTTAAACCCAGCAAAAAAAATCCGGCCGCGGCCGACAGTTTTTTCCAGCCGCTATACCATGTTCGCCGGGAAGCAAACGCCAGATACATAAGCGCCGGAACAAGCAGCACCGTGCTCATATGATTGCAAAAGCTGAGCCCGAGAGAAAAAAACAGGAGCGCATTCCACGGTCCGGCAATGCGCCCTTCGCTACAGAAAACACGGCAGGCGGCCAGCATGACAAACGCCGTACAGAAGGCCTGCAGGGCATACACCTCGGTTTCAAGCGCAACCGCCCAGAACACCCGCGAAAACCCCAGCAACAGCACACCGGCCCCCAGGGCAACAGCCTGTACCGGTCGCATTGCAGAACATTTTTCTTCCGATCCGGTCTGAAAAAAAATATTCCGGCAGAGCAGAAACAGTATAGTCAGCGTTGCGCAGGCCCACAAGGACGACAGAAAATTCAAAAGCAGTATGTCCCGTCCCGGGATAATGCGGGTAAACAGGTAACCGAGAATGGTAAACAGGGGATAGCCGGTAGGATGGGCGATTCCGGCCGTGGAGCAGACGGCGGCAAGCTCTCCGCTATCGATAAAGGTCAGGCCCGGGGCCAGTGTCAGACAATACAAGGAAAGGGAAATGACGGCGATGGCTGCTGCCGTTACGCGAACCGACATACTGGATCCGTTCGTTTGAGCATTCATGCAGGGCTATCGGAGCCGACCGGAATCAATGACGATCCCGCCCCGAAAGCGACTCGTAAACTGAAAAAATTTTACTCTTTGATAATGAATTCCATTCGCAGGGAACCGATTTCAATGGTGTCGAACTCTTTCAACAGCACCGAATCTTTCACGGCCTTGCCGTTAACCTTGGGCTTGCTCATGCCTTCTACGAAATTCAGATAATAGCCGGTTGGACGTTTACTGATGGTTGCAGCTGTTTTAGCCACCATCAAACCGCCTACAACAACATCATTGGAATCATCTTTGCCGATTTTAACCAGTTTCTTCTTCAGTTCATACTCACCCTCACCGCCTTTCACAAACGAAAGAACGCCCATGCGCTCGGCTTTTTCGCTCTGCGCAGGCATATTGGGCGTACTGCGGTCAAGCATTGCCCGGTATTCTTCGGTATCCAGCACCATTGTCTCTTCCGTCATATCATGGGCGGGCGGGGGTGCTTCCCCTTCGGCCAGTTTGAATATAAGAGAGTGTTTGCCGATGCTGATCACATCTCCCTTTTGCAGCCAGTGGGAAGAAACGATCTTGCCGTTCACAAACGTACCGTTTTTACTTTTCAAATCCGTCAAAAGATACCCGTCGTCAAGGCAATCGACTTTGGCGTGATTGCCTGAAACCGCCAGGTTGTCGATGACGATAGTATTTGTTTCCCGCCTGCCGATTGTAATGGAGGAGCCTGTGCTCAGGGGAAACTCACCATGCTCTGTATCTTTAAATTGCAGGATTAAACTCGGCATTTGAAAAATCCTCCTCTATATATAGTATATTCTTATAATCAAAGTGGTACCGGGCACCTCTTACAACCCCAGAAGCCGCATCACAAAACGCCGAAATGTTCCCTTCCTTGACCCGACCTCTTTTACCCGTAAAACAATAACCGTGATATTGTCATCGCCGCCGCGTTCATTGGCCATGTCCACAAACTTCCTGCAGGCCTCTTCGGCGCTGTTATTGCTCACGATGTCCGCCATTTCATTGGGGGCGACCAGGTTGCTCAACCCGTCGGAACAGAGCAGAAAGCTGTCACCCTTAAAGCACTGGGTTTCACACACATCCGCCTGCACGTCTTCACTCACACCGATGGCCCGGGAGAGCATGTGCAGAAACTTTTCGGGCAGCAGTTTTAATCGCTCGGGGTCGATTGCAGCCTGCTCGGCGGCAACGGTATGCATGACCGAAATAAGCTCGATATCACCGTCCCGAACAAAATAGATGGGGCTGTCTCCCACGTTGGCCGCAATGATCGTATCGCCGGTGCTGTGAATAGCTGCCACCGTGGAACCCATGCCGCGGCAATTCTCGTCGGAGCGGGATTTGGTAAACACCTCATGGTTGGCTTTTCGAATACAGGATACCAGCCGGGTTGCCTCGGCCGACAGGGCATCGTCCGGTACGGCAAACTCCGTGCAGTCATCCTCACCCCTTGCAAACCTGCCGAAGGTATCAACAACGATACCACTGGCTACTTCCCCTGCCAGATGCCCCCCCATGCCGTCGGCCACTACAAAGATTTGCTGCTTTTCATCAACGAAAAACGCGTCTTCATTTCCCTCTCGTTTTTGGCCGACATCGGTCAACCCGGCAGATTCTATTTCTATCATGCTGTAAGAGCTTTCATAGAATAGATAAAAATTTATGGAAACACTATCATTTTTTCATAGATAAGGCAATTCTAAATCCACGGAAATCTTTCACATCCGGCTGACTCTGGCCGTTTTTCCCGGCGCAGCGGGCAAAGCTTTCCTGGTCGTAACTCCAGGCAGCTCCCCGGGTAATACGCATATTCTGCTCCTTGTCGTAAAACGTTGCGCACCATTCGGCAACGTTGCCCGCAATGTCCTGAACCCCGTACACCGACTCGTCCATGGCAAAACTTCCCACCGGCGAAGGCCCGTCCCGCTTCCCTTGGATAGAGCTTTGCATGGAGCAGAAACGAAAGTCAAAATAGTTCCCCCACGGGAAGAATCGCCCGTCTACACCTCGGGCGGCCTTTTCCCACTCCCAGTCCTCGGGCAGCCGGAACTCCCACCCTTTACCCCGGTTTTTGCGGGACAGCCATTTGCAGTAGGCCCGGGCATCGTTCCAGGAAACCCCCAGCACCGGCCAGTCCAGGGGAAAATCGGCCTGATAGCGTGTGCCGATCTTTTGCCAATAAAATCCGGCGGTAGCCGACCTCCGCGGCAGGTACTTTTCGGCCGAGCCCGGCAAACGTGACTCAAGATAGTTGATAAATTCCAGGTACTCTCCCACCGTGACTTCGCGGGAGGACATAAAAAAACCATCGGTCTTCTTAACGGTTCGCGGAGCGGAATACGGAGCCAGGGAGTCTCCGCCCATGATAAAATCGCCGGGTGGAATATAGGCAAAACCGTCGGGAACGGAATTCTTTTTATGCAGTTGTATGCCGCCCAGGTTTTTAGCATCTCCGCGGGTAATCAAAACCGGGATACGGGTATCAAGGTATCCGGACTTACGGGCAACCACCAGATACGACCCCTTTGGAAGCTGCAGGCCGCTGATCTGCCGCAGTTTGTGAAATCCGCTGAAAACCAGGGCTGTATCGACCGGCTTGAAAACGGTCTTTGTAAGGTTAAATGCCGAATTGACACCCTTCTGCGGATCGAAGGGTACCGGAATCATGCGGCGGTCGGGACCTTCGACATAGCGAAAAAGATACAGCGCATCGGGCACGGGCCGGGTGGCAATGGTCAGGGTGCCGTCCTTTTTCATAAGGGCCGCATAGGTGCCGTCGTCAAAAGCCTGGATCAGCTCCTCATAATACGCCATTTCCTGCAGGTTGTTGACTGTTTCGGCTTCCTTGAACTTGGTGTAGTATATGTTCGCCAGGGCCTGCCTGGCCTCTTTGTTCTCGCCGTCATAACTCAACACCGCGCTGTACCGGGAAATGATCTGGCCCTCCCCTTTCAGCTTCCTTATGCTTTCCGCCAACAGTGAGCGCTCTTTGTCCCACAACGGCTTCTTGACCGAATAATTCTCATACCCCTTGATTTTCGCCTTCAGCTTTTGTATGGCCGCATCCAGGGTTCCGATGGTACGGTCAATCACGGACTGCTTGCCGGCCAGGGTTCCGGCCTCGGCCAGCAACGGTTTTATTTTCTCCTGGGCTTTCTGTTTTTCGGCTTTTACCGCTGCAATGCCGATGGACTTGCGGGCCTCGGCATTGTCGGGGTCCAGTGCAAAGGTGGCAACATAGGCATCATATGCCTTCACATACCGGCCGCTTTCGAAAAGACTGTTGGCCTCCCGTACTTTCTCTTTGGCGAGTCGCTTGTTTTTGAGGGCCAGGGCTTTTCCGCTTACTTCAGCGATACCTGTTCGCGCCTTTTCGTTTTCGGCATCCAGCCCCAGCACCGCAAAGAATGTCTCTTCGGCCTCTTCATACTTGCCGGCCTGCTTGTACTCGGCGCCCTGGCTGAGATACCGGGCTATGGTTTCCTGCTTTTTTTGTTCTTCATACACGGCGGTTAACACAATACCCACAATGAGGCAAATAACTGCCGCAGCAATACCCATGGCGGCTATCTTGTTCCGGATGACCCATTTGCGGGCCTTGACCAGCAGACTGTCCCGTTTGGCCGAAACGCTTTTTCCATCGAGGTAGCGCTGGAGGTCTTCCTTCAGTTCCTCGGCGGTTGCATAACGGTCCTCCTTGTCCCGAGCCATGGCTTTCATGCATATGGCACTGAGCTCCGGCGGCACCTGCCGGTCCGGCGCCCTGACGTCAGGGGGTTGCAGTACACGCTTGCGGGCCTTTTCCAGGGCCTCCCGGGCGGTTTTTGCTTTATAGGGAGCATGACAGGTGAGCATCTTGTAGAGGATGCCTCCCAGCGAAAAGATATCCGATCTCTCATCAAGCTCTGATATTTTACCCCGGGCCTGCTCGGGCGACATATACGACGGGGTTCCCATAACCTGCCCTTCAATGGTGTGCAGGGGGTTGCCCTTAGAATCGAAGGACTCGGAAGACTTGGCCTGTATATCTTCGCGGCCCATTACTTTGGCCAGGCCCCAGTCCATAACCATCACCTCACCGAAGGCCCCGATCATCATATTCTCGGGTTTAATGTCCCGATGCAGCACTCCCTTGGAATGGGAATAGCCGATGCCGTCGCAGATTTTCATAAATATCTGAATCAGATTGCCGAGGCCGTACTTCTGCCGGTACTCTTGGTCCCCCTTGGCGATTTTATTGACGATGGATTCGAGATTTTCGCCCTTGACCAGCTTCATGGTAAAGTAAATCTTCGACTCTTCGTCGATTCCGATATCATGCACCGGTACAATATTGGGGTGTTCCAGCTGACCGGTAACCTGGGCCTCTTCCAGAAAACGCTTCAGGTGCTGGGGGCTTTTGCTGGCGGCCGGCAGCATGACCTTCATGGCCACTTTACGGCGGATATCCTGGTCGACGGTTGAAAACACCGCACCCATGCCCCCGCGGCCCAGCTCCCGGTCAAAAATATACTTGTTATCTTCGCCGGAATCCTTAATGAGCTCGTTTACCGGTGTTATCGATTCTTCTTCGGCTTTTTTACCCATGCGCCCGAAATACATGCGGGATGCCTGCTCAAGGTCCACATCCGGCTTGATCTTCAGCATTTCCTGGATCATCCTGGTAGCGGCGACACTGCGGTTCATGGTGACAAAGGTGCGCTCCTGGGACACGTCTCCCGGGATACCGGCGGAAACAGCGGCGCTGGGGCCGGCTTCGGAAATATCCAGGGTCACGCCATCGGCGGGTGCCCCGGTTTCAAGTGCGCGGGTTTTGTCGGCATCGCCCTCCTGATCAAGAGCAAGGGTCCTGCCGTCGGTGGTGACTGTTCCTTCAGCCTGCGTCTGCGTAGCATCCGACTCATCCAGCACCAGGGTCGACTGGTGCATCTCCTCAGGTGCACGGGTTACTGTGGCATCCTGCTCGTCAAGGACCAGGGTTGCATCCTCACCGGAGGCAATGGTAGCATCTTCATTCGAAGCCCCTATATCGGTGGCAATGGTCTCGTCCGCCGATGCCGGTTTGCATCTTTCGCAGTACACCTTACCCGCGATTGTATACACTTCCTTTTCAATGGCCTGCCCGCAATGAGGGCAATTCGGTCTCTTTTTTTCTTCCATAGTGCTTTCCCTCATGTGTTCAAAACGTTTTCGCGTCCAACGAACACAATACCGCCGAACAGCCTACGGCTGCCTGCTTTGCTTTTTAATCCGTTGCTCCAGCATGGTGATATTCTGCTGCACCTTTTTTGCCGACACATCGTCATGCAGTTGATTATAGATACTGAGTGACCGTTTTAAAAAATCGAGGCCGTCTTCATACTCGCCCATCAGGGAGTAGGTGATGCCCAGGGATGAAAGCGCCAGGGCCCGCTGCGGGTCATCCCGCAGGGCGATAAAACCGGTTAGGGCCTCGCTGTATGCCTTCCCGGCCTCATGATATTTTTTTAGCCGGCGGTACACATCGCCCTGGTACAGCAACGCCAGCCCTTTGCGCCCGGTATCCCCGATGCGCTCGAAACACTGCCGGGCGGCTTCATACCGCTGCAATGCCGCGTCAAACGAGCCGCGCTCCTCCATTTCCACCCCGCCGTTCAGCAATGACTCTCCCTGGTAAAGATCCTTTTTCTTTGCAGCATCAAGGCCCGAATATTCAGCAAGCCTGTTGTGCAACGCATCACTTGAAAAGCTTTTCCGGTAGTGCTTTTCAAGCACCCGGGCAAGCAGCACCGCTTTTTCTTCTTCGGCTATGCTGTCTGTCGCGGCCGCCTTCAGGGCTTCGCCCAGGAACCACTCCATGGCATGTTCGCTGTTTTCCTGCTGCCCCAGAACCAGGAGGCCTACCGCCCGTTCGTTCTTTTCGTCGACCCGGGCGATAAACAGGTTCAGGAATTCTTCCAGACTCAGTTCCTGCTGCAGCGGTTTTATTTCCTCCGGCCGCGGCAGGTTTGCCAGGTTTTTCCTGGCTATGTTCAGCACACGCTCATTACCGCTTTTACTGCTCAGGGCAATGGCACGTTCATAATACTTTTTCGCCTTGGTATAATCACGGGTAATAAAATGATAGATCGCAGCGCAATTGTTCCAGGCCTCGGCCATGTCCGGCTTCAACTCTATGGCTTTTTCAAAATAGGTCCGGGCCCGCTCATACTTCTCAGTGGTATACAGGGCGTACCCGAGTCCGTAATAGATTTCAGGACTGTCCGGATATTCAAGAAACAGCGATTCGAGAAACACAACCGCGCCCTGCTTGTCACCCAAGACATGGTAGCTCCTCACAATACCCCGGTAGGCAGGCACCAGCGACGGGTCGCCTTCGATCGCCTTTTCATACAACGATAAAGCCTCGGAATACTTTTTTTGAGAAAACTGTTCCTCGGCTTTTGCAAGCAACGTTAGGGGTTCTTCAGCCCCACAGAGGTGCAATTGCGTCACAAACAGATTCACGGCGCATATCAGCAGTAAGAGCAAGAGCGGTTTGAAATACCTGTACCTACACATTGTCGTATCCGATACCCCTTAGTAAATCCAAATATGCTATATCACTGTTATATTCGGCTATTTTTTCAAAAAAACAAGCACCTTTTTTGTGAAAATTATCACATCTCACGCCTAAAAACAAAAGGCTAAATATTTAAATATAAATAATGTTTTTCATTGTTTTTTTACAAAAAAGCCTCGACTTTGTGGTCGAGGCTTTTTGTTTCATAAACTGCTGCAAAAGAATACTATTTTGTAATAATCAGGTCTTTGACCTGTATTTTGCCGGGGT